>JAJZLH010000009.1 GCA_021803575.1 Bacillota bacterium | reverse complement strand
CCGTAGTAGTTGAACGGCACGAACAGGAGCATGGCCACCACGCCGAGGAGGGCGCCGGCCACGGTCGGGGCGCCGCTGGCCGCCACCAGGTGCGGGTAGAAGTAGTTCAGCCCCTCCACCGTGGCCAAGGCCTCGATCGGCGGGATGAACAGGTACCAGATCAGGTCGGAGAAGGCGCCGATCATGTTCGCCGTCGGCCCGTGCGTGTACAGGCTGTAGCGCGATGGCCCGCCCGCCTCCGGGTAGAGCAGGGCCAGGTCGACGTAGGTGAGGCCGATGAAAGTATACATAATGGCGCCGATCGCCCAGCTGAGCACCACACCGGGACCGGCCAGCGCCGCCATGCCGGCGGTCGAGAAGAGCGCCCCGGTGCCGACGGCGCCGGCGATGCCCAGCACGATCAGCTGGCCATTGGACAGACCGCGCCGCAGATGATTCACACCCACACCCCCCATGCGATGGATGACACGGAGCCAAGGGCGGGTTCCGCACGGGGCAGGCTTTTCCTGCCCGCGGGCGAATGGCGGGAGGGACGTCGCCAGCGCCAGCGGGCGCGAAAGGAGCGGGACGCTCTGGCCGAGCCAAGCCACAGGCCTCTGGGCAGCCCGTTCTTGCAGCCGGGAGTGCTCCTCGGCGTCACCGTGGTCGCCTTTTCGTCATCGGCCATCCTGATCCGGCTGGCCACGGCCGGCGCCTTCGTGATCGCCTTCTGGCGCCTTCTCTTGCCGGCCTTGCCGGCCGGAGCGATCGTGGCGAAAAGGCGCCTGGCCTGGCCCCTTGGCCGCCGCCAGTGGCTTCTCGCCGCCCTGTCGGGTGCCTGCCTGGCCGTCCATTTCGGCACCTGGATCCCGGCACTCCGCCTGACCACGGTCGCTCAGGCGGTGATCCTGGTGCAGATGTACCCGGTGCCGGTGCTGGTGGTGGAGCGGCTCCAGGGCATCCGCCATCCCTGGTGGGCGGTGGCGGGGGTGGCCGTCGCCATCGTCGGCGTGGCGCTGATCGCCCTCAGCCAGGCGGGCGGCCAGCAGCACCTGCTCGGCGACGGCCTGGCGCTCCTGGCCGCCCTGGCCGGCGCCGCCTACTTTCTGATCGGCCGCCACCTGCGCCAGGAGATGGAGGTGCTGCCGTACACCACCGTGGTGTACGGCCTAGCGGCACTCCTACTGCTGGTCGGTGCCCTGGCCGCCGGCCAGCCGGTCTTTGACCTCGGCCTGCGCAACTGGCTCCTGGTGCTGGCCCTGGCCGCGGTTCCGACCACGCTCGGCCACACCCTGTCCAACTATCTCCTGCGCTGGCTGCGCGCCTCCACCCTGGCGGTGATGGGCCTCCTGGAGGCGGTCGGCGCCAGCCTGATCGCCATCCCGGTCTTCGGCCAGACCCCCGGCTGGATGGTGGCGGTGGGCGGCGTGCTCGCCCTGGGCGGCGCGGCTCTCTTCCTGGCCACCGCTCCCCGCTCACCGGCGCTGCCGCCCGTGTCCTGATCCCGCCGCCCAGCGGGCGGCAAGACTCCCGATGTGAGCCGCCGGCCGCAGTCCGGCGTGACGAGGCTCTTCAGGCGGCGAAGCGGGCCAGGAAGTCGTCGAGCAGGCGGAATAGCTGTAGCTTCTGGCCGATCTCGGCGCTCCAGTGGCCCTGGGCACCCAGCTGGTGGTAGACGAAGTCCCGCCCCTCCTCCTTGCCCAGCTCGAGCAGGCGCTCCCGGAAGCTCTCGGCCTGGTTCAGAGGGCAGCGCGGATCGTTCTCGCCCTGGGCCATGATCAGGGGCGCCCGCAGCCGATCGGCCTCATGGATCGGCGAGGCCACTCGGTAGCGCTCCGGGTACTCTTGGGGTGTGCCCCCGAACAGGAGCTTCAGGTAGGACCTGTAGTTCTCCATCGAGTCCTCGTACAGCCGCTGCCAGTCCGTGATGCCGACGATGGCGAGGCCGCCCGCCCACAGCTCGGGGAAGTGGGTGAGCTGGCGGTAGGTCATGTAGCCGCCGTAGGAGCCGCCAGCGCACAGGATGCGGCTGGGGTCGATGTCCGGGTCCTGGCCCAGATAGCGGGCTCCAGCCGCCACATCGGCGGCATCGCCGCCGCCGATGTCGCCCAGGTTGAGGTCCTTGAACCCCCGGCCGTAGCCTGTGGAGCCCCGGTAGTTGACCTGGAGCACAGCAAAGCCGCGATTGCAGATGATCTGGACGAATTCGTCGAACATCTCGAAGTCGTTGCCGGTGGGGCCGCCGTGCACCCAGACCACGGCGGGGAGCCGTCGGCCAGGCGGCGGTGTGGGCTTGTACAGGATGCCCTGGACGGTCAGATCGCCGCTCGGGACGCTGACCGTGTGACCGCGGATGAACTGCCTGCCGGCCAGGCGGCCGTATTCGGCATCGATCAGGACCCGTCGCTCCGCGCCGGTCAGGGCCGCCACCACGAAGCGGTGGGTGGTGTCTGAGTGCTGCATCACCACCTCGCCGCCGGCGCCGTAGCCGACCGGCGCGGCCAGGCCGACGGGTGCGTCGAGCAGGTGGCGGCGGCCGCTCACGAGGTCGATCTCGATCAGTCTGGTCGAGGTGCCGGCGTTCTGCACCGTCAAGAGGCGGCGGCCGTCCGGCGAGAAGTCGACCGGCGTCTCGTCAACCGCACCGTCGCCCAGCTGACGCACCTGGCCGCTGGCCAGGTCGATCACGGCGGGCTGAACCCAGCCGGAGTGATCGCTGGCGAGGGCCAGCCAGCGGCCGTCTTTGGAGGTGCAGATGGCCCGATCCTCGCTGCCATCGGCCGAGGAGTACAGGCGGGTCAGCTCGCCGCTGTCGCGGGCAACCTGATAGACGTCCTGATTTCTGGGGTCGTCCGACGCGCTGCCGGTCAGGTAGACGAGCCGTCCGTCCGCCGACCAGCCGGCCGGCTCCGCCGGGTTGGGCAGGTCGGTCAGCTGACGCACCTCCAGGTTGTCGAGCCGCACCACGTAGACGTTCATCTGGCCGTGGCGGGATGAGGCGATCGCCAGCTCCTGGCCGTCGGGGCTGAACGGGCCCGGATAGTCCTGGCCGGGGGCGTCCGTGAGCTGGCGGACGGCCCCGCTCGCCACCTCGACCATGAACAGATTGTGCTGCTCGTCTCCGTCCCGGTCTCTGGTGAAGACGATGTGGGTGCCGTCCCGGCTCCAGACCAAGGGCGCCATCAGGGTGGCGGGCAAGATGCCGTCGCCGACCTGAACCGCCCGGTCCCCTTCGGCCAAGCCCTGCACGTACAGCTGCATGCGGCCGCTGCGGTCGGAGCCGAAGGCGATACGGGTGCCGGCATCGTCGATCGCCACGCCGTAGGTCTCCGGCAGGCCGACCAGATCTTCCAGTTCAATGCGCTCTGCCACAGGCCAGCCCCCTCGTCTGGATCAAGCCCCATCGGCCGCCAGGTCAGCGGCCGGACCGCCGCTCAACAAGCCAGAGATCGCCCGGTCTGTTGACAGGCGTGTGCGCAATTCAACAACTATGGCACATGAACCTCCGCTAACGGGGAGGCACGGGCATGGCCAGGGCAACGGGGCGCAGGAAGGCACCTTGGGCGATCATTCTGGCCGTCCTTTGCGCCGGCCTGCTGGTCTGCTGGGGGCTTGAGCTCAGCCAGTCACCATACCCTTGGTTTCCCCCCAAAACCATCGTGTTCCCGCACTATTTGGGCGGCAGGTCGGGCGGGACGCTGCTCGGATATTTCGACTACAAGGTGACCAACATCATCGTGTGGCGGGTCGGAGCCTGGCAAGGGATCGCGATATGCCCTAAATACGGGCTCTGCAACGACGTCTACCCGTTCGTTTATGCGATTCCGGGAGTGCCGACCACCAAGGAAGTAGCGGTCAGAACGAAGCTCCTCTACTTCGAGGCTGTGTCCTCGGTACGCCGGCTCCCGGACCGCTGAGATCGGCCTACTCTACGAGGCCTGGATGGAAGCAGGGCGCCTTGCGGGAACACCTGACCCGTGTCGCGCGCGGCCATTAGAGGCTGGCAATGAACTTGTCCCTGAATGCCGCTGCGGGCCTACCGAGGACGGCCGAGACGGCTTGAGAAGCATCTGGCGCCTTCTCCCGCGAAGCGGGACTGGGTCTCTCGCCTAAGCTCGGGCCATGGGCGCCATCGTTTCCTACGGCCAGTCGTTCAGCATCAGGGCATTGGGCGAGTCAGCCCCGGTGATCTGAATGCGTTCGACACCGTGATCGGTGCGGAGGTAGATGTCACCGTTGGCGACGAGCGGCTGGGCGATGGTGGCGATCGTGAAGGAGCGGCCGGCCAAGGGGAAGTCAACCGTGATTGACCCAGGGGCCGGGAAGGTTGTGGTTGGGTTCCACACCACGAAGTACACCATGCCAGTGGTCAGAAGCTCCCCCGGCACAGACCACTGCCGACTGACACCCGATCCGGCTCGCTCCAGGTATACCGTGTTGCCCGAAGTGGCGCCAGATTGAGACCCCCACCGCCAGGGCGAGCCCTCCCCTCCCGACGGCGAGGACGTGACCGTGGCGCAACGTTCCCAACTTGATGCGCTGGCCGTCGGTCCAGTACCAGAGGGTGGCAGGCGACGGGCGCTGTCCGGTCATCACGTAAACACTGCCGGTCCGATTGTCAGCGAACAGGACTCCTCCCAGACCGGCCGGAAAGGCTATGTGTGCACCAGTTTCGAGGTTGATGCCACCGGTGAGGGCCGTCCCGGTCAGAACATTGGGGACGACGTTCCAGAAGAGTGAGTTGCCAGCCCAGGCAGTCAGTTCGGAGGCCCCGTTCATCTGCCCCCTCCAGGTCCACAGCCGCGTCTCCTGCCCAGTGCTGGCGTTGATCAAGAGGCCGGTCAACGAGCCAGTCAGGGGACAGAGGAGCACGAGATGGCCGCTGAACACGAACGAGATGGCGGGCCTGACGGTACACGCCAGCGTGGTGAGTGGCCGCATATCCTGCCCCATCAAGGTGCCAACGCTGAGTGTGTACGGAGAGTGCCGGGAGATCAGGTACGTGTGTTGTCCAAGGTAGGCGCGCTGAGATGACGGCAATGCCGCAACCTGCTGGACTGTCACCAGACGGGCTGCAGGCCTGACGGTCACCGGTGGTGCCCCTTGGCCGCAGCTCACGGCCACCGCCAGTAGAGCGACGATGCCACTCACCTTGAGATAGCGCATCTGGGGACCTCCCCCACCGTCGAGCCTGTGCGATACAGGCTGCGATCAAGGTCTACTCAACGCTGCCGGCCGGGGCTCCATGTCGACGAGCTCCCTGGGATTGGGCTTGGCCAGGCTCTTCTGGTAAGGCGCAGCTTGGTGCGGTCAACTTGGACAAGAGGGGGACCCCATCCCCTCTGCCACTGCCCAGCCCCTCGGCTGAAGCACGCCGCAGGCGCTGGCCCGGTTCAGCCGCCGAGCTGCCGCTCCACCGCCTGACGCACGGCGTTGCCGTCAACCCGGCCGCGCAGTCGCGGCAAGAGAGCGCCCATCATCCGGCCGAGATCCCCCTTGCCGCTGGCGCCCAGTTCCCGAGCCACCTCTGCCACCACCTTCTCCAGTTCCGCCGAGCCCATGGGCTCAGGCAGATACTGGCGGAGCAGCCGCACCTCCTCGTCCAGCTTGGCCACGATCTCGCTTCGCCCGGAGCGAGCGAGATCGGGCCGCGCCTCCTCACGCTGGCGCACCTCCCGGCTGACCGCCGCCAGCCACTCGTCCTCGCTGAGCGGGCGGCCGAGGCGCACCTCCTCGTTCTTGGCCGCTGCCTTCAAGAGACGGAGAACAGAGAGGCGGGCTCGGCCCGCCTCTCTGGCTTTCATCGCTTCCTTCAGGTCCAGGTCAATCCGCTGGGCGAGGCCCACGTCAGTCCTTCTTCCGGCGCCTGGCCGCCAGCGACTTCTTCTTGCGCTTCACGCTCGGCTTCTCATAATGCTCGCGCTTGCGCGCCTCGGCGAGTACCCCGGAGCGCTGAATCTGCCTCTTGAAGCGGCGGAGGGCGCTTTCCAGGGTCTCGTTCTTCCCGACCTTGATCTCGGACACGGTCTGACCCTCCTTCCGCTACCATACGTGGCTCGATGATACCCGCCGCTGGGACGGGGTGTCAATCGGCGCCAGGGGCCCCAAGACGCCCTGGGACCCGCCCTGGCGGCTGTCGGCGAACCGGGCGGACAGGCTCCCCAACCGCCGCCGCGACAGCACGCCGAGGGCAGCGACCCGAGGTTCACCGAGCCCACACCTCCTGCCGCCCGTCAGGCGGCGGGGCTCTCAGGCGATCGGGCGGCGATCTCTCGCTCTAGCCTGGCGGCCAGGTCATCTGGCGGCCGCCGATCACGTGCACATGCAGGTGGCCGACCGTCTGCCCGCCCTCCGGCCCGGTGTTGATCACCGTCCGAAAGCCCCTGGCCAGCCCTTCCTGGCGAGCCACCTCAGCGGCCCGCAGCATCAGGCTGCCCAGGAGGTCCCGGTCCTCCTGGCCGAGCTCGGCCAGACTGCCAATGTGCCGCCTGGGGATGACCAAGAGATGGCTCGGCCCCATCGGGTTGAGGTCCCGGAACACCATCAGCTCCTGGTCCTCGAACACGGTCTGGGCTGGCAGCTGGCCCTTGGCGATCAGGCAGAAGACGCAAGCTGGCTCCACGGGCAATCCCTCCCTCAGTCGGCTCTCCCGGCTCGGTGCTGGTGGCGCTCCAGGGCATAACTGACGAGCCGGTCGAGCAGTGTCGGGTAGTCCACGCCGCTGGCCTGCCAGAGCCTCGGGAACATGGAATAGGGGGTGAAGCCGGGCAGGGTGTTGATCTCGTTCAGGTAGAGCGTATCACCGGCCAAAAACATGTCCACTCTGGCCAGCCCGGCGGCGTCCACCGCCACAAACGCCGCCGTGGCCAGCCGGCGGGCCCGCTCCGCCACTTCTGGCGGTAGATCGGCCGGGATCACCAGGTCGGCGCCGCCCGGCTGGTACTTGGCCTCGTAGTCGTAGAACGGGTGGTGCGACACCACCTCACCCACCACCGACGCCTCCGGGGCGTCGTTGCCGATCACGCCGCACTCCAGCTCCCGGCCGGACAGCCCCTCCTCCACCACCACCCGCCGGTCGTGGCGAAAGGCCTCTTCGACGGCGGCAGACAGCTCTGCCCAGGCATCAATCCGGCTGATGCCGACCGAGGAGCCCATGTTGGCCGGCTTCACGAACAGGGGCAACCGGAAGTCGGCGAGGGGCTGGAGCGCCCGCTCGGGATCGGCCCGCCACTCCGCCTCCCGGACGAGCCGCCACGGCCCCACCGGTAGCCCGGCCTGGCCGAAGGCGGCCTTCATCATCGCCTTGTCCATGCTCACCGCTGAGGCCAGCACGCCAGAGCCCACGTACGGGATGCCGGCCAGTTCCAGGAGTCCCTGCACGGTGCCGTCCTCGCCCATCGGGCCGTGCAAGGCCACCACCACCACGTCCAACCCCGCCACCGTCTCCGTGGGGGCGGGCGAGGCGGCCGGCTCCTCCAGCTGGCCCTGACCGGCCAGGGCCAGGCGCGGATCGGCTCCGGGCAAAAAGCGGCCGGCCCGGCTGATGCCGATCGGCACCACCTCGTGGTGGGCCCGGAGGGCGGCGATGATCGCCTCGCCGCTCATCAGCGACACGGCGTGCTCGGCCGACTGGCCACCGAACAAGACGCCGACTCTCAGCCGCCTGGTCACCCGGCCCAGCCCAGGGGTGGCCTAGAGCGCATCGCGCACCCGCTTGAAGAAGGAGTCCTTGCTCCGGCCGTGGCGGCCGGAGAGCTC
>JAJZLH010000053.1 GCA_021803575.1 Bacillota bacterium | reverse complement strand
CGCGCAACTCAATGCCATTCGGGTCCAAAGTCACATTTCGTCGGAAGATGATGCGCAGATCCGCAGGTTGCGCCTGTGAGCGGCTGGACTGGAACTTGCTGCGCCGCCACTCGGCGTAGTGACCCTGCATAGGCGCACCTCGGCTCGGATCGGCCACAATCCGCCCAAGTTCGGCGCTGATCGCCTCCAGGGCTGAGGCGAATGCGTGATCCTCGGAGAAGGCGTCGCCCAGGGCTCTGACATCCTCCTCCACTTGAGACGGCACGGCTAGGATCGGAAGCTCGGACAGACTTCCCAGAAACGCATCGATGGCGGTCTCCCGCGCATCAGCGCTCAGGACGCGTCGGCCTCGCATGCGCCTTGAGACGCCCAGCCATCCCCTCTATCAGTGCCTCACCGTGGAGCAACTCACCGCCTGCCCGCTGATCGATCAGACGCTCATCCGCACGATCTTCAGCTGCTTCCTGATCGGCCACTACGCGGCATACCTCTCGCCACACGGCCGGGGCGACCAGTACCCCAACCACGGCTGCCTTGCCGCGGCCGCGCCTCTCCACACGGAGCTTCCCATAGTGGGCGAGCAACCGCTGCCAGGTCGCCTGGCCGCGGAGGTCCGAGACCGAGACACTGGCGTCCAGATCAAAGCCGGTCAAATCCGTCTTCATGGGCACATCCCCCTATGAAGTCAGGGTCGATTCTAGCCTATGATATGGCCATGAAATAGGCAATAGATGAGATGGTTCATAACCATTGGTGCGAGTCCGCGGATCTGGGGCTATGGCAGATAGTCACCCGGCTTCTCCAGCGAGAAGAGGCCGGATCCTTCAGCAAACTGGCTCAGGAGCGGGATATGCCCGCGGCCGTAAATGACTAGCAGGCGGTCGTCGGGTCTGCCCAGCAGCCGCGTCAGGTTCACGAAGATGGTGAGGTTTCGCTGTAGCCAGGCGGTGATCCACGGCACGGCCGGATACTCACCGCCGGTCCCCAGCTGGGCAAGGGTCAGATAGTTCTGATGATCGGATGGCAGGCCGTCCGGGTCGTTGAGCCAGCGCAGAAGCTCGCCGATCGTGTCCGTCGCCTGCCTCTGGCTGAACTCACTCGCCCACCGCTCGAAGACGGCCGAGAGCGCAGTGTGTAGAGCCGGATCTTGCGTCTCGGCATACTTCCAGATGTCACCTAGGTCCAACTCGACGTAGGGGAGCAACTCGTTCCAGTCCACGGCATGGATCCGCTCCAGACCCAAGCGGGCGGCCAGCCGAAACCCGAGCTGGTGGCGCTCGTCGGCGGTGAGGGTGAAGCGACCCTGCCGGTAGTGGCGGTACTCGAGGTTCAAGGCGTCGTCGTCTTCCCTCGCCACCTCGAGCGCCACCAAGGTCGGGTGAAAGCGGCCGAGGCTGGCGACGGCTGCCTCCATCTGCTGTTGGCGCACAGCACTCAGCACATCGTCAGCGACCACGTTGTTCAGGTCGCGGCCAGGATTGTTCATGTGGTAGGTGCCGACCAAGAGCAGCGGAACCTTTCTGCTCTCTGCCATCGCGTCCAGCTCCTTACGTCCAAGGGAAGGGGACCATGGCACGAGCAGTCTTTCCCGTTCGGGGCTGAGGTCCTTTCCGCGACGAGATGGCGGTGCACAGCTCGCCGCGGCCGGGCTTCGTTGTGCCCCCAAGTCCCGATTGATATACTCCGACCTGTTACCGAAGCGGTCAGGAGGTGTCGTCCTGAACCTCGAACTGAGGATCCTCCTCGCCATCAACCACGCAGCAGCCGCCTCCCCGCTTCTCAGCCACCTGGCGGTATTCTTCGCCACCTACGGCCCTGAGATCTACGCCGTGACCCTGACCGTGCTCTTCTTCGCCCTGCCCCGCCACGCCACCAGGGCCCGCCGGGCCCTCATCTACGCCACCCTCTCCGCCGGCGTGTCGGTGCTGATCACGATGGCGATCAGCGTGATCGTGTTCCGGGAGCGGCCCGAGTTCGCCTACCCGCTTCTGGTGCACGCCCTGGTCAAGCACGGCAACGACTCCTCCTTCCCCTCCGACCACGCCACCGGCGCCTTCGCCATCGCCACCGCCATGTTCTTCGGCGGCGCCGCCCTGGGCTGGCCGTACTTGGTGGTGGCGGTCCTCATCGCCGTGGCCCGGGTGGCCGTCGGCGTGCACTGGCCGACCGACGTCCTGGCCGGCGCCGTGATCGGCACCGCCGTGGCACTATTGCTCCTCCGCTACCGCTCGGTGATCGAGGCCCCGGTCGCCCGCTTCATCCGCATCTTCGGCTTTGACCCCGGTGAGGACCGGCCGCCGATGCGCATGCGGCGAAAGGGCGCGTAAGGTGGCCGTCCCGGTCCGGGTGCGGGGCATCGGCGCCTACGCGCCCAAGCGGGTGCTCACCAACCACGACCTGGAGCAGATGGTCGACACCTCGGACGAGTGGATCCAGAGCCGGACCGGCATCAAGGAGCGGCGGATGGCGGCGCCGGAAGAGGCCACCTCCGACCTCGCCTATGCGGCGGCCCGCCAGGTGATGGAGCGGACCGGCGTCACGGCCATGGACCTCGACTTCATCGTGGTCGCCACCGTCACGGGGGACATGCAGTTTCCCTCGGTGGCCTGCCTGCTCCAGGACCGGCTGGGCGCCAAGCAGGCCGGCGCCGTGGACGTGGCGGCGGGCTGCACCGGCTTCCTCTACGCCTTTCACCTGGCCCGCACCCTGGTCGCCTCCGGCGTGCATAAGCGGGTCTTGGTGGTGGCGGCCGAGGTGCTGACCCGTATGCTGGACTGGACCGACCGCACCACCTGCGTCCTCCTCGGCGACGGCGCTGGCGCCGTCATCCTGGAGGCGGCGGCGGAGGGTGAGGAGGGCGTGCTCTCCAGCCACCTCGGCTCCGACGGCAGCCTGTGGGATCTGCTCTACTTCCCGGCCGGCGGCTCCCGCACCCCGACCACCCCGGAGACGGTGGACCAGCGGCTGCACTTTTTTAAGATGAACGGCCAGGCCACCTTTAAACAGGCCTGCGGTGTGATGGAGCGGGCCTGCCAGCAGGCCCTGGAGGACGCCGGGCTGAGCCTGGCTGAGATCGACCTGGTGGTGCCGCACCAGGCCAATCTGCGCATCCTGAACCAGCTCTCGGAACGGATGGGGATCAGCGCGGAGAAGATGGTGGTGACGATCGACCGCTACGGCAACACCTCGGCGGCCAGCGTGCCGATGGCGCTGAACGACGCCTACGAACAGGGTAGGCTCAAGCCCGGCCAGCTGGTGCTGATGGTCTCCTTCGGTGCCGGGCTGACCTGGGGCGCCGCCGTCTTCCGGTGGAGCTGAGCCCAAGATGAGGCTGGCCAGGTGGCAGGGCCCGGACGGCCCGAGGGTGGTGGCGGTCCTAGGGTCTGGGCTGGCTGACTTAGGTGCCATGCTCCTGATCAACGGGATCCCAGCCGATGGCATGCGCGCCCTGATCCGGGAGTGGGAGCACCTGTTGCCAATGGTCCAAGAAGAGGTGGCGCGCAAGGAGCGCGACGGCCGCCTCCTGCCGCTGGTGGAGTCGGAGCTCCTGTTACCGGTGGAGGGCTTCGGCCGGGTGATCGGAATCGGCCACAACTACCGGGCGCACGTGGCGGAGATGGGGAAGAGCGTGCCCAAGGTGCCGGAGATGTTCCTCCGCCTGCCCTCCAGCCTGGTCCCGCCCTACGGCCAGATCGTGCTGCCGGCGGCGAGCCCCGAGCTTGACCTGGAGGTGGAACTGGCGGTGGTGATCGGCCAGGGCGGCCGCTCGCTGGGCGAGGGGGAGGCCCTGGCCGCCGTCTTCGGCTACACCGTGGCCAACGACGTGTCGGTGCGCGACTTCCAGCACCGCACCAGCCAGTGGACGGCCGGCAAGAACTTCGACCGCACGGCGCCGGTCGGGCCCTGGATCGTGACCCGGGACGAGATCAAAGACCCCCAGGCCCTCACCCTCTCCTCGGAGGTGAACGGCGAGCCGATGCAAGAGGCCTCCACCGCCGACATGATCTTTCCCGTCTCCCGCCTGGTGGCCGAGGCCTCCCGCTTCACCACTCTGGAGGCGGGCGACCTGATCCTGAGCGGGACGCCCTCCGGCACCGGCAGCGGCCGAGAGCCGCCCCGCTGGCTCAAGTCCGGCGACCTGGTCACGGTCTCGGTCGGCGGCATCGGCTCTCTCACCAACCGGGTGGTGGCTGAGCGGGCGTCCTGAGCGCCAGGAGGCGGTATAATGCCCGAGGTCTGCCCCCGGCCCCGGCAAAGGAGCGAGGCTGTTGTTGGAGACGCCGACCCGCTTCACGATGGTGGCCGGCTCTGCGGAGGGGCCGAGCCCGCTGAACGCCTTTGACGGCGCCCTCCTGGCCGCCGGCTGCGGCAACATGAACCTGGTGCGGGTCAGCTCCATCCTGCCGCCCGGCGCCAAGGAGGCCGAGCGGCTGGCTGTGCCGCCCGGCTCGCTCCTGCCCACCGCCTACGGCCACATCTCGTCCCAGACGCCGGGCCAGCAGATCGCAGCCGCCGTCGGCATCGCCTTCGGCGAGGAAGGCAGCTACGGCCTGATCATGGAGACCGCTCTCGTCGGGAACGCCCAGGAGGCGGAGGCGCGCATCCGGAAGATGCTGGAGGACGGCTTTCGGATGCGGGGGCTCACCCCCCGCCGCCTCCTGGTCAAGTCGACAGAGCACACGGTGGTGGCGTGCGGGGCGGCCTTTGCCGCAGTCTGTCTCTGGGGGTAGCACGGTGAAAGAGAACGAGCTCTGGCTGAGCGAGGACCAGACCCCGGACCTCCGGCTCGGCCTTCGGGTGCGCTCCGTGCTCCGTCACGAGCGCACCCGCTACCAGGACCTCTTGGTGGTCGACACCGAGGCGATGGGCCGGGTCATGTTCTTGGACGGCTGCTTCATGGTCACCGAGAAGGACGAGTTCTTCTACCACGAGATGCTGGCCCACCCGGCGCTCCTCTCGCACCCCGGGCCGGAGCGGGTGCTGATCGTGGGCGGCGGCGACGGCGGCACGCTCCGTGAGGTGCTCCGCCACGAGGCGGTCAAGGCGGTCACGCTCTGCGACATCGACGAGCGGGTGACGGCAGCCGCCCGCGACTTCTTCCCCACCCTCTCCGTCTCTCTGGATGACCCGAGAGCCACCATCTTGCACGAGGATGCCGTCGGGCTGGTGGCCCGCACCAAGGCGGCCTGGGACGTGATCCTGGTCGACTCCACCGACCCGGTGGGGCCGGCCGAGGGCCTCTTCTCGCTTCCCTTCTACCGTGACCTCCTCTCGGCGCTTCGCCCCCATGGCATCGCCGTCTGCCAGGCGGAGTCCCCGCTTCTGAACGCCGACGTGATGCGGCGCACCTTCCTCGGCCTCAGGGACACCTTCCCCCAGGCCGCCCTCTACACCGGCCCCGCCCCCACCTACCCGTCCGGCTACTGGTCGTACGCCGCCGGCTACCTGGAGGGCGACCTCCTGCCCAAGGGCGAACCGCCGGCCGGCCTGCGCTATTACACAAAGGACGTGCACCGAGCGGCCCTTGCCCTCCCGCCTTTCGTGGCGGAGCTCCTCCGATGACGGCGAGGCCCCGCCTCCCCGGCATGCTGTTCGCCCAGGGCGATCCAGCCAGGAGCCGGGTGGCGGTCTACGGCATGCCCTTTGATGCCACCGCCTCCTTCCGGCCGGGGAGCCGCTTCGGCCCCCAGGCCATCCGGGAGGCGAGCTACGGCCTCGAGACCTTCTCGGTGGCCCAGGAACAGGAGCTCTCCACGGACCTCGTCTGGGACGCCCTCGACCTCGAGCTGCCGGCCGGCGGCGTGAAGGCGGCCCTGGCCGGGATCGAGGGCTGGGTGGACGGGGTGCTGGAGCGAGGCCTCACCCCCTTCGGCTTGGGCGGCGAGCACCTGGTCTCCCTGGCCCCGATCCGGGCTCTGGCCAAGCGGCAGGCCGACTTCTGGGTGATCCAGTTCGACGCCCACCCCGACCTTCGGGAGAGTTACCAGGGTGAGAAGCTCTCCCACGCCACCGTGATGCGGCGGGTGCTGGACATCCTGGGACCGGGCCGGGTCTTGCAGTTCGGCCTTCGCTCCGGGGAGAAGGACGAGTGGCCGCTCACCCACCGCCTGCCGATGAGCCCGGCCGGACTGGCCATGGCCAGGGAGATCATCCAGGACGCCCCCTGCTACCTCAGCCTTGACATCGACGGCTTCGACCCGGCCTATGCCCCCGGCACCGGCACGCCAGAGCCGGGCGGCTTCTCCTGGCAGGAGTGGGAGGCGGTCTTGCCCGAGCTGGCCCAGATCCCTTGGCTGGGCATGGACCTGGTGGAGGTGGCGCCCGGCCTCGATCCCTCCGGTATCACCGCGGTCTTGGCCGCCAAGGCGGTGCGGGAGCTTTTGGTCATCCTCACCCGGCAAGAGACCGATGCTGGCTAGCCGCTTTCGGGCCCTGCTCGAGGCCAGTGCCGCCCGCCTGCAAAAAGAGGGGCGCTGGCCGGCTGGCGAGCTTGCCACCTTTGCGATCGAGCTCCCGGAGGCTTTGGAGCACGGCCACCTCGCTGCCAACTGGCCGCTGGTGCTGGCCAAGAACTTGAAGCGGCCACCCCGTGAGCTGGCATCTGATCTCATCTCGGCGCTTCCCGCCGACCCCTGGTTCGCCCGGGTGGAGGCGGCGGGGCCCGGCTTCCTGAATGCCTTTCTCTCGGCGGAGGCGGCTCGGGCGGCCGTGCTGGCGGTGGAGGCGGCGGGAGAGAAGTTTGCCAAGGCGGCTCCCGGTTCGGGCGAGCGGATCTTGGTCGAGTTCGTCTCGGCCAACCCGACCGGCCCCCTGAACGTGGTATCAGCCCGGGCCGCCGCCTACGGCGACGCCCTGGCCAGCCTGCTCACCGCCGTCGGCCACGAGGTGGCGAGGGAGTTCTACGTGAACGACGCCGGCGCCCAGGTGGAGGCCCTCGGCCGCACCGTCCGCTACTGGCTGCTCAAAGGCAGCCCGGAGGAAGTACCCTTCCCGGAGGACGGTTACAAGGGCGCCTACGTCCAGGAGATCGCCCAGGCCTACCTGGCCGAGGCGGGCGCCGAGGCACTCCTCGGGCTCAGCGAAGAGGCGGCGGTGGAGCGGCTTGCCCGCTTCGCCGTCGATCTGATTGGCCAGTGGCGGGAGCGGGACCTCGCCCGCTACGGCGTCCACTTCGACCGCTTCTTCAGCGAGGCGAAGGACCTCAGGGCGGCGGGGCGGGTGGAGGCGGCCCTGGCCGAGCTCACGCGCCAGGGCGTGCTCTACGAAGAGGACGGCGCCCGCTTCATGCGCACCACCCTTGAGGGCGATGACAAGGACCGGGTGGTGGTGAGAAAGGATGGCACCGCCACCTACTTCGCCGCCGACGTCGCCTACCACTGGGACAAGTACCAGCGCGGCTTCACCCGCCTGATCGACGTGCTGGGCCCGGACCACCACGGCTATCTGGCCCGGATGCGGGCGGCGGTGGCCGCTTCGGGACGGCCGGCAGAGAGCTTCGAGGTGGTGCTGGTGCAGTGGATTCGCCTGCTCCGGGATGGCGAGCTGGTGGCGATGAGCAAGCGGGGCGGCGACTTTGTGCCGCTCGCTGAGTTTTTGGACGAGGTGGGGAAGGACGCCGCCCGTTTCACCTTCCTGCTCCGCTCGCCCGACTCGCCGCTCGACTTCGACCTGGCCCTGGCCGTCCGCGAGTCCAGCGAGAACCCGGTCTACTACGTGCAGTATGCCCACGCCCGCATCGCCTCACTGCTCCGCCAGGTCGAGGCAGAAGGAGACGGCGACCTCGCATTGCTCGCGGAGCCGGAGGAGCTGGCGTTGGCCCGGCGCATCCTGGCCCTGCCCGAGGAGCTCCAGCAGGCGGCCCAGGCCAGAGCCCCCCACCACGTCGCCCACTACGCCCTGACCCTGGCCCAGGAGTTCCACGCCTTCTACAGCCGCCACCGCATCCTCGGTGTGCCGCAGCCCCTTTCCCAGGCCCGCCGCCGCCTGGCCGCCGCCGTGGGCTCGGTGCTGAAGGAGGCGCTCGGCCTGCTCGGTGTCGGCGCGCCAG
>JAJZLH010000002.1 GCA_021803575.1 Bacillota bacterium | reverse complement strand
GAGTGTTGGCCGGAGCGACAGACCCCACCGGAGCTGTGACCTTGATCGACAATGCGATCACTGTGCCGACCTGTGCCAGCACGACCACTGCCGTCCACCCGGCCAGCACCACCCTGACCACGGCGGCATCCAGCAGCACGATCACCTTGGGCAACAGCGTGACCGATGTGGCGACCGTGACCAGTGCGAATGGCAGCACGCCATCGGGTGCCGTACAGTTTTACGCCTGTGCTGCGGGGATCACGGCGTGCACCTCCACGACAGGCACGGCGCTGACGCCTGCCGATACCCTGGTCAACGGAGTGGCCACCTCTCCCAGCTTCACGCCTTCGGCGATAGGCACCTACTGCTTTGCGGCGGTCTACAATCCTAATAGCAGTGCATTTGCCTCTTCGGCAGAAACCAGCACCGCCACCAATACCGAGTGCTTCGCTGTGACAGCGATCCCGGTGCCCACCATCGGCACGCAAACCTCCAGTCCAGGAATTGTCTTGGGCTCGAGCGTCTTCGACACGGCGACCCTGAGCGGCACCGCTGCTGGCGGCATACCGACCGGATCGGTGCAGTTCTCCATCTGCGGACCGGGAAGCACCCTCTGTGCACCGGCGCTGGGCAACGTGCTGGGCACAGCCCAGACGGTGAACGCTTCAGGGGTCGTAAGCTCACCCTCCTTCACTCCCACAGCCGCCGGCACGTACTGCTTCTCGGCGACCTACACCCCAAGCGGCATCACATACGCAGGCACCTCCGAAACCGGCAGCACCTTCAACGCCGAGTGTTTCACCGTAAGCGCTCCCGCTACGCCACCTGTGGTGGTCGTGCCACCGACCCACACCGGCCAGCCGTGGGCCGGATGGCCCTACTGGTTCCTGGTCGCCGCGGCCGGCGTCCTCGGCCTCGGGCTGTTCTCAGCTGGTATCTACCGCCGCCGCCAGAGCCGCTAGCTGGCTGACTGACGCGGACCAGCACTTGAGGTCATGACACGGGCCGACCACCTGTCCCATGCGTCCATCCGCCGCCGCCTCTGGGCGGCGGTCGGCGCGTTGCTTCTCCTCGTGGCACTGGCGGGCATCGTCTACCCCCTGTGGTGGAACCACCGCTCCGCCAGTACCGGTCACCACCTCGTCGCCACGGCGAGCTGTCAGGCTCGCCTGGGGAAACCAGGGAGCGCAGCTACTGTCCAGAACCCTGGCGTGCTGACCATCCCGGCCATCGACCTGGTGGCACCGGTGCTGCCGGGTCTCACCAACTCGGTCCTGGACGTGGCCGTGGGCCATGACCCGCTGACGGTCTGGCCGGGACAGCGGGGAGAGAGCCTCTTGCTGGCTCACGATGTGAGCTACTTCTCGGCGCTCGATCAGCTCAAGCCCGGCGACCTGGTGATCTGGACACTGGGCTGCGAGAGATCCGTATTTCGTGTGACCGGAGCGAGCGTCGTCCTGCCCGGCAGTGGCGTCGAGTCTCCTGCCTCTGGAGTTGGGCTGGCGCTGATCACCTGCTGGCCGACAGACGCCCTGTTCTGGACCCCAGAGCGCTACATGGTGAGGACGGCGCTGGTCTCCAGTCAGCCACTCTTGCGGCCGGCCACTGCTACACCGCCGCCGCTGGTGGTGCTGGGCCTCTCGGCACCGCCGCAGCTGGTGGCGGAGGGACTCTCGCCGGCTTCCTCAGGAGTCCGCATTGGCCGCCTCACCGTGTCCGGCTCTCCATCCCCGTCGTTTCGGCAGGGACCTGAGCCCCTGGTGGTGGCAAACCTGGCACTCGAAGAGTACGCGGCGGCCGTGAAGGTCGCCCGGTCAGGAAACCGGAGCTGGTGGGCAGCCCTCGCCCTGCCGGGACTCCCGCTGCCGGTGCCGTGGTCCCTGGCTGGTCGCACCGATGTGCGCGTGATCGCCAGGAACAACACGGTCGAGGGTGTTGTTCTGTCGTCGTCATCGGTCACGCTCACCCTTCAGGTCCACAGCGGAGTCCTCTATGTATCCGGTCTGACGAGGTGAGGGGCTCGCTGTCAGGACGGGTGACCGGAGGGCCGAACCGAGGCGGTCGTGAAGTTGCTAAACCCGCACCTTGACTACGTTCTCCGGACAGGATAGCATCGCATAGTCACCGGGCCCTGGGTTCCAGTCCGCCATCTTGGCGGCGGAGCCCGCCCTGTGGCACCATCGTGGATACCGATTTCGCGGGAGTAGCTCAGTGGTAGAGCATCGCCTTGCCAAGGCGAGGGTCGCGGGTTCGAATCCCGTCTCCCGCTCCAATTTGGCGACGTAGCCAAGTGGTAAGGCAGAGGACTGCAAATCCTCTATTCCCCGGTTCGAATCCGGGCGTCGCCTCCAGCAGTCTCACTCGGGCGGTTAGCTCAGCTGGTTAGAGCGCATGCTTGACATGCATGAGGTCAGAGGTTCAAGTCCTCTACCGCCCACCACCTTGAATCCGCTTCCCGCAAGGGCTGGCGGATTTTTGTTTCTCCTTGCGACGGGGTGCTGACCTGAGCCGATCTGTTCGGCACGGGCCATGTCCGGGCCCGGGGTACCCGATCGAAGCGGTACCCGGCAGGTGACAGCACGGATTACAAGAATCCACGGCCCAGGAACTGACGGCACGAGCGCTGGCAACCGGATGCCAGCAGGTTTAGGCTGGGTCCTCGGCTACGGGAAGGGGGCGGGGCGTTGTACCTGGCGGTCCCTCGTGAGCGAGCGGCCGGCGAGCGCCGCGTCGCCCTGGTTCCGGAGACCGTGGCGCGCCTGGTTGGCCAGGGGCACAGGGTGTTGGTCGAGGCTGGAGCCGGCGATGGCGCTCTCCTGGCAGACCAGGACTTCCAGTCGGCGGGGGCCGAGTTGGTAGGGGCTGAGTCCGAACTCCTGGCACGGGCGGAGCTTGTGCTCACGGTGCAGGGCGTGACGGACGCGCAGCTGTCAGCGTTGCACAGTCGGACGATGCTGGTCGGGCTCCTGCAGCCCCTGGCCTATCCCCGCCGCATCGGCCAGCTGGCGGCGCATGAGGTGACTGCCTTCAGCATGGACCTGATGCCGCGCATCACCCGGGCTCAGAGCATGGACGCGCTGTCCGCCATGAGCACCGTCGCCGGCTACCGGGCGGTCCTGGTCGGCGCCGTCCTATCGGAGCGCTTTTTCCCGTTGCTGATGACCGCGGCAGGCACGATGCCGCCGGCCCGGGTGGTGGTACTCGGTGCCGGCGTGGCCGGTCTGCAGGCCGTTGCCACCGCCCGGCGGCTCGGTGCCGTGGTGCAGGCCTTTGACACCAGGCCGGCGGTCAAGGAACAGGTGGAGAGCCTGGGTGCAACCTTCCTCACCCTGCCCCTGCCCGAGGGCGGCGAGAGTCAGGGCGGCTATGCTAGAAGGCTGGCGGCGGAAGAAGAGGCCCTGGAGCAGGCCGTCTTGGCCGAACCAGTGGCAAGGGCCGACCTTGTGATCACCACCGCCCTCGTCCCCGGCGCGCCGGCTCCCCGGCTGATCACAGCCGAGATGGTGGCCTCGATGCATGCGGGGGCGGTGATTGTGGACCTGGCTGCTGAGACGGGCGGCAACTGCGCGCTCACCACTCCCGGCGAACGGCGGGTCGAGCACGGCGTGCTGATCGACGGTACCCTGAATCTTCCCGCCCAGATGCCGCTGGCCGCCAGCCAGTTCTATTCCCGGAACCTGCTCGCCTTTGTGACGCATCTCCTGGCCCACCTCCTGGAGGCAGATGCTGGCCCCGACCTCTCAGACGAGATTCTGGCGGCCACCTGCGTCACCGAGGGTGGGAAGGTGCTGCACCAGCCCACCCGCCAAAGACTGGAGACGGGCGCCCTGCCTTAGCGCCAGGCGGCGGACCCCGGAGCTGGGAGAGAAAGGAGATCGGCGGTGGACCAGAGCCTGACGCAGGAACTGTTGGTGTTCGTGCTGGCCGTGTTCGTGGGCTTTCAACTGATCTCAAAGGTGCCGGCCGTCCTGCACACGCCGCTGATGTCGGCGACCAACGCCATCCACGGCGTGATCCTGATTGGAGCGCTGGTGGTCTGCGCCACCGCCCGGGGGCCGCTTGAGCTGACCATCGGCGCCGCCGCCGTCTTTCTGGGTACGCTGAACGTGGTCGGCGGCTATGTGGTCACCGACCGCATGCTGGAAATGTTCCGGTCGAAGGGCAAGGCACCAAGGCCGTGATCCACCTCGGCGGTGCGGTCATCCAGGCGGTTTACATCGTCACCATCCTGCTGGTGATGCTGGGCATCATGCGCCTGCGCACGCCGGCCACCGCCCGCTCGGGAAACCTCCTCGCCGCCTTCGGCATGCTCCTGGCCCTCCTGGTCACCGCCATCACAGTGCCGCTCGCCAACTGGCTCCTGATGGTGCTGATGCTCCTGGCCGGTGCCACCGTTGGCACCTGGGCGGCCAGGGCCGTGCGCATGACGGCGATGCCGCAGATGGTGGCCCTCTTCAACGCCATGGGTGGCGGCGCCGCCGCCCTGGTGGCGCTCGGCGTGTCCGAAGGCATCGTGCTCGGCGGCGGCCTGCCGCCACCCATGGTGTCAATCCCTGGCTCCTTCACCGTCCTGATCGGCGCCATCAGCCTGTCCGGCAGCACGGTCGCCTTCCTCAAGCTGCAGGAACTGATCAAGGGGCGCCCCACCGTCTTCCCCGGTCAGAGGTGGCTGCAGGCGGCTCTGGTGGCTGTGGCCCTGGCTGCCGCCGTGCTGGCGGTGATCGGTCGTCCCTGGGGAGCCGCGCTGCCGCTGGTCGTCCTGGCCGGGGTGGCCACGGTGCTGGGTATCCTGCTGGTGCTGCCAGTGGGAGGCGCCGATATGCCGGTCATCATCTCGCTGCTCAACTCCCTGACCGGCCTGGCCGCCGCCGCCACCGGCTTCGTGCTGGGCAACGCCGTGCTGATCGTCGCCGGATCCCTGGTCGGGGCATCGGGCACGATCCTCACCCAGCTGATGAGCCGGGCCATGCACAGACCGATCGGCCACGTCCTGTTCGGCGCCTTTCGGACCGGCCCGGCCACCGCCGCCACCTCTCAGGAGGGAGAGGTGCGCGAGACCGGCAGCGAAGAGGTGGCCACCATGGTCGCCTACGCCGGCCGGGTGGTGATCGTGCCAGGGTACGGCCTGGCCGTGGCCCGAGCCCAGCAGCAGGTGCGCGACCTGATGGTGGCGCTCGAGGGGCGAGGTGTCGACGTGCGTTTTGGCATCCACCCGGTGGCGGGCCGCATGCCCGGCCACATGAACGTGCTGCTGGCAGAGGCCGACGTCCCTTACGACCGCCTCTATGAGATGGATGCGATCAACCCGGAGTTCGCCCGCACCGACGTCGTGCTGGTGATCGGCGCCAACGACGTCACCAATCCGGCCGCCCGCAACAACCCCGAGAGCCCGATCTACGGCATGCCGATCCTGGAAGTGGACCAGGCCAAGACGGTGATCGTGCTGAAGCGCAGCATGGCGTCAGGCTTCGCCGGCGTCGACAACCCGCTGTTCTCGATGGCCAAGACCCGCATGCTGTTTGGGGATGCCAAGGACTCCCTGACCGCGCTCCTGGCTGCCCTGAAAGAGGTGAGCTAAGAGCTCCTGTCTGCCTTCGCCCGGCTCCCACTGCGCAGGGCCGGCGGGAACGGCTCAGCGGTTGCCTGAGGCCAGGGAGACCATGGTGCGAAAGGCGCGGAACACCTCGCTGTACTGGGCGTGCCGAAAGCGGACGGCCAGGGGCGCCGTGCGCTCCGCACCGGGGCAGACGGCGGCGACCTGGGCCTGGCCCGGATTGGTGAATTGGACGGTGAGTTCCGGATTGGCGGGCGGGGGCAAGGGCTGCATCCTGGCCCGCTCCCGCACCGCCTGCTCGGCGGCCCGGGCGATGGCGGCCTGGGCCGAGGCAGCTGCCAGAGAGAGGGCCCCATAGCGGCCGTGAGCCTGTTTCACCCGGGCATAGTGCGCCCAAGGCAAGAGGTCCTGCGCCTCCGCCTCCAGCACCTGGTCGCCGCTGACCATGACCACCGGTACGCCGAGACTGCCGGCGTAGTAGGCGTTCAGCCCCAGCTCCCCCACCGGCTGGCCGGAGAGATCGACCGCCTGCACGGTCAGGTTGTAGGTGTGGGCCAGGGTGGAGGGGCTGCCAGCCATGGCGTGGTAGCCGGTGCAGAGCATGAGGTCGACCTCACCGCTCAACCCCTCGACCATGCTGCCCGGCTTGGGGGAGCCGCTCAGCAGCTCGGCGCGAGGGTCGAGCTGGTCCAGCGGCAGGGTGCGCATCCCGTCGTGGGAGTCGTTCACGAAGACGCTGCTGGCACCGCCCGAGAAGGCGCCGGCGATGGCGGCGTTGACTTCGCCCACCATCAGGCGGCGGGAGATCTCGTAGTCCTGGCCCCCTGGCTCGCACATCTCCCAGCCGCTGACGCCGGCCGTGCCTTCCATATCGGCAGAAATGTAGACCCGCATGCCCAGACGCTCCCTTCAGTGGATCGATCCCAATCTGGGGCCGGAAGGTGAACCACCTGCCGTCGGCCCGGTCGCACCCGTGGTCTCGGCCTGGCCGTCTCCCCGGGCGGGCCGGAGGGTGGGTGACTTCCTGCTCGGGGGCTCAATACACCGCCCGCCCGCCCAGACCCTGCAGCGTCCGCTGCCAGGGTGAGACTGGAGGCGGCAGCGCCTCTTCGGAGGGAACCTGGACGTCGATGAAGTGGGGGCGCCCCTCGGCCTGGGCGCTGGCCACTGCCCGGCCCAGGTCCTCCAGGGAGCCGACCCGCTCGGCGCTGAGCCCGAAGCCGCGTGCCACCAGGTCGGCCTGGACCGGTGAGAAGTCGACGCCCAGGTAGTGCCTGTCAGCGTACAGGTGCTGAAGCATCTTGATCCAGCCGTAACTGTGGTTGGCCAGGTGGACGATGGTGATCGGCAGCTGGAGGCGGTGCACCGTCTCCAGCTCACCTGCGCACATGGCCAGACTGCCGTCGGTGGTGACGCAGAGCACAGGCGCACCGGGGCTGGCCAGGGCACCGCCGACGGCGGCGGGCAGGGCGAAGCCCATCGGGCCGTGGCCGCGGGGAACGAGTACGCTGCGGCCGGCGGTGTCGCAGCGCCAGAGCGAGGCCAGCCACGGGGTGGGTGTGCCGGCGTCGGCCGTGACCAGGGTGCCTGGCTGCACGGCCTCTTGCAGGGTCATGACCAGCGCACCGGGATGTAGGGCGCCGGCAGGCACCCGCTCCTCCTTCAGCACCTCTTCTGCCGTCACAGGTCGGGGCGGAGGGTCGATGGCCGCATGGCGCATGCCTAGGCTTCGAATCTCCCGGCCAAGCTGGCGGAGCACCGCGCCAGCGTCGCCGGGAAGTGGCACGGCAGAAGGGTAGTTGCGGCCGGCACGGCTGGCATCGATATCGATCTGAGCGATGAAACACCCCTGGCGCGGTGGCGCTCTGAAGCCGTCGGTGTCGGTGGCGTTGGCGCGGGTACCGACCAGGAGCACCCAGTCTGCCTGTTCCAGATATGTGTTTGCCCCGGAATGTGCCCCATTGGCGCCGACCACACCCAGGGCCAGGGCATCCGTCTCGGCGAAGGCGCCCTTGCCATGGATGGTGGTGGCCACCGGCACGCCGGCGTCGTGGGCCAGAGCGCGGAGCTCTTCCCAGGCGGCTGACAGGTGGACGCCGGACCCGGCGAGGATAGCCGGGTGTGTGGCCTCGGACAGCGCTCGGGCCACCAGGGCGACCGCCTCCTCCGGCGCCTCCGGGCGCACCGGTGGCAGAACGGTGGGAATAGCTGTGGGCACGGCCGCAGAGGGCATAGACAGGACGTCCTCCGGGAAGACCAAGGAGACGGGCCCCGGCCGCCCGCCGAGTGCCATGCCGATGGCCTCGGCCAGCAGCCGAGGAATGTCGTCTGCCGAGTCCACGGTGCGCTGCCACTTGGTCACGGCAGACAAGAGGGCCCCCTGGTCGATCTCGGTGACGGCGCCCGTGCCGCGGCTCTGGCGGGCGATATCGCTGGTCAGGACCAGAAGAGGGATCGAGGCGGCGTAGGCCTCACCAAGGCCGCCCACCAAATAGGTGACGCCGCCGCCTGAGGACGCCTCCACCACGCCCAATCGATGCCCGGTGCGAGCGTAGCCGTCTGCCATCGCCGCCGCTGCCCGTTCGTCGCGGGCGAGCACGTGCCGGATGCGGTCGGCACGCTGATAGAGAGCTTCGTAGAGGGCAATGCCGGTGTCGCCGGG
>JAJZLH010000035.1 GCA_021803575.1 Bacillota bacterium | reverse complement strand
GAGGGCGCCGGAGGGCAAGATCACGGCGTCCGGGAGGCCGCTGGCGCCGTTTTGGGCGTCCGGCACCGCCGGCAGGGCGATGTTCTGCCAGTGCCGGCCACCGTCGCTGGTGGCGCGGAGCGTGTACTGGGAGGCGCCGGAGAGGAGCAGGGCACGGGTTTGGCTGAGCGCCACCAGTTCGCTCGGGCCCTGGTTCAGAACCACCTGGGAGGGCCAGGCCGGCGCCTGCCAGCTCGAGCCGGCGTCAGAAGACCAGAGGAGCGGCTGGGGGAAGGCCGCGCCCATGCCGCCGGTCTCAGAAGGCGCCGGCCCGAAGCGGAGGCAGGGGCCGAGACTGGGGCAGGTGAGGTGCGAGGGCGTCCAGGTGAGGCCGCCGTCCAAGGTGGCGAGCACGGCGGTCTTGGCGGCACTGCCCGGGGCGGCGGGGCTGGCGAACAGCGCCAGGGTGGCGGCGCCGGCCGGCTGGAAGCCTGAGAACTCTCCCAGCGTGAAGCCGGCCGGCGGCGGGACCGCCTGCCAGCTGCGGCCCAGGTTGGTGGTGACATAGCCCACGGTGAAGATGGGCGGGATGCTGTGGTAGGGGCCGTATGCGGCCGAGAAGCTGGCGTAGACGGTGTCCGGGTGCGCGCTGTCCAGGAGCACCGAGTTGCAGGTTGCGGTGTGCTGGGGGCTTGCCATGGTGGCCAGCGGGTAGGACGTCCTCGCCGCCGCCTGGACGACGGCCTGGTCCGGCAGGGCCGACCAGATCTTCCCGCCGTCAGAGCTGAGCAGGATCGCACCGTTCACGCCGCAGGCGGCGATGCGGTCCGGGCTGCCGGCCGGGGAGCTGAGGGTGGCCATGCCGACGCTGGCGCTCCAGGTCGAGGCGATCGGGGAGAGGCGGCCGAGGCTGGCCCAGGAGGGATTGGCCTCCACCTGGAGGCCGGCCGGGGCCAAGGTGACCACGGTGAAGCTCTTGCCGCTGAGGGTGGCCTGGAGGGCCATGGTGTAGGTGCCGGGGTGGACCTGCCCGCTTCCGGGTAGCGCCGCCGGCACCCGGAAGGAGCCTGAGAAGGTGCCGTCCAGGCGCTGCTGCAGGGAGGCGATCTGGACGGCGGCACTGGGCGGAGATCCGCCCTTGCTCGGAGTGGCTACCGTGTAGCGCCAGGTGGCCTGCCCAGGCAGCATGACCAGGTTGTAGGGGAAGGCGGTGCCGATGATCTGCTGGAGCGGCGCCCAGCCGTGCACGGCGACCAGGTTGCCAGGCTCCGCCCGGCTGAGGGAGAGGGTGAGGGTGGCGCAGGCCGTCTTCGGGCACGGCCGGTAGTGCACTCCGGTGACGTGCACGACGGTGCTGGCCTCGCCGGGGCGCTGGGCGCATCCCGGTGTCAAGGCCACGCACTGCACGGAGACCCGGTAGGTGCCGTTCTCGAGGGCCTGGGGGCCCTGGGGCGTCAGCCAGGCGGTGGCAGGGACCCATAGCGCCATCGTGAACTGGCCCGGGGCCGTCTTGGACCAGTGCACCGGCACCGCCGCCTCGGTCAGGCCGGCCGCACAGCCGCCGAAGCAGAGATTGGCGTAGCTGCCGGCCTGGGCGCTGGCGGTGGCCGGCTGGGCGCCCGGGATGTAGCCGGTGACCACGAGGGTGCTGCCGGGGCGCACCGCCTTGGTCGTGGCCTTCAGCCAGGCGCCGGCCACGGTCGGCGGGCCGGCGTGCTCGGCCATGGTGGGTCCAGTTGAGGCAGCCGAGGCCGGCGGTCTGGCGGCGGTGGGCGCCAGCCCGCAGCCGGCCAGGGCCAGGACGCCGAGGACAAGGGCGAACCGGGCTTCCCACCGTGGTAAGAGTGTCCTGGGCATGACCTCACCCTTCTTGAGACGATGCGTGCAATGTCGGGGCGGCGTTCTAAGTAGAGCGATCCCCTGACCGCGCCGCCAGGGTCCCGAAGCAACGCTCCGATCCGGCCGGGCGTACCGACATAGAGGGCTTACAGCTTGTGTGGGCAGTCTACCGGATCGGTGCGCAAAGGAGCACATGGCTGCCACTCCACGTTCCACTGATCAGATAAACTGAGCCCGCCAACCCAAATGTGGTAGCTGCCCTTGCCCTCGACGTCGGAGGATCTTTGCCCTGCTCCTGAACCTGCTAGTGCCAGGCATAGTGTGACCGCTTGAAGAGTCCCGGGACGCACGATCATTCGGATACCGTGATGGTCGTGCCCCGGACCACAATGACCTGGGTATCGGTAAGAGCCTGATAGGGTTGGTGGTTATCCTCAATGGCGATTGTCACGCGGCTGATGGCGGAGGCGATCTCTGGATTATCTGACGCATAGTGCGGGACAATCGTGAAGTCGATTAACCCTAATCCGTCCCAAATGACCTCACCGGAATAACGCGGCACGACGACGTCGGGCTCATCCACCAGCTCAAATCCCCGAAGTGTGGGCCCGGCGACCACACTGCCCGCACTGGTTCCCACGTAGACGAGTTCCTCTCGGGCTAATATTGGCCGGATGATTTGGTCGAAACCACTCTGGTACATGGCACGCCGCAGGACAAACGCATTCCCCCCAAGCGCCCAGACCAGGCCGAACTGTCGCAACGCCGATTCGATATCGCCGCCGGCGAAGTAGTCGCGCAAGTCGAGCCTTTCGCAGGGCAACCCCAGCCCTGCCAGTCCACGTTGCGCAGATTCCTCCCAAAACCGGACGGTAGATTCGTCGGCTATCTCATCCAGAGCATTCGAGATCAGACCCACCCGCGGATTCGCTCCGAGGAGCTCTAGCAGGCGGGTCGGGTCCTTGCCGAGATGCGCAGATGTCAAGTAGAGCTTCATCAATCGAAAGGTATCATCGGGCGCATGGCTGCCCCTCAAAATTGTCGCCCAACACTGCTTTGTGCACGTACGCCCCCGCCCTTCTAGGGCAGTGCGGAGTCTGTGATTCCTGGCTCAGGCGCTAGGGCTGGAACACGGTGAAGGGCGTCTCGTCGGTGCTGACCCGGGTGACCTGGTTCTTTTCGTCCACGAACACCACTTTGGGCCGGTAGTGCTTGAGGTCGGCCTCTGCGTACTGGTTGTAGGCCATGACGATGATGGTGTCGCCGGGGGCAAACCAGCGGGCCGAGGACCCGTTCAGGCAGACCGTGCCAGACCCGGCTTCGCCGGCGATGACATAGGTCTGCCAGAAGGTGCCATTTTCCAGGCTGGTGATCGTGACCAGTTCGTACGGCAGGATGCCTGACGCCTCAAGCAGCTTCTGGTCAAGCGTGATGCTGCCGATGTAGGTGAGGTCAGCCTGGGTGACGGTGAGACGATGGAGCTTGGCCTTCAGCATCGGAATCAGCACGGAGCGGCCTCCTCTGTCGGTGGGAAGAGCCTTCAAGCCGCTTTCAGCGTGGGCCACGGCCGGTGGCGAGTCAAGTGCGGCAGGTGGGCCCGTCGGCCTTGGGGAAGGATCAGCCGAGTGCGCCGGATCGAGACGGAGGGAAAGCCAGATCGCCCACACCATGCGCCTTCTGCAGGCCTCCGACATGCATCTCGACTCGCCTTTTGCCACCCTAGACGATGACCTGGCCAGGGCGCGTCGCCAGGACCAGATGGCCAC
This sequence comes from Bacillota bacterium, assembly GCA_021803575.1. Taxonomy (GTDB): domain Bacteria; phylum Bacillota; class Sulfobacillia; order JAJZYS01; family JAJZLH01; genus JAJZLH01. The sequence continues at coordinate 4,626 of JAJZLH010000035.1, read as the reverse complement.
CTTCCAGCGCCTGGTCGAGGTCGCCCGGGAGGAAACGGTGGACGCCCTGCTCCTCCCCGGCGACCTGTTCGAGCACAGGAGCACCCGGCTCGGCACTGTGAAGTGGACGATGGACCTCCTGGCCACCCTGGCGCCTTTGCCCGTCTTGATTGCTCCGGGCAACCACGACCCCATCCAGAAAGCCAGCTTCTGGAGTCTCGAGCGGCCGGACAACGTGCGGGTCTTCTCGGACAGCTGGCAGGTGGAGGAGGTGGGCGGGGCCCGCATCTGGGGGCGCGGCTTCGGCGAGGAGCACGAGCCAGACGACCCCCTGGCCAGCTTCCCTCCTGCAGAGAGGCCCGACGTGCTGGTCTTCCACGGCGACCTGGACAAGACCGCGGCCGAGAGCCGGTATGCCCCGTTCAGCCGAGCCCGTCTCGGCGAGCTGGGCGCCATCTGGGCAGCGGTCGGCCACATCCACAAACCGGGTGCGATCGGCGACCTGGGCGCCTATGCGGGCTCCCTGGAGCCGCTCGGCTTCGACGAGCCCGGCCCGCACGGGGCGGTCCTGGTCGAGCTGGATCTGGCCAGCCGCCAGAAAAAGTGGCGGTTTTTGCCGCTGGCTAGGTCGCGCTACGAGACGGTGGTGCTCGATCTGGCCGGCCGCAGCGACGAGGACGCCCTGGCCGACTTTCACGCCCAGACCGCCGACTGGGACCCGGCGCACACGCTGATCCGGGTGGAGCTGGTCGGTCCTGGCGCCGAGACCGGCTGGCCAGCGAGCCGCTGGCAGGGCGAGGTCGGCGGCGCCTGGCAGGCCGCCGAGATCCGGGACCAGCGCCTGCCGCCCGTCGACCTGAATGACCCTTTCACGGTGCGTGGCCGTTACGCCCAGCGCCTCTTGGCCGAGATCGCCGAGGCCGACGGCAAAGAGCGCCAGCTGCTCACGCTGGCACTCCGCATCGGGCTTCAGGCCCTGGAGGGGAGGCGGGCCGGTGATCATTGAGCGGGTGCGGGCCCGCGGCTTCGGCCTGTTCGAGGTGCTGGACGTAGAACTTGGGCCGCAGCTCACTGTGGTGCACGGGCCGAACGAGACCGGCAAGACCACTCTGGCCGAGACCATCTTCGCCGCCTTGTACGGTGCCCACGACACCAGCCGGGCCAGGGCCAAGGAGCGCCTGGAGGTGACCCGCTTCAAGCCTTGGGCCGGCGGCGATTTTACGGTAGCGCTGGAGGTGGCCCTGACCGATGGCACCCGCCTGGCCGTGGTGCGCCGGCTGGGGCAGAAGAAGGACGACCTGACCGTGACCGACCTCGCCACCGGCCAGGACCTGGCCAAGCCAGGCGAACCGGGCGGTGCCGCCCTGGAACTCCTCTCTGGCGTTTCGGCCGAGCTGTTCCGGGCCAGCGTCCTCATCTCCGACCTGCCGACCGGCCCGCTGGACGGCCAGGCCCTGCACCAGCGCTTTCAGAATCTCGGCACCAGTGGCGAGGAGACCGTCTCGGTGGAGCGGGCCCTGGACCTGATCCGGCGCCAGCTGGACGAGATCGGGCGCACCGACCAGCCGGGACAGACCAAGGTGGGGCAGGCCATTTCGGCCCACCGCCAGCTGGAGGGCCAGATCGCCCAGCTGGATGAGCGACGGCAGGCGGTGCTGGCCGAGCAGGCTGATCTCGCGGAGAAGACAAGGAGGGCCGCCGAACTGGAAGCGGCGCTCCTGGTGGCCCGAGGGCGGCTTCGGGCAACGCAGCGCTGGGTGGCCGAAGAACGGCAGCGGGCACTGGCCGAGACCAGCGCCCAGATCGCCGCCCTGGAGGCGGAGATCGCCGCTCGGGCCGGGTTGGAGCAGGTCGACCGAGAGGATATTGCGCGCCTGGGTGAGACCGCTTCCCGGCTGGAGGCAGAGGCCGCCCAGGAGCGGCAGTTGGCGGCGGCCTTGGCGGAAGAGGCCAAGACGCCGGGGGCCGAGCAGCCAACCCCCAGCCGCCAGTGGCTGGAAGCGGCCTGGCGGGCCCTGGACGAGCAGGGCTCCGCCCGGCCCGGCCGGGTGTGGTGGCGGTGGCTGCCCGCTGCCGTCGTCCTGGTGGCGGCGATCTGGCTGGCGGTGAGCGGGGACGACCTCTTCGCCCTGATCGCCCTGCTTGTGGCGGTGGGCAGCGCACTGTGGGCCTGGCGCGCCAGCGGCAGGGTCGGTCAGGGAGGCGCCGCCCCCGGCCTGGCCCGTGAGGCTGGGCAGGCCCAGCTCACGCTCGAGCTGGTGCGGGCCGTGGAAGGCAACTGGCGGCGCTTCGAGCAAGAGGTCGAGACCGGCCGGGAGAAGCTGGCGGAGGCCGGCCGGCTGGAGGAGTCCGCCCGGACCAAGACCGCTCAGGCGGCAGAACTGAACGCCCACCTCACCAGTCTGGTCGGCGCCCTGGGCGAGGGGGAGACCCTGGCCGATCTGGATGCGAAGCTGGAGCATCTGGCGGAACGGCGCAGAGAACTGCTGGCGCTCCGCGATCGGCAGCACCGCCTGCTCGATCTGCCCGAAGCGACCCGCCAGGCCTGGCTCGCCCTGGCGGAGGACCCGGTCGCGGGCGACCTCGCCGCCCTCGAGGATGAGGTCGGCCGGCTGGAGGAGGAGCTGGCCCGGGTGCAGGGCGCCGTCGCCACCCTTGCCGCCGCCCTCCAGCGCTGGCTGGGCGAGGGCGTCGACCTGCCCGAGCTGGAGGCGGCCTGCCAGCGGGCAGCCGAGCTGGTGGCCCGTCGCCAGGAGGAGCGGCAGGCCATGGAACTGGCGGCGGCGCGGCTCTCCGAGGTGGGTGCCGAGTTCCAGCGCCAGGTCGGCCCTGAGCTCTCGACCCGAATGGGCGCCTGGCTGGAGCGGCTGAGCGGTGGACGGTACAATCAGGCCACCGGTGCCGACCAGGGCGCACCCCGCATCTCCGGGCCGGGCGAGGTGGCACTCAGGGCGCCGGAGGAACTGTCCCAGGGCACCCAGGATCTGCTTTACATCAGTCTCCGCCTGGCCCTGTCCGAACTCCTCTTTCCGGGGGAGCCCGTGCCCCTGATCCTGGACGAGCCCTCGGCCCACCTCGACCCCGAGCGGCACAGCCGTCTCCTGGCCGGACTCCAGGAGATCGCCCGCTCCCGCCAGGTGGTGGTCCTGACCTGTCACCCCTGGGAGCGGGACGCCCTGGCCGAGGCCGGAGCGACGGTGTGGGAGCCGGGGGCGGATTCGGCAACTCGGATCAGGCGCTAACTGGTAGGAGGGGTGGCAACGAGAAGCCTCTGGGCGCGCCTCATCGGCCCGTGGGCCATCGGCATCGGATTCGTCAACCTGGTCCTGGCATACACCGGCGTGTGGCCTTGGCAGCTGGCGCTGGTCTTCGGCGGCCTGGCCGTGGCCGGGCTGTGGCGCTCGCCGCTGGCCCGCTCCGTCCATGTGCGCTACGGCCTGGGCAGCCTCTTTCTATTCGGCGGCGTGGTGGTGCCGGTGCTGTCCGGCCTCCGGGCGGCGGGCGGTTTCTGGCTCCTCGCCGCCTTTTTGTCCGAGGTGGCGATCGCGCTCTGGATCTGGCAGGCGGTGCGCGACCGCTTCGTGCCGGCCGAGGACTACCCGGCCGTGCTGGGCAGCGCCGGCATCCTCGGCGGCCGGGTGATGATCAGCGGTGACGACCGCTACCTGCACCTGCACGTGATCGGCCCCACCGGCTCCGGCAAGACAGCCTCGGTGCTCTCACCCCTGATCCGCCAGGACCTCAGGCGGCCGGTCGGGCTGACCGTGATCGACCCGAAGGGGGATCTGGCGGCGGCCGTCGCCGCCGAGGCGGCCAGCCTCGACCGTGCGGTCTACGCCCTCGGCCCCGGTTTCCCCGCCAGTTTCAACCCCTTGGCCGGCGAGCCGTCCGAGGTGGCGGAGGCCATGGTGGAAGCGGTGGACAAGCTGTTTCTGACCCAGGACGGCTTCTTTCGCACCCTGGGCCGCACCCTGCTCCGCCAGGCGGTACTTGCCCTGAAGTCGGTGCCGGGCGAGTCGGCAGGGCTCGTGGACCTCCAGGAGTTCCTCTCCGAGGAGGACCGGCGGCGGCAGGTGCTGGTGGAGACCACCGACCCGGAGGTGAAGGCCTACTTTCGCCGCGAGTACGCCCAGTGGACGGTGAAGGCCCAGCGCGAGTATACGCTGGGGCTCCGCAACGCCCTGCAGGCGCTCAGCGACCACCCGGAGGCCAGGCGCATGATGTCCGGGGAAGAGGCGCTGCCGCTGGCCCGCATCCTGGCAGAGGGCGAGGTGCTGGTGGTGTCCCTGCCGGTCGGCCAGATGGGTGAGGCCGGCCGGGTGTTCGGCGCTTACCTGTTGGCCCGTCTCCAGCAGGCGGCGCTGGGCCGGCCGGCCGGCCCGCCGCACTTCCTCTATGTGGACGAGTTTCAGACCTTCGCCACCAGCTCTTTCGCCCAGTTTCTGGACCTGGCCCGCCAGGACCGGCTGGGGGCGGTGCTGGCGCACCAGAACCTGGGCCAGCTGCCGGAGTCGCTGATCCAGTCCGTCCTCGCCAACTGCCGGAACCGGGTGCTGCTGGGCGGCGTCTCTGGAGAGGACCTCAGCCGGCTCAGGGACACCCTGGGCGCCAAGATGGGGGTGCGGGTCAGCGAGGACGCCAGCGGCC
>JAJZLH010000006.1 GCA_021803575.1 Bacillota bacterium | reverse complement strand
GCCCCGGCGGCGGCCAGGTTGCGCACCGCTTCCAGCACCAGCTCCTGGCCGGCCCGCCTCGGCATGGCCCGGCTGAGCGCCGGCCGGCTGTCCACGCGGAGAGCGAGGGTGGCCGCGGCCTCCGGCAGGGCGACCCAGGCGGCGCCCTGTCCGGGCAGGCGGGTGGTGCGAAGCCCGACCCGGTCGTCGTAGCGCTCGAACACCTGGCGGCGGTCGGCCAGGCACAGTCCGGCCAGGCGGCGCTCCGCCCACTCCGCCAATGAGGCCGGTGCCAGCTCCGATGCCCGCTCTGGCGGGTGGGCATACTCCGCCAGGTCAAACAGCTCTGCACCCTCGGTCAGCAGCTGGACAGGCAGCCGGGCCGCCGTCTCTTCTCCAACCAGGGCCGTGAAGTCGGGCTCGGCCGTCACCTCGCCGATGGCCGCCGCCTCCAGCTGGAAGTGGGCGGCCACCTCCAGCACCTTGGCCAGGTTAGGGACGGGCAGGATCAGGAGCATCCGCTCCTGGCTCTCGGAGAGTGCGATCTCGGCTGGCGTCATCCCGGCCTCCCGGAGCGGCACCAGGTCCAGGTTGAGCCGCATGCCGCACTGGCCGCGCCCCGCCATCTCGGCGCCGGCCGAGGTGAGCCCAGCGGCGCCGAGGTCGCCCAGCCCGCTCAAGAGATGGCTCTGGACCAGGGCCTGGACCGCCTCCACCAAGAGCTTGCCGCGAAAGGGGTCCCCCACCTGGACCTGAGGCCGGGCGCCGAGGTCGCTGGTGGTGTCCCTGGAGGCGAAGCTGGCGCCGGCGATGCCGTCGCGCCCGGTGGTGGCGCCGAGCAGCACCACCAGCTCTCCCGGCTTCCGGGCGGCGCTGGGCAGGAGATGGCGCTCCGCGACCAGGCCGACGCACATGGCGTTGACCAAAGGCGAGCGGGCGTAGGCCGGGTCGACAGTCACCTCGCCGCCGACCGTCGGCACGCCCACCGCATTGCCGTAGTGCGCCACCCCCGCCACGATCCCTTCGGCCAGCCGCTCGGCAGCGGGCTCCCCTGGCGGCCCGAAGAACAAGGCGTCGAGGAAGGCGATCGGCCGGGCGCCGGTTGCCAGCACATCGCGCATGATGCCGCCCAGTCCGGTGGCAGCCCCTTCCAGCGGCTCCACTGCCGACGGGTGGTTGTGCGACTCGATCTTCGCCGCCACCAGGTAGCCCTGGCCGACCTCCACCACGCCGGCATTCTCCCCGGGCCCCACCCGCACCCGGGGGCTCTCGCTCCTGAACAGGCGAAGCGCCTGCCTGGAGTGGCCGTAGGAGCAGTGCTCTGACCACATCACGGCTGCCATCGCCAGCTCGCTGTCGCTGGCCGGTCGACCGAGGGCCACCGCCAGCTGGGCCGCGAGGTCGGAGCTCGCCGCGTGTACCGCCGGCCGCAGGTCAGACATGCTGGTCCACCGCCCTAAGCGCCGATCGGAACAGGCGGCCGCCGTGACCGCTTCCGGACTCGGCGCTGGCGTTTCGCTCCGGATGGGGCATCAGGCCGAGGATGCGGCCGCTCCGGTCCACGAGCCCGGCCACGTTGTCGACAGCCCCGTTCGGGTTGGCCCGGGCGTCCACCCGGCCGTCCGGCCGGCAGTAGCGGAACGCCACCCGCCAGCTACCGGGCTCGGCCCTGGGATCCGGCTGGTAGGCGCCCTCGGCGTGGGCGATCGGCAGGTCGATCACCTCGCCGGGAGAGAGGTCGGCGAGAAACGGCGTCTCGGTGCTCTCCACCCGGAGAAAGACGTCCCGGGACAAAAAGTGCAGGCAGCGGTTGGGGGCGAAGGCACCGGGCAGGAGGCCGGCCTCGGTCAGGATCTGAAAGCCGTTGCAGATGCCGAGCACCAGGCCACCGGAGCGGTGGTGCTCCCGGAGCGCCGCCAGTGCGGGCGAGCGGGCGGCGATCGCCCCGGCCCGGAGGTAGTCGCCGTAGGAGAAGCCCCCCGGCAGGATGGCGAGCGGGGCCGCCAGCGGCCGGAAGTCGGTGTGCCAGACCAGGACCGCCTCCTGGCCGGTGGCGGCCCGGAAGGCCTGGGCCACGTCGCGGTCACAGTTGGAGCCGGGAAAGACGATCACGGCTGCGGCCGGTCGCATCAGCCTGAGACCTCAAGCCGAAAGGTCTCCATCACCGGGTTGGCGAGCAGTGCCTCGGCCATCTCGGCGCCAAGCGCCCGTGCCTCGTCCTCCGTGTCGGCTTCCAGCGCCAGGCTGATCAGGCGGCCCACCCGCACCGTGTGAACCTGGGCGAAGCCCAGCGCCTTCAGGGAGCGCTCCACGGCGTCGCCCTGGGGGTCGAGCATCCCCGCCTTGGGCAGGATCTCGACCTCCAGCTGGAAGGTCACGCCCGCTCCAGTCGGGACGCCACTTCCTGGTAGGCCTGCTCGAGGCCGCCCAGGTCCCGCCGGAAGCGGTCCTTGTCCAGCTTCTCGCCGGTCTTGGTGTCCCACAGCCGGCAGGTGTCCGGCGAGATCTCGTCGCCCAGGACCACCGTCTGGCCGCGCCGCCCGAACTCCAGCTTGAAGTCGACCAGGGTGATGCCGTGGGCCAGGAGCGCCGCCTTCAGGATCTCGTTCACCCGCCCGGTCAGCCGCCGCATCTCGGCCAGCTCCTCCCGGCTGGCCAGGCCGAGCGCCAGGACGTGGTCCTCGGCCAGCATCGGGTCGTGCAGGCTGTCGTCCTTGAGGTAGAACTCGATCACCGGCATCGGCAGCACCTGGCCCTCCTCGCGGCCCAGCCGCCTGGCCAGGGATCCCGCCAGCACGTTCCTTAGCACCACCTCCACGCCCATCATCTCCAGGGCGTCCACCTCCAGGGTGACCTCGTCGACCTGGCGGCGGAGATGGGTGGGCACGCCGCCGGCCGCCACCAGGCCCATCAGCACGGCCGTGATCTTGGCGTTGAGGGCGCCCTTGCCGGCGATGGTGGCCTTCTTCTGGCCGTCCAGGGCCGTGGCATCGTCCTTGAAGCGCATCCACAGCCGGTCACCTGCCTCCGTCGCCAGCATCACCTTGGCCTTGCCCTCGTACCGACGCTCTCCTGCCATCTAAGACGCCTCCTCGGCCAGCGCTCGATCGATGATCCCCGGAATCTGGGCCAGGGACGGCCCAAGGTCGAACAGGCCGTCCCACTCGCTCTCCGCCATATCCGGCGGCAACCGTGAGTCCTCTTTCAGCAGGCGGCGAAAGTCACCGCCGGCCAGGGCCCTAAAGGCCGCCTCCTGCACCACCTGGTAGGCCGCCTCCCGGCTCATGCCGTGGCGCACCAGGGCCAACAGCACCCGCTGTGAGCAGACCAGGCCGCCGCTGGCCGCCAGGTTCTCAGCCATGCGCCCCCGGTTCAAAGTCAGCCCTTCGATCAGCCAGGTCGCATCCGCCAGCATGAAGTCGGCCACCATGCTGGCGTCCGCCAGCGCCACCCGCTCGGTGGACGAGTGTGAGATGTCCCGCTCGTGCCAGAGAGCGATGTCCTCCATTCCAGCCTGGGCGTATGCCCGCACCAGGCGGGCCAGCCCAGACAGGCGCTCGGAGACGACCGGGTTCTGTTTGTGCGGCATCGCCGACGACCCCTTTTGGCCGGCGGCGAAGGGCTCTTGCACCTCGCGCACCTCGGAGCGTTGCAGGAGGCGCACCTCCAGGGCCAGCCGCTCCAGGTTTCCGGCCAGGATGGCCAGTGCGGACAGATACTGGGCATGCCGGTCGCGGTCCAGCACCTGCGAACTGACCGGGGCCGGGCGCAGGCCGAGCCGGGCCAGCGCCCTCTGCTCCACCTCCGGCGTCATCTCCAGGTAGGTGCCGATGGCGCCGGACAGCTTGCCGACACTGAGCTCCTCCTGGCAGGCTAGGAGCCGCCGGCGATCTCTGCCCAGGGCCTGGTAGTGGAGTGCGAACTTGTGGCCGACCGTGGTGGGCTCGGCGATCATGCCGTGGGTGCGGCCGGCGATCGGGGTGGCCGCCTCTTCCCGGGCCCGGCGGGCAAGGACGGCGCGGAGCCCGTCGACTCCGTCCAGGAGCAGCGCCAGGGCCTGGCCGAGGGTCAGCATCAGGGCGGTGTCGGTAACATCGGCCGAGGTGAGGCCGTAATGGAAGAAGCGGCCTAAGGCGCCGAGCTGTTCGCTCACCGCCTGGGTGAAGGCGATCACATCGTGGCGGACCGTCCGTTCGATCTCATCCACCCGCTTCGGATCAAGGTGCACCGCCCGGGCTGCGGCAGCGGCCTCTGGCGGGACTGCGCCCTCCTCCGACCAGGCCTCCAGCACCGCCACTTCGACCCGGAGCCAGCCCTCGTAGCGGGCCTGATCATCGAACAGGGCCGCCATCGCTGGCCGGCGGTAGCGGGCGATCACAGGCCGCTCGCCGCCGCCCGCCTGGTCCGCTCCGCCTGGCGCGCCGCCAAGAGCGCGGCCCGCCGCTCGGCGGAGCGGACGGCCAGAATCTGAACGGCCAGCACGGCGGCATTCTCCGCCTGGTCGACGCCGACCGTCGCCACCGGCACGCCGCGGGGCATCTGCACGGTGCTGAGCAGGGCGTCCCAGCCGCTGAGAGCGCTGCCCGACAGCGGCACACCGATCACCGGCCGCACCGAGCGGGCCGCCACGGCGCCGGCCAGGTGGGCGGCCATGCCAGCGGCACAGATCACCACCTCGACCCCGTCTTCATCCAGCCTGGCGAGGCGGGCATCGAGCAGCTCGGGGTCGCGGTGGGCAGAGAGGACCTGGAGCTCATGGCTGACCCCACTCTCTCTCAGCCTGGTCAGCGCTCCCTCCATCTTGGTGCGGTCGGATGCCGACCCGATCAGGATCAACACTTCGCTCACCTGGCCATCACCTCTTGGCCCCAGCCTACCGCCGGGGCAGGGTGGCCGCAAGACAAAATCCGAACATTTTTACCTGCTTTTTATCTGATGTTCGCCTTTTGAGGCTGTCGGCCGGCCTGGCGACGGCACTGCAGCGGTGGCAGGAGTGCTCCCCCTCTGATGGGAATACCTACCTACCCCCAACCCGCACCCGGGTGTCATGGAAGGAGACAGCGCCGTGTTCCCCCTGACCAGCAACGCCCCGCTCGACTTCTTCAACATGACCGCGTCCGATCTGGCGATCGTGCTGCTGATGATCGCCGTCTTCGTGCTGGCCCTGGTCCTGCCCTACCCACGGCGGCGTCCGCCCAAGGGCGGCCAGCCGTGAACTGGACCACGCGGCTTCGCCGCTGGCTCGTCCGGGAGATCCCGATGGAGGATCTCCTGCCCGACCGGTTGCCCGAGTACGTCCATTCCTACGTCTACTTCTTCGGCGTGCTGACCCTGGCCAGCTTCCTGACGCTGGTCCTGTCCGGGATCGTGCTGGTCATCTTCGGGCCCACCTGGTGGCACATCTCAGCCCTCGGCCACTTCGTGAACAGCGTCCACTTCTGGGCGGTGCAGACCTTCTTCTTCTTCATGGTGCTGCATCTGTGGGCCCAGTTCTTCATGGCGGCCTGGCGGGGAGGGCGGGCCGTCAACTGGGTGAGCGGCGTGGTGCTGTTCCTGGTCTCCATCCTCACCGCCTTCACCGGCTTTCTCTCCCAGCAGAACTTCGACTCGCAGTGGGTGGCGTTGCAGGGTAAGGACGCCTTCAACGCCTTGGGCGTGGGCGGGTTTTTCAACATCCTGAACTTCGGCCAGATCTACGGGCTGCACATCGTGTTGCTGCCGCTCCTTTTGGCGGCTCTGATTGGCTTCCACCTCTACCTGGTGCGCTCCAAGGGCGTGGTCACCCCGATCGACGACCCCCTGGCGCCAAACGAGGGGGCACATCACGATGAGTGAGCGCTCCAGCCGGCAGTACCGGGGCTATAGGATGGTGGAAGCCGATCTGGTCAAGGAGCTGGCCGTCGCCTTCCTGGTGGTGCTGGGCCTGGTGCTCCTGCTCGCCCTCCTCTTCTCCAGCCCCGACGAGCCGACTCTGACCGCCCAGCAGGTGGCGCTGACCCATCCCGCAGAGCTGGAGGCAACCGCCATCCACATCCTGGACGGCAAGAACGCTATCGCCAACTACGGCCCGCCTTACAACCACGGCACCGGCTCGGTGCAGTCCCTGGGCCCGATCTCTCCGCAGGCCTGGGCAGGCGTCACCGTGCCGCTTGACGCCAAGTCGGTCTTCGTCCTCACCCCGCTGCGCCGGGTGTCCGCCCTCGACCCAGCCCTGGGTCAGGCTCTCGCCGCCTTCCAGGCGGCGTCTCCCGCCCAGCAGGCCAGCTGGGAGAATGCCTACCAGTCCGCCCTCGATCACGCCAGGGTGGTGGGCGGCCGCCTCCTGGTCCCGGCCTCGGCCAGCGGGCCCCTGCCGGTGATGATGCAGGCCTACCTGGACCTGGCCCGGGGTGGCACCCTGGAGGCCAGCATCAATCTGAACGGTCATGTCTACCAGACCGACTTCACGCGTGCCCTGCTCCTGCTCCAGGGTGCGCCCCTGACCCGCACGGCGGCCGGTCAGGAGCTGCTCGGCCCGGAGTGGGGCCAGATGAAGGAGCCCGGGAACTACCCTGGCGCCGTCTGGCTGTGGTTTTACACCCTGCTCTACCAGATTCCGCCCTTCCTCACCTCGCCGGCGCCTGACCTCCTGGCCGGGGCCACGGTCAGCGTGGTCACCCTCATCTTCCTGCTCATCCCCTGGATCCCCGGACTGCGCGACATCCCGCGCAAGGTGCCACTCTACCGCCTGATCTGGAGGGATCACTACGCCCGGCACAAGCGGAAGTAGGCGCCGGCTGCCGGTGCCAGGGCGGCCCCGCCCCCTCCTCCTGGCCCTCGCCCTCCTGGCCGGGGTGGTCGGCACCTCGTTGCTGTATAACGGCGGCGTGTCGGCCAATCTGGACGACCTGCTGTGGGGTGTGCCCCTGTTCGGCCTGGGTCTGTGGGGCGCCGGCTGGCCCTTTGTCCAGGCGATGGCGCTCACCCACGCCGACCGGCAGCGCCGCCGCCGCCTGGCCAAGGGCGGCTAAGCCGCACGACGCTGGCCGGTGCCAGCTGGGGAGGAAGCGACGTGCAAAGTTCCTAAATGCTCTGGGCCGGGCAGCCGGCCCGGCCCCTTCTCCGCCGGCCGGCGTCGGCCGGCAGGCCTGAGTAGACCTGGGAGGTGATCCGATGCAGTACCGATCGCTGGGCCGAAGCGGCCTCAAGGTGTCACCCTGGTGCCTTGGCACCATGACCTTTGGCGACAGCCAGTGGAAGCTGGGCGGCGTCGATCAGAAAACGGCCACCACCATGGTCGCCATGGCCCTCGACCACGGCATCAACTTCTTCGACACGGCTGACGTCTACAGCCATGGGGCCGCTGAGACCATGCTGGGCAAGGCGCTCAGTAGCCGGCGCGCCGAGGCGGTGGTCGCCACCAAGGCGCTGGGCGCCATGGGCCCCGGCCCGAACGACCGCGGGCTCTCCCGCAAGCACCTGGAGGACGCCCTGGTCCAGAGCCTCGGCCGCCTCCACACCGACTACATCGACCTCTATCAGGTGCATGGCGTGGACGCATCGACGCCGCTGGAGGAGACACTGGAGACGCTCAGCCGGTTTGTGACACAGGGCAAAGTGCGCTACATCGGGCTGTCCAACTACCCGGCCTGGCAGATCGTCAAGGCCGGCCTGCTCTCGGCCACCCACGGCTACGCGCCGTTCATCTCGGCCCAGATGCACTACTCGCTGGTCAACCGCGACATTGAGTACGAGGTGGTGCCGGCCTGCCTGGACCAGCGGCTCGGCATCATGGTCTGGAGCCCGCTCTCAGGCGGCTACCTGAGCGGCAAGTACAAGAGCGCCAAGGCACCTCCCGGCACCCGCTTCGGCGACCGTGACCTGTGGTTCCCGCCCTTCGACCGCGCCCTCGGCCAGCGGGTGCTGGCACCGCTCGAGAAGGCGGCCCAGGATCACCGCACCACCATGCCAGCCGTCGCCCTGGCCTGGCTGAAAGATCGCCCGGGCGTCACCTCCGTGCTGATCGGCGCCCGCAGCCTGGATCAGCTGAAGGCCAACCTGGAGGCACTCGACCTCGAGCTCGACCCAGCCAGCCGAGCCGAACTCGATCAGGTGAGCGCACCCCCGCCCATGTACCCCGGGTGGATGATCGCCACCCAGGGCGGCCGCTGACGATGGCCGGCCAGAGCCGGCCCCTCAACCAAAAGGCGGCCCTGGTCACCGGTGCCACCAGCGGCCTCGGCTGGGCGATGGCCGACGCCCTGCTCGCCGCCGGCGCCAAGGTGGCAATCGCCGCCCGGCCGGGCTCCCGCCTCGACCAGGCGGTTTTGGCCTGGCAGCAGAAGGGGCTCAGGGCCGAGGCCCTGCCCATGGACGTCAGGGACTGGCAGTCCGTCTCCAGCCAGGCCGCCTGGGTCGGATCGCACTGGGACCGCCTCGACCTGGTGGTGAACAACGCCGGCATCGGCATGCGCACCGTCAA
>JAJZLH010000037.1 GCA_021803575.1 Bacillota bacterium | reverse complement strand
ATTACGAATGCGCCGCTCTACCAACTGAGCTACACCAGCCAAACTCTGGAGCGGGAGACGGGATTCGAACCCGCGACCTGCGGCTTGGGAAGCCGATATTCTACCGCTGAACTACTCCCGCAACAGGCCCAGTATACCCAGCACAAGACCGGACCTCAAGACACCCGTTCCCGGGAGCCGCCGGCGGCAGCCTCGGATGGTCAGTCCGCCCCTGGATTGATCACGGGAATGTCTGCCATCGGGAAGTGGCGGGCGTTGCGCGTGATCAGGTGAAGTCCCTCTACGCTTGCCGACGCGGCGATCAGTGCATCGGGCAACGAGGGTCCGTGAGAGCGGCCGCATCGGGCTCGGTACCGGCCGGCCCTTGCCGGGATGTCACGGCTCACGGGAATCGGTCCGAGGAAGCCAGGAGCTCTTGGCGTGGCGTTGCCGCCTGCGGCGCACCCCCGCCGGTACCCATCCAGAGTCCCGTTTCAGTCACTCAGGACGTCGATCAACGCGTCCGAGTCCAGAAGGTATTCAGTCGCCTGTGCGTCTGTCCCACTCAGCTCGTATGCGCGCCAGGTAGGCGCTGTCGAACTGCTCCAGCCCAGCCCAGGCACCGGCCACTCGATCAAGGACATCGTCCAAGGGCGGCCTTCTGCCCAGGCTCTGGTCGATCGCCTGGTGAATCATCTCGGCCGCGGAGGTACCAAGGCGGCGGGCCTTTTCCTCAACCGCCTTCCACTGTGCCTCGCTCAGGTAGAGTTGCGTCCTCCTAGCAGGCATCGGCCTCACGCTCCATCGCCTGTGTACACCGAATGAATCCCCACACCAGCTTGGACCGCCGTGGCCCTAACCGCGCCACGCTGGGGCGGCCGTCTCGGTCTGGTCTGTCCTCCATGTCTCAGCGGAAGGCAACTGCCCAGAGCAGCCCGGCCGCCGCTCCCACTGCACCGCCGGTCAAAGACAACCGCCAGGCCGTCCGCCGGGCCGAGCCCAGGAGCGGGAAGATGGCGTCGCCGTGCTGGCTGAGCGTATTGGCCAGCACCGCCGCAAAGGGCAGGTTGCCGGTCACAAACAAGGTGGCGACCACGATCTGGGGGCCGCAGCCCGGGATCAGACCGACCACGGCGCCCAGCGCCACGTCCAGCATCAGGTTGCCGTGCAAGAGGTTGATGATGCCGACGCCGCCGCCGTGGGCCGCCACCGTGAACACGACGTCCGCCGCCATCACCCACAGCGTGATCTCGGCGGCGTCACGGACCGCGGTCAGGATGGCGCGCACCCCGGCCCGGGATGCCTTCTGCTTCTTCAGCGTGCGCAGGGCGGCCAGGCTGACCACGGCCAGCGCCACGCCCAGGACCACATTGGTGAGGGTGGAAAAGCCCAGGACGGTGTCCAGCCCTACCGCCAGGGCCAGGAGCACCCACAAGGCCGCCAGCCAGGGCACCGTCTCGGTGCCGCTGCCTTCCTCGGCATGTTGGGGGACAGCGGGCGTGCTGGACAGGTTGAAGCGCTGGGCCAAAAGGCCGGCGCCGGTCCCCACCACCAACACGATGCCGAGCAGACCCAGGGTCGGGAGCGGCTTGCCCGCCCACAGCACGAAGGAGGCATCGCCCATGGTGGCGAGGTGCCCGGCCAGGAGGGTGGCACCAGACACCGCACCGGCCGTGTAGAGCCGGGTCAGGGTCAGGCTGCCGGCGCAGCCTGGCACCGCCGAGAGGGCGGCGCCCAGGGCCGGCTGCGCCTTCCCCGCCTGCCTGAACAGCCGCTCCGGCGACAGCCAGCCCGCCTCGTCCACCAGCAGGATGAGGAAGAGCAGGGCAAACACCGGTGCCGTGACCGTGACGATGGCGCTGTGCATGGCTAGCGCGACCAGATGAAGCATCCGTGCCTCCAGGTGTGCGTTGGCTGAGGGGGACAGGATCAGGTCGCTTTGCTTTCGATACTGGGCCCAGTGTACCTGTCCCGGCCCAGCCGTGACCAGCCTGCTGGACTAGTTCTCGAGGTGCTGATCCAGACGGCGGGTCAGCTCGGAGGCAGGCCGTCGCCGCCGCCGGTGATCGTCGCCCTCCCGCTCGTAGCCTAGCCCGAGAAAGCAGACGATCTCCTGATCGCCGTCCAGGCCGAGGGCCTGGTGCACGGCCGGGTGGCGGGCCATCAGGCCGGTGCCCCAGCGCACGCCCAGGCCGAGGCCGTGCGCCACCAGTTGCACGATGTAGGCGGCGATGGCGCAGGCGGCGTAGTCCTCGCGCTGGCGCTCCTCGTCGCCGGCCACCTGCCGGACGATGTAGAGGTAGGCCGCTGGCTCCCGGAACTCCGCCACCTGGGCCTCCACCCGATCCAGGCCGCGCCCCTCCCGCTCCGCCCGCTCCCGGGCCAGCCGGCCGCGCAGCGCGGCCAGTTCCTCCTTGGCCGCCCCCTCCACCACCACGAAGCGCCAGGGCTGGGTCAGGCGGTGGTTGGGCGCCCACACCGCACTCTCCACCAGCCGCTCGATGGTGCCCTCCGGCAGCGGCTTCCCGGCGAAGCGGTAGACCGTGTGGCGCTCGTGAATCGCATCCCAGACCGCCTGAAAGCTCTCCTCCGCCATCTATGCCCTCCTCAAGCCGCTATAGCCTATGTCTCTCACGTTGAGGACCGCTCCAGGGGCTGGAACAGGTCCTCCAGGATCAGGGTGTGGCCGCGCTCCCGGCCGGTGGAGATCACGGCCAGAGGCAGGCCGACCTCCTGCTCGATGGCTTGCAGGAAGGTCTCGGCCGCGCCGGGCAGCTCCTCCCGGCGCCGGATCTCCGGCGAGAAGGCGGGCCAGCCCGGCAGGTCCAGATAGACCGCTCTGGCCCGCTCCAGGGTGCTGAGCGAGGCCGGGTAGTGGGTGAGGCGGGTGCCGTTCAGCTCGTAGGCCACGGCCAGGCGCACCATCTCCATGCCGGACAGCACGTCCAGGTGGTTGAGAGCGAGGGCGTCCAATCCGTTCACCCGCGCCGCGTAGCGCAGCATCACGGCGTCCAGCCAGCCGACCCGCCTGGGCCGTCCGGTGGTGGTGCCGAACTCGTGGCCGACCTGGCGGATGCGCTCACCGGTCTCGTCGTTGAGCTCCGTCACCATCGGCCCGTCGCCCACCCGGGTGGTGTAAGCCTTGACCACCCCCAGCACCCGCCCGATCCGGCTGGGACCCACCCCGGAGCCGATGGTCACGCCGCCCGCCACCGGGTGGGAGGAGGTGACGTAGGGGTAGGTGCCGTGGTCGACGTCCAAAAAGGTGCCCTGCGAGCCCTCGAACAGCACGCGCTGGCCCCGGTCCAGCGCCTCGTTGACCAGCACCGAGGTATCCTCGACCATGCCGCGGAGCCTGGCCGCCGCCCGCTGGCAGATGGCCAGCACCTCGGCGGCCGACACCGGCGGCACATCGTAGACCCGCTCCAGGATGCGGTTGACCCGGTCCACGTTCCAGCCCACCACCGCCCTAAGCCGCTCCGGCTCGAACAGGTCCACCATGCGGATGCCGGCCCGGGCGTTCTTGTCCATGTAGGCCGGCCCCACGCCGCGGCGGGTGGTGCCGATCCGGCGCTCGGCGCGGTCGTCCTCCTCCAGGCCGTCCAGCAGGCGGTGATAGGGCAAGATGAGGTGCGCCCGGTCGCTCACCACCAGCCCGGAGGTGTCGACCCCCCGGCCTTCCAGATAGGCCAGCTCCTCCAGCAACACCTCGGTGTCGACCACCACGCCGTTGCCGATCACCGCCCGGCAGCCCGGGTAGAGGATGCCGGAGGGCAGGAGGTGCAGCTTGAACACCTCGCCGCCCACCACCACGGTGTGGCCGGCGTTGTTGCCGCCCTGGCTGCGCACCACCATGTCCGCCTGCTGGGCCAGGTAGTGGGTGACCTTGCCCTTGCCCTCATCTCCCCACTGGGCGCCGATTACGGCCACCGATGGCATCAGTCGGCCCCTCCTTCCGGGCCGGGGCCGTCCGGGGCGGCGGGGTCTGGCCGGGCCGGAGCGGCGGCGTCCGTCTGCGGCGGCGACACGGCTGCCACCTCCTCGAAGTGGGCGACCGGCCGGTCCCACTCCGGCCAGTCCTCAGCGGGGACGGCCAGCCGCTGGCGGCGGGGCGCCCGCAGCAGTAACGCTGGCCGGATCACGGCGGCCGCCCGGGCCAGGAGCAGCGAGGCTGCCACCACCAGGAGCACGGCCAGGGCGCCGCCGCCGATACCGCCGAGGGCATCGCTGAGGTGCCTCGAGATCCGCCAGGACCAGACGATGGCCAAGGCGGCCAGCACCAGGGCGCCGGTTGCCACGCCCCACCAGGTGCGCCTCGTGACCGGGACCAGGAGGCCGCTCACCGGCGCCCCGACCAAGAGCCCGCTCGGGCCCAGCCAGATCAGTCCGGCCGCCCCCAAAAGCACCTGGGCCAGGAGGGCGGACCACACCCGCCACCTCATTCCGGGGCCTCCGCCTGCTCTTCCAGGGTGAAGAAGCGGCCGATGTCCTCCCTGAACAGGAGGCGGACGGTGCCGATCGGCCCGTTGCGCTGCTTGGCGACCACGATCTCGGCCACGTCCGACGCCCCCGGTGTCTTCTGGTAGTACTGCTCGCGGTAGATGAAGGCCACCACGTCGGCGTCCTGCTCGATGGCGCCGGACTCCCTAAGGTCGGAGAGCATCGGCCGGTGGTCGGAGCGCTGCTCCACCGCCCGGGAGAGCTGGGACAGGGTGACGACCGGCACCTCCAGCTCGCGGGCCAAGGACTTCAGGGCCCGGGAGATGGCCGAGATCTCCTGCTGGCGATTTTCCATCTGGGTGCGCGCCTCCAAGAGCTGCAGGTAGTCGACGATGACCAGGCCCAGCCCGTGCTCGTGCTTCATGCGCCGGCACTTGGCCCGCAGTTCCAGCACGTTCAGGCTGGCGGCGTCGTCGATGAACATGGGCATGGTGGACAGCTGGCTGACCGCCCAGGAGAAGCGCTTCCAGTCCTCCTCCTCCATCCGGCCCTGGCGCAGGAGCTGGGAGTCGATGCCGCCGTGGGCGCAGATCAGGCGGATGGCCAGCTGCTCCCGGCCCATCTCCAGGGAGAAGAGGGCGACCGGCACCTTGGCCTCGGCGGCGTTGCGGGCCAGGTTCAGGGCCAACGCGGTCTTGCCCACGCTGGGGCGGGCGGCGATCACCACCAGCTCCGACTTCTGCAGGCCCGAGGTCAGCTTGTCGAAGGCAGAGAAGCCGGTGGTGACGCCGGTCAGGCCCTTGGCGTAGTACTGGTCGATCCGACCGACCGTGGCCAGAAGCACGTCACGGATGGCGGTGGCGGACTCGCCCTGGCGCTGGGAGAGGTGGTAGAGGTCGCGCTCGGCGGCATCGAGGATGGTCTCGGCATCTCCCTCGCCGTCATAGGCGTTTTGCGCCATCTGGGTGCCGACCCGGATCACGCCCCTGAGCAGCGCCCGCTGCCGCACGATCTTGGCGTAGTGGCTGATGTGGCTGGCGGTGGGCACGGCGGTGGTCAGCTCGGCCAGGTAGGTGGCGCCGCCGCACTGCTCCAGGTGCTTGGCGTTGCGGAGAGCCTCGCTCAGGGTGACCAGGTCCACCACCTGGGCCTGGTCGTAGAGCTCCTGCATGGTGCGAAAGATCAGGCGGTGGGACTCCCAGTAGAAGTCCTCGTCCCTAAGCTCTTCCATCCCCCGGGTGAGGGCGTCCTTCTCGATCAGCATGGAGCCCAGCACCGACCGCTCCGCCTCCAGACTCTGCGGCGGCACCCGGTCCACCGGCTGCGAGCTCGCCACGGTCATTGCCTAGCCCCCCTTCTCCGCCTCCACCAAGACCCGCACCACAGCCCGCACGTCGTGCGCCAGCCGCACCTCCACCCTCTGTTCGCCCACCCGCTTCACCGGCTCCTTGAGGTCGAGGCGGCGCTTGTCCACCTGGACGCCAAGGCTATTGGTGATCGCCGCTGCGATGTCGGCGGCGGTCACCGCCCCGAACAGCCGGCCCTGGGCACCGGCCTTCACCCGGATCGTCACCGCCTGGCCGTCCAGCCGCTTCGCCTCAGCTTGGGCGGCGGCCAGCTGGCGGGCCTCCCGGCTGGCGGCGGCCCGGTTGGCCTCGGCCACCTTCTTCAGCACGCCGCTGGTGGCTTCCTCGGCCAGAGACCTGGGGAAGAGGTAGTTTCGGGCGTAGCCGTCCGACACCTCGACCAGCTGGCCCGGCCGGCCCAGCCCCTTGACCTCCGCCTTCAGCACCACCTGCACGCTGGCCCCTCCTACGTCTTCTGGGTGCGCAGCCGGCGCATGTCGAGCGCGGAGTCAACCACGCCCAGCACCGCCAGCACCTCGACCGAGACCGGGATCAGGAGCAACAGCGCCAGCCCGATCACGCGCAGCCCCCGGCCCAGGCCCAGCCTGGCCGCACCGGCATACAGCAGGGCGCCGCCGTGCACCAGGAGCACCGCCTGGCTGAGCGTGAGTAGGTTGGCGCCGATCAGGTTGCCGGCGGTGTTCTGGGGCATCAGAAAGAAGAGCCCGAGCCCGACCAGGTAGGCGATCGCCAGCCAGGGCGGCGAGGACCAGGTGCCAAAGGGCGGCAGCGGGCGGGGCGACTCGTTGAGCAACCGGAGCGCCCAGTGGCCCGAGACCAGGCCCAGGGCGCTGTTGATCACGAGTACGGTGACCGCCACCGCTGGCACGATCGGCAGGTAGCTGCGCAGCTCTGTGAGATAGAGCTGGCCCTGGGCCGCGGCCTGGCTGGCCCCGGCGCCACCGGCCAGCGCCGTGGCCCGCACCGTCGCCGCGGTACTCTGGGCAAATCCCATGTACTGCTGCACCGCGGACAGGGCGGTTGCGGCAAAGCCGCCCAGTCCCCGGCTGAGCAGCACCCATAGCGCCAGGAAGAGGAGCGTGAGTCCTACCTGGGCGACCACCGACTCGGCCAGCACCTGGCCCAGCGGCGCCGACTGCCGGAGCCTAAAGCCAGACCAGACCGGTCCGGCCAGGAACAAGAGGAGCGGTACGGCCAGGAGGCTGGGCACCACCAGCCAGAGCCCTGCCGCCAGAAGCACGGCCGCGGCCGTCCCAAACCGCCAGCCCTGGCGGTAGGTGAGCGCCAAGAGCGGCGGCCAGCTGAGAAACAGCACCCCGCCCCAGGGACCGAAGGTGAGGCCGATGCCGACCAGGGCGGCCCCGGCTGTGAGGGCGAGGGCGAAGTCGGTGAGCGGCCTTCTGGCCGCGATCCAGGTCACCCGAGGCCACCCTTGGCGGTGGTCAGGCGGTCTGCCTGGTGGGCTGGTGGCATGGCGCCACCTCCTCCTCGCCGTCTTGCCTAGCCGGGGGCCTCAGTCGATGGTGAACGGCAACAGGGCCAGGTGCCGGGCTCTCTTGATGGCGCCGGTCAGCTGGCGCTGGTGGCCAGCGCAGTTGCCGCTCACCCGCCGTGGCAGAATCTTGCCGCGGTCGGACAGGAAGCGGCGCAGGCGCTGGGCATCCTTGTAGTCGACGGCGATGATATGGTCGACGCAGAAGCTGCACACCCGCCGCTTCGGCTTGCGGCCACGCTCTCGTCGCATCTGGTTACCTCCCTTCTCATGGGCGCCGGGCAACCGGAGACGCCCCGGCACCGGCTCCTCGCCTCCTAGAACGGGACGTCCTCTTCCTGGCCATCCTCAGGGACGGCGTCAGGGGCCAGGAACGGATCGTGGGCCGCCTCCTCGCTCGGGGGCCGGTCCAGGAAGCTGACCTGGTCGGCGACGACCTCCCAGACCCGCCTGCGCTGGCCGTCCTTGGCCTCGTAGCTGCGCACCTGCAGCCGGCCCTGCACCGCCGCCAGCCGCCCCTTGTTCAGATAGTTGTGCACCGTCTCGGCCAGCTTCTCCCAGGCCACGATGTCGATGAAGTCTGTGGAACGCTCACCCTGCGGCGCCCGCTGGCGATCCACCGCCAGCGTGAAGCGGACCACCGGTTTTCCGTTGGTGGTGTAGCGAAGCTCCGGGTCCCGGGTCAGTCGGCCGATCAGGATCACTCGGTTTAGCATGGTCCGCGCCTACCCTTCCGAAGTTTGCTGGCCGCACCGGGCGGCCAGGGGATTCTCACTTCTTGGCGGCCTTGGCGGCTGGCTCTCGGACCTTCCGGGTGGCCTTGGCGGGGGCCTTCTCCTTCGGCGCTTGGCTCTTCTTGGCTTCAGGCTTGGCCTTGGCGGCCGCCTTCGGCTTCGGCTCGGCCTTCTCCTTGGCCTCTGCCTTGGCCTTGGCTGTTGCCCTTGGCTTGGCTTCTGCCTTCTCTTTCGGTTCTGCCTTCGGCTTGGCCGCGGCCCTGGTTCTGGCCACCGCCTTCACCTCGGCCGGCTCACTCTTGGCCGCTGTCTCGGTGGGGGCCTCTGGCTCTGTCTCGACAGCCGGTTCGGCTGAGGGCGCCGTCGCTTCGGGTCCAGCGGGCGGGGCTGCCGCATCTGCCGGCTCCTTGGCCGCCAGCGTGATGTCTGGCCGCTCGGCCGTCGTCACCGCCACCGCCTGCTCGGCATTCTGCCGAAGCTTGCCAGGCGGCACAAAAGTTTCGACCTTCCGGGTCACCACTCGCGGTGCCATCTCGGGGGATTCGGGCACAGCGTGGACCACCAGGTGGCGGAGCACCTGCTGGTTGTAGCGGAGAACCCGATAGATTTCGTTCAGTGCCGGCGGCTCGGAGGAGAAGGGGATGAACACGTAGGACCCCTCGGTCTTCTCGTCCACCGGGTAGGCCAGGGGCTTCTTGCCCCACACCTTGGGGGTGGCCACCGTGCCATGCTGCTTGGTGATCAGCTCTGTCATCTGCGCCACCAGTGCCGCCACTGCCTCTTCGTCGAGGCTGGGGTCGATCACCAGGGCGAGCTCGTACTCGCGCATCGTTTCACCTCCTCCCCACGGACCAGCTTGGGGCTGGGCTCCCAGGAGGGAGCGGGGGGCGTGAGTCGGAGTATAGCACGCCGCCTGGGCCAGGAGAAGGCGCGGCCCGCCTTGCTCAGACCGTCGGGATCTCCCGGTTCAGGCAGCGCTTCATCGCCTTCTCCAGCTTCACCCGGTCGATCAGCAGGCGGTGGCCGCAGCCGGTGCAG
>JAJZLH010000063.1 GCA_021803575.1 Bacillota bacterium | reverse complement strand
CAGTCACACAGTAAACTGTCATGGAACCGTCTGATCTGATCAAGGCGGATACTCCTATGGCGCTCGGTTGGAGAGAAGCGCCCGGAGTTCGCCCATCCGCCGCGCCTCCGGTACTCTGAACAGCCGGCAGAAGAGATAGAACGAGACGGCCAGCACTAGGACGCCAGCGGCGGTGGCAACAGCCGCCTGGACGGTGCTGGCCGTGGGCAAAAGCCCGCCGAGGCCAGCGGCCAGAGCACCGGACAGCACCGCCGCCAGCCCCACCGGCCAGGCCGCCCGGAGGAGGGTCCTGAGGCCGAGGCCAGGCAGCCGGGGCCGGAGCCGGGAGATGAGGAGCAGCGAGAAGGAGCCCTCTACCAGCACGGTGGCGAGGGCGATGCCCGGCGCGCCCATCAGGCGGACCAGGATGGCATCGCCGATGGCGTTCAGGGCCAGCATACCCACGCCCAGTAGGGCCAACTCTGCCGTCCGCTCCAGGGAGTAATAGACCCGCATCATCACCATGTTCAGGGAATACGGGATGAGGGCCAGGGCATAGGCGCGCAGGCACAAGGCGGTCAGGTTGGCGGCCTGTTGCGTGAAGGCGCCGTGGCGGAAGAGGAGATCGATCAGGGGCGGTGCCAGGAAGAGCATGAGGGCGGCCACCGGGAAGGTGATCAGCACGATCAGGCGCACGCCGCCGGCAAAGGCCCGCACCAGCCGCTCCGGCTGCTTGGACTCCAAAGCCTCCGCGAAGCGGGGGAAGAGGGCGGTGGAGACGGCGGCGCCAAAGACGCCGAAGGGTACCTGCACCACCCGGTCGGCGAAGGCGAGGGCGGCGATCGAGCCGGTGGCCAGGGTGGAGCCGAAGATGCGGTCGATCATCACGTTGCCCGACCCCACCGAGTTGGAGGCGAAGGTGGGGACGGATAGCCGCACCATGTGCCGGACGCCGGGGTCGGCCAGGCGGGGCCAGGCCAGGTAGCGAAGCCCCTGGCCGAGCAGCGGCAGAAGCTGGACCAGAAGCTGCAGCACGGAGCCAACCAGAAGCGCCAGCGCCACCAGGTGGATGGGCGGGTGGGCCATGAACAGCATCACCGCCACCGCCGCCCCGCTCATCAGGCTGGGGGCGAGGGCGGCGTAGACGAAGCGGTGGTGGGCGTTCAGCACGGCGCCGAACAGGTAGGCGAGGGAGGAGAAGAAGACGTAGAAGAGGAGGATGCGGGCCAGGGAGACGGCCAGGGCCAGCTCGGGCGGCCGAAATCCCGG
Organism: Bacillota bacterium; assembly: GCA_021803575.1. Lineage (GTDB taxonomy): Bacteria > Bacillota > Sulfobacillia > JAJZYS01 > JAJZLH01 > JAJZLH01. The sequence goes on along the minus strand of JAJZLH010000063.1, from coordinate 8,139 downwards.
CGCCAAGAGGTGCAGCACCACCGGCGCCAGGAGCTCGAGCAGGCCGACCAGGGCCAGGGTGGCGATGGTCACCCAGCCCACGGCGCCCATGACCAGCCGCCAGGCGCCGGACTGGTCGTCCTGAGCCAGCCGTCTCGCCACCTGGGGCAGGAGCACGGCGTTGATGGCGCCGGAGATGATGCCGACCAGGTAGCTGGGCAGGGTGAAAGCGATCAGGTAGGCGTCGGTGGTGGCAGAGGCGCCGAAGCGGAGCGCCACCATGGTGTCTCGGAAATAGCCCATCAGCCGCGACAGCAATGTCAGCCCCATCAGCAGGAATGAGGCCTGCAGCCAGGTGGGCCGGCTCATGCTAGCTCGGCTCCGCCGCTTTCAGCCGTAACTCCTGGTGCCGCCAGCGCCAGGCCGTGATGCCGGCGGCCAGCCACAGCACCATCACCACCTGGTGCACCTCCAATAGTCCGGCGAACACCGACTGCACCATGAAGCCGACCGTGCCGGCGGCGGTGCCGAGGGCCAGGGCCCGGAAGAAGGGGTCCTCTTCCCGGCCGAAGACGGTGACCGCCATCCGCATCATGCCGACGAACAGCCAGAGCACGGCCAGGACGCCGAGAATGCCCACCTCAGCCGCCAGCTGGATCCACTGCGAGTCAACCGTCGACATGCTCTCCAGCCCGTAGCGGAGCTCGACCGGGGAGTGAAAGTCGAAGGCGACCGATCCGCCGAACAGGCCCGGTCCCACCCCGAACCAGGGGTGGGCGGCGATCACCGGCAGGCTCTTCAGCCAGAAGTAGAGCCGGCCGTAGGAGAGCGAGACCTGAGAGTAGGTGGAGGAGAAGCCAAAGGCCAGGTGCTGCACCACCTTGGGGTCGGCCAGCATGGCCAGGCAGCCCAGCCCGATCACCGCCACCAGAAGGCGGCGATCGCCGACCACGGCCAGCACCAGCCCGGCGGCCGCCAGAGCCAGGAGCGCCTCCCGGCTGTAGGTGAAGAGGGTGGCCCCCAGGCCCAAGAGGAGCCCCGCCACCGCCATCGTGCGCAGCCAGAGCGGCACCTTCTCGGCGGCGAAGGCGGCGAACAGCGCCACCATCAGCACCAGATAGCCGGCGTAGGTGTTGGGGTTGGCCATGGTGCCCGGCACCCGGGTGGTGATGCCCTGGGCGGCGGAGATGGCCTCGGTCCAGGCCCTGGGTGTGGCCAGGTGCAAGAAGTGCTGGCCCACGCCGATGGCGGCCATGGCCACGCCCCACAGCAAGAGCCCCTGCACCGCCATCCGCCGGTCTCGCTCGGTCAAGGGGGCGGCCGAGACGATGAAGTAGAGCACCGCGAACTCCAGATAGGCCCGCATGCCCAGTACCCACAGCTTGGCCGACTCGCCGTTCAGGACGGCCGAGATGAGGGCGATCAGGATGAAGAGGGCGATCGGCAGATCGAGCGGCGTGGCCCGAAAGGCCCAGCCCTTGGCCTTGGTCTCGATCAGCAGGATGACGGCCGCCGCCAGCAGCACGCCGTCGGAGAGGAGGGTGACCGAGGGCACATAGGCGGCGACGTAGAGCGAGATGGGCACGAACAGCACCAGGAACCAGATCGCCGCCTTGATCGGCAAGGTGCCCTCTGTGTCCCCCTCCGGGCGGGCCTTCACCCGCTGGCCGAGCCAGGAGACGAGCCGGCTCTTTGCCGTCCACTCCGCCCAGACGGGCGGTGAGAAGAGGAGGATGCCCAAAAGGAGGCTCCGCCTGGCTGCCGCCTGGACGGCACCAGCCAGCTGGCCGGCCCTGCTCTCGCCCACGGCCTGGGCCAGGCGGCCCAGCGCCGACTCCAGGAGCTGGACGATGGTGCTGTCCTCGATCAGGCGACCGAGCGTGCGGGTCATCAGGGCGTGACCGCTTCCATGTAGCCGGTGAGCTGCACCGAGCCGAGGTCGAGCACCACCTGCTGGCCGAGGTAGAGCGGGTTATTGCTCACCACGTAGGGAGAGTTGGTGCCGCCGGAGGCCTGGACCGAGATGGTGACCTGGATCTGCTGGGACAGCGGGTCGATGGCGGCCGTCCACTGCCCCTGGGCGTTGGGGGCGCTGATGTGGGCCGGCATCTTGGTGACCGATAGCACGGTGCCGAAGGGATAGGCGGTGCCGCCGAGGACGGCGTCGACCGAAGTGCCGGCCGGCAGCTTGGAGGCGAGGTGGATCCAGTTCGGGATGGGGTCGGAGATGAAGACGGCGTGCATGGTGTGGACGGCGGCGGTGGGCGAGGCGGCCGTCTTGGGCAGGAACTTCTGGCCGATGAACAGTACGGCGAAGACCACGATCAGGATCAGGATCAGATCCACGGCATTCAGTCGGCGCTTGGTCACGCTCTGGCCACCCTTCCCGTACTATGGTGGTGGGGCAAGGTCCGTAGGCGATTATACACTGCACGAGCCGGCCGCTTGGAGGGAGGGAGCGCATGGCCACGCCCCGGGTGGTCGAGGTGTACGGCGGCGGCGGCGTGGGCGGCGCCATCCGCCACTTGGCCCTGCTCCTGGAGCGCCTGCCCGAGGAGGGCCTTTCGGTAGAGGCGCTGAGCATGCCTCCCCATGCCCTGGTTCCGGTGGCCAAGGCGGCCGGAGTCCCGGTGAGCGAGGTGGCGGACATCGCTGCTGCCGCCCGCTGGCTCCAGGAGCATCCCTTTGACGTGGTGCACAGCCATGGCCTTCGGCCGGCTCTGGCCGCCCTGCGCGCCCGCCCCGCCCGCTGGGTGAGGACGGCGCACAGCCTCCTGGGCTCCGACTACAGCGACCCCCTCCGCCAGGCGGCGGCCCGCCTCAGTGAAGGGCGGCTGGTCCGGCGGGTGGACATGACGATCGCCATCTCGCAGGCGGTGGCGGCCGACCGCCTCAAAATGGGAACTGACCCCAATCGGCTGCGCGTGGTTTGGAACGGCGTGGAGCCAGCCGCCACCGCCATCGCCCGATCGGAGCTCTGCCGGCTTGCCGGCTTCCCGGCGGCGGCCCGGGTGGCGATGGTGGTGAGCCGGCTGGAGCGGGTGAAGGGCGTCGACCTGGCGGTGGCGATGCTCTCCCATCTCGGCCCGGAGTGGCACCTCCTGGTGCGCGGCCAGGGCAGGGAGGAGGCCGCCCTTAGGGCCGAGGCCACCCGCCTCGGCGTGGCGGAGCGAGTTGCCCTCCTCCCCTATGAGCAGGAGGTGCGCCGGGAGATGGGGGCTGCGGACGTGGTGGTGGTGCCGTCCCGCCAGGACGGCTTCTCGCTGGTGGCAGTGGAGGCCCAGGCGGCCAGCGTGCCGGTGGTGGCGGCGGCCGTGGGCGGCCTCACCGAGGCGGTGGTGGGCGGGCTCCTGGTGGCGCCAGAGGCCGGGGCGCTGGCCGCGGGCGTAAGGGAGGCCTACGCCCGCCGGAAGGAGCTGGGAGAGAGAGGTCGGGAGGCCTACCAGCGCCACTTCACCACCCAGCGCTTCGGCCAGGAGACGGCGGCGGTGCTGCGTGAGGTGGCGGCCGGTCCCGGTCGCCCCAGATAAAACTTTCCACCCTCACCCATTTGGGTGAAGGAATGGGCGGTCCGATAAGGTAGACATAACCGACCGCACCAGGAGGTACACACATGCGTCTCACCCACCTGCCGGGCGCGTTCGGCGCGCTGCTCTTGGCCCTCATTCTCTTGCCCTCAGCGCCGGCATTCGCCTCTCAGCCCTTTTCAGACGTGCCGTCCACCTACTGGGCGGCGACTGCGATCGATGCCATGGCGGCCCAGGGCATCCTGGAAGGCGTGGGCGGCGGGCTGTTCGACCCCAATCTGCCGATCAGCCGGCAGGAGTTTGCGACCATCCTGGTCAGGGCGGCCGGGCTCACCCCGGCCGACCAGGGCCCGCCCTTCACAGACGTGACCGGCGGCTACTACCTGCCCTACATCGAGACCGCCACCGGCGACGGCCTGATGGAGCCGGTGGGGCCGTACACCTTCGCCCCCACCGTTACCTTGACCAGGCTTCAGGCCGCAGACGGCATCATCCACTTCCTGGGCCTCCAGCGCCTGGCCCCTGACTTCAACGGGGCGAGCCTGCCGTACACCGACGCCAGCCAGATCCCCGCCGCCCAGGTGGGCGAGGTTAAGGTGCTGACCGATCTCGGCGTCTTCAACGGCAGCGGCGGCCAGTTCTTGCCGACGTCGCCCTTGACCCGGGCCGAGTTGGCCGCCATCGTCTACCGGGCACTTGGCGTCACGCCGGCGCAGATCGCCCAGGAGTCGGCCCTGGTTGCCGCCAACGTCTCCGTGCCCCAGGACCGGGTGGTGAACGTCGGCCAGTCGGTGCCGCTCTTCGCCTACGTCCACGACTCGGTGGGGAACCTCCTGCCGGCTCCGGTCAGCTTCACCGCCACCGCCGGCCAGATCCAGGGCCAGACCTACGTGGCGACCGTCGGCGGCAACCAGACGGTGACCGCCCAGGTGGCCGGCGGATCAGCCAAGGGCAGCTTCGGCGTGACGGTGGAGGTGCCGCAGGCGCTCAGCCTGTCGACGCCCCAGACCGTGAACCAGGCGACGCCGGTGCCGACCGTGGTGACGGTCACGGATTCTAACGGCGGTCAAGACCCGGCTGACTCCGGCCGCCAGATCACACTCACCGTCTCCGGCCCGGCCGCCCAGACCCTGACCGTCCAGGACCAGTCCGGTTCCGCCACCACCACGGTCACCTACCCCAGTCCCGGCACCTACACCCTGGTGGCCAGCTCAAGCGGCCTTGAGTCCTCCACCGACACCATCACCGTGCTCGGCCCGGTGGCCGGTGCGCTCTCCATCGCCAGCCTGCCCGGGTCGGCGCCGGCCGGCGCCTCCTTGCCCATCACCGTGAACAGCACCGCCACCATCCCGGTGCCGGTCGCCATCCAGGTCAGCGGCCCGGCCAGTTTCACCGCCACCACCGGCACGGCCAACCCCGGTAGCACCCAGGTCGGCACCCTGACCATGACCGGCATCGGCCAGGTCACGCTCACCGTGTCGGCACCGGGCGGCGCCGCCAGCGGCTCCACCGCCTCCATCTCGGCCGTGTCGGCCGGCACACTGGTGCCAAGCCAGTCCCAGTACACGATCACAGCCGGCAGCCAGGGGGTCGTCACCTTCACGGTAGAGGGCGCCCCCGGCGATCCGACCGGACTGCCGGTGTCCTTGACGCCGGTCGCCCAGGACGGCTCCCTCGGCGTCGAGCATCAGGGCACCATCTCCGGCGGCTCCGTCTCCTTCGACGTCTTCCCGACCCGGGCCGGCACCTACCAGCTCCAGGTCACGGCGCCGGACTTCACGCTCGGCCAGATGCCCACCCTGGTCGTGACGGCGGGGGCGGTGAAATCCTTTGCCGCCACCTTCGCCCCAACCAGCGTCTTGTCCGACGGGTCCTCCGCCACCTTGCAGGTGGCCCTGGTCGACGCCTACGGCAATCCGGTCAGCACGCCGCTCAGCGTGTCGGTCCAGGAGGAGGGCTCGGCCGCCGGCACCTGGGCGCCCGGCGCCACCAACCTCTCCGGGCCCGGCTCCGCCGGCACCTTCACCGCCACCCAGTCCTCCGGCACCACCACTTTCGTGGTGTCCAGCCCGCAGGACCCGACCGCCACTCCCCAGACTCTGATCGTGCGGGACGTGCCGGCCGGCATCGCCGGCTCCCTGAGCGGACAGGGCATGTGGCTGCCCTACTTCATCTGGACCAAGACCCCTGACCAGGTGATCCTGCAACGGGCCCTGGCCGAGCACGCCACCAGTATCTATCTGGAGGTGGCGACCAGCAACGACGCAGGCTTCTACGGCGGCCCCGGCCTCGACGACCTGGTGCAGAAGGCCCACCAGGACGGGATCGCCCTCTACGCCTGGGTCTTCCCCAACCTGCAGAACGTGCCGGCTGACATCGCCTTCACCCAGTCGGTGCTGGGCTATGTGAGCCCGCTCGGCGCCAAGCCGGACGGACTGGCCATGGACATCGAGACCAACATGAGCCCGGGCGCCGTCTCCCAGTACGCCCAGGCCGTCCGCCAGGCGGCGGGGCCGAATACGCTCCTGATCGCTGTCACCTACCCGCCGCAGCAGCGGCCGAACTACCCCTACGCCCAGCTCGGCCCCTACGTCAACGCCTTCGCCCCCATGGACTACTGGCACGGCCACATGAACAACATGACCTACAACCAGGTCTTCAACTACATCCAGACCTCGGTGGAGACGATCCGGGCCCAGGACGGCAACAGCGCCACCCCGATCGCCCCCATCCTCCAGACCTTCGACCTCTTCTACACCCAGGGCCCATACAACCCGACCTACCACGAGCTGGAGGGTGCGATCGCCGGTGCCCAGGCATCGGGTGCGCTGGGCGTGTCCTACTACCACATCATGACCATCACGCCCCAGGAGCTGCAGGCGATCTCCGACTTCCAGTTCGGCACCATGCCGCTGAACGCCACCATCGCGCCCTAGCCCCGTTCGGGCGCTGGCCATGGCAATGGCTGGCGCGGTGAGGGAACGCACATTTCGGCTGGGCCGCTAACGCCGAGCCAACCTTGCCGCGGCTGAGTGGAAGGGAGCCAGAGGGTAACGAGGCCGGGGCAGGCCAAGGCGACGGCCGCCGGGAACCATCCAGACACAACCCGGACTCTTAGCTGAGGGCGCGGCCAGAATCCTGGGGAGGTCGACCGATGCGACTGAGAGGTCTACTCGCAACCTGTCTCGCCGCGGCCTTGTGCTTGACCATCGCCGGCTGCGGGCCAGGCAGTCCCCAGGCCTCGGCGCACCCGACGGTGCGCATCATATCGCCGAGGACCGATGCCACGATCAGCACGCCGCCCTACCTGCCTGGAACCGTGACGGTCAAGGTGGCGGTCTCCCACTTCAAACTCACGGCGGGCCCCAGCCAGCCTGGGAGCGGTAGGGTGAGGCTGTACGCCGACGGTCAGATCGAGACGGATCTGGCAAGCACCACGGCCATCGTCTTTCTGTCCGTCGGCACCTACACGCTGAAGGCGGCGCTGGTCACCGGCGGCGAGGTGGTAGCATGGTCGGCGCCGCTGGTGGTGACGATTGGTGTGGCGAGTAGCAGCCTTCCCGTGCAGCCTTCCTCCGCCCCATCCTGTCCGCAGGCCAGCCAGAGCAGCGGGGCGACCGGGACGGGGACCCAAGGGGCAGGCCCGATCGCGCTCTTCAGCGATGGGCTTCCGCCCTGCGCCCAGGTGAACAACCTGGTGGCCGGCCCGGCCGGTGATCTCTGGTTCACCTATACGATTTGCAACGGATCTTGCGCTGGTGGCGGCGTCGGCCGCGTCACGCCCACCGCCACCATCTTCACCTACGCCACCAAGGGTGCGCCCTCATACGCCTTCACCCAGGGATCTGGCGGCACGCTGTGGTTCACATATCAGGGCGGCATCGGCCGCATCAGCGCCTCGGGGGCGGCCAGCTTCTTCGCCGAGGGCCTGCCGGCCGGCAGCTTCCTCGGCAATCTGCACCTCGGCCCCGGCGGTGACCTCTGGTTCACCGATTGCATTGGCACCGGTCAAGGGTGCCCGTCCAGTGCAACCGGAGCGATCGGCCGCATCACGCCGTCCGGTCAGATCGCCATGTTCAGCCAGGGCCTGCCCGGTCCGGTCAGCAACATGGTCCTTGGCTCGGACGGCAACATGTGGTTCGAGCAGCAGGGGCAGGTACCTGGCGGTGGGGGTGCCACGGTCGGCTTCGGCCGCATCACGCCGTCCGGTCAGATCACCATGTTCAGCCAGGGCCTTCCCGCCGGTGTGCAGGCGGCCAATCTGGAAGCTGGCCCCGGTGGCGCCCTTTGGTTCGACGCCCTCGCTACGAACGGCCAGGACAGCGTCGGTATCGGCCGCATCACAATGTCCGGCCAGATCACCGTCTTCAGCCAGGGCCTCCCCAAAAACAGCGGCATCGGCAACCTGCTGTCCGGCCCGGCCGGCGCCATCTGGTTCCCCACCTGCGTCCAGTCGGCCACAACCGGCGGCTGCGTCAAGGGCACCGGCGCCATCGGCCGCATCACGCCGACCGGCGTCATTACCCTGTTCAATCAGGGACTGCCGGCCACGGGCGCCCCCAGCGACCTCATCCTCGGCCAGGGCGGCGACATGTGGTTCGAGTACGGCCAGGGCGGCTTCGCCCGAGGCTGC
>JAJZLH010000015.1 GCA_021803575.1 Bacillota bacterium | reverse complement strand
CTAGTCTCTCTAGCGTCCGTTGGACTTGGAGCCGCGTTGCCCTGCGCAGACCGGCGATGTGGATGCCAGTGGTGTCACCGCTGTACCACATGATGACGAGGAGTGAGCCCTTGATCATCCGGGAGTACTACCAGCCGTCCGCGCCCGATCCCGTGCTGGAGCCGGACCTGGTGCTGAGCCTGGTTCGCCGCCACCTGCCTCAGGCAACGGCCGTGACGGCTGTGGACGAGAGCGGCGGCGAGGCCCGCAGCTATTACATCGACGCCGACGTGGTGATGAAGGTGCAGCGACCGCCGCAGCTACGGTCCTGGACCAGTCTCGAGAAGGAAGTGGTCTTCCTCCGGCAGATCGCCCAGGACGACCCCGCACTGCCGGTTCCCCGCGTGCTGGGATACGGTCGTGAGGGCACAGTGGAGTACACCTGCCTGACCCGGATGGCCGGGGACGCCGCAGTGCGTACGCCGATCCCCGAGGCGATCCGGCACAAGACCCTCTCGGATCTGGGCCGCACGGTGCGGAGGGTCCACGCCATCCAGCAGGCGCCGCTCCGGGAGAGCGGCCTCTTTCCCGAAGAGTTCACGCCGGACGACCTGCGCCAGTCGATCCGAGAGGATATCACGGACCTGGCCGGGCGCCTGGCGGCACAAGGTGTCGACTGGCCGCTCGCCATGCCGGCTGCCCAGGTGGCTGACAAGCTTGCGTCCCTGGTGCCCGAGCGCACGGTGGCCATCGCACTCCATACCAATCCCGGGCCGACTCACACCTTCGTCGATGCCGCCAGCGGACGCTTCACTGGCCTGATTGACTTCGGTGACGCCTACATCGGCCACCCGGTGTTCGATCTCTGGCAGTGGGGCGACCCGGAAGACCGTCAGGCCGTGTTGGACGGCTACCTGGCGGCCGGGCCGGTGGACCCGTCCTTCTCGCCCCTGTGGCAGGTGGCTGAGGTGATCTCGGACCTCGTGGCCATCGTGCGGGACCGGCCGTACAAGGCGCGCTCTGCCGCCCACCTCGCCCAGCTGGCCGCCGCCTGGTAGGGTGCGGTGACCGCCAGCCAGCCGGTGGTCGAGCTCGTCGACATTGGCAAGACATACCCGGGCACTGAGCCGTCGCTGAGAGGCACCAAGCTGGAAACGCTGGGCCCGGCGCTATGGCTCAAAAAACTGGGGCGGGCGCTGCGCCTGACCGCTGTCTCTGAGAATGCCGTCCAGGCCCTGGAGGAGGTCAGCCTCCGCATCCACCCTGGCGAGGTGTTTGGCATCCTCGGCGCCAACGGATCCGGCAAGACCACCCTGGTCAAGATCATGGCCGGCCTCTTGGCGCCCAGCCGAGGCTCCGGCCGCGTCGCCGGATGGAGTCTCCACCGGACGGCCGAGATCCGCCGCCGCGTGTCCTACGTCTCGACCACCGGCTGGATGGGGCTGGAGTGGGCGCTGACGGCGGAGGAGAATGTTCGCTTCTTCGCGCGCCTGTGCGGTATGTCCGGCGCCCTGGCCAAGGAGAGGACCGACCAGGCGCTGGCTGCGGTGGGCCTCCTCGCTGACCGCCAAAAGGCCGTCTCCGCATTGTCCAACGGGATGCGTCAGCGGGTGATCCTGGCCAGGGCACTGTTGCTCCGAACGCCGCTGGTGCTATTGGACGAGCCGACGGTGGGCCTCGATCCGGTGCACCGCAATGAGATGCTGCGGCTGGTGCGCGAGGTGCTCCCGGCCCGTGGCCAGACCGTGGTCTTGGTGGACCACCAGGCCGACGCCCTGGAGGGTGTGCTCGACCGGGCCGCCATCCTGGCCGAGGGGCGCGTCGAGCGTCTGGGCACACCTGGCGAACTGGTGTCCGCCCTGCGCCAGGTGCGCGTCCTCGAACTGTTGACCAGGGGCGGCGATATGCCAGCCGGGCCCGCCCCTGCGCTGGTCCGCCAGGTGGTGCGCACGCCCCGGCCCGGACCCTTGGCCCTCACCCACTGGCGGATTCGCGTCTCTGAGCAGCCCCACGCCCTGGAAAGCGTCCTGGTGTGGCTGCTCAGCGGTGGCGGCGAGGTGGTGCAGGTCAGCGAGCGCGCACCGGCACTGGCCGACCTGTTCGCCTCGTCCTCGCTCGCCGCCGAGGCCGGAGCGTGAGCGCCAGACCGCAGGTGTCCCGAGCCAAGGGTCAGCTCTGGCCCACCCTGCGCCGCGAGCTGGCGACCCTGTGGGCGTTCGCCGTGCGTGAGTACCGCATGTGGCAGTCGTACCGGGTCAATCAGCTGATGTGGCTGGTCAACATCTTCGTCACGACCCTGCTCTTCTTCCTGATCGGCGAGATGGTGAAAGGACAGGCCGCCCGACTGCTCGGCCCGGCCTACGGCAATAACTACATGTCCTTCATCGTGGTCGGTGTCGCCATCAACGTCTTTTTGTACACCAACCTGGCCGATCCCTACACCCGGATCGCCCGAAGCTACTACAACGGTACGATGGACCTCCTGTTGCTGAGCCCCATGTCCGTGTTCACACCGCTGTTCGGATTCATGACCAAATCGATCCTCGACGACTACCCACGCCTGTTCGTGGTCGGCGCTTTCGGCATGCTGCTGTTCGGCGCCGCCTTCCGCTTCCAGTACAGCCTGATCGCCATCGGCTTCACCGTGCTCATCCTGGCCAGTTCCTTCGGCATCGGCATGATCAGCGCCAGCTCGTTCTATCTGCTCAACATCAAGCGGGGCACCGAACCGGTGCGGTTTCTGGTCCAGGGGCTCTTGGCCACACTGCTGGCCGGCACCTACTACCCGGTGACGGTGCTGCCCAGACCCCTGCAGTGGTTGGCCTGCCTGATCCCGCACACTTACGCCTTCGACGCCCTGCGCCGGCTGATGGACCCCGGCGCTGAGCTCGGCGGGGCGGTGCTGCCGGTGCAACAGGCCCTGCCATGGCCACCGCTCTTGGTCGACGGCCTGGCACTGGGCCTGATGACCCTGATCCTGGTGCCGCTCGGCCTGTTGCTCTATGGGCGGGGCATCGAGAAGGCCCGGCGCGACGGGACGCTGACCAGATGGCAGTGATCGACGTGCGGGGGCTCAGGAAACGGTACCCTGGCCAGCGGCTGGCACCGGCACTGGCAGACGTCGACCTCACGATCCAAGACGGTGCCGTGCTGGGATTGATCGGGCCTAACGGCGCCGGCAAGACGACCCTGATCAAGATACTGTCCGGCCTGCTCGTACCCGACAGCGGCTCGGGCACCGTGCTCGGCTACGATCTGCTCCGGCACAGCCGGCAGATCAGAGGGGCGGTCAGCCTGGTGGCGCCGACGGCTGACGTGGGCATCGACAACAACCTGACCGTCCGCCAGAACTTGGTCTTCTGGGCTCCGGTGTACGGCCTGACTGGCCCAGCCGCCCGGCGGCGGATCGATGAGCTTCTGGCCCGACTGGGCCTCGACGCCAAGGCCGACGCCTGGCCCATGCACATCAGCGCCGGTCAGCGCCAGCGCCTCGCCATCGCCCGCTCCCTTTTGGCTGAGCACACGCTGGTCTTCTTGGACGAGCCGACCAACAAGCTCGACGCCGACGGCGTGCGCTCAGTGCGCCAGCTGATCGCGGAGCTCAACAGCCGCCACGGTGTGACCGTGGTGCTGACCACCCATGTGATGGAGGAGGCTGAGGAGCTGTGCAGCGAGATCGCCTTTCTGGCGGAGGGCCGCCTCCGGCGTCACATGCCGACAGGGGAGGTGCTGCGCTCGCTGGGGCTGGTCAGGCCGATCCGGGTGCAGCTGGCGCTGCCGCCCACCGCCGTCTTCAGGCGCCCGGATGCCCACGCCTTCGCCGGGGCCGTGCGGATCGAGTGCCGCGACCCGTCGGTGCCTGGCGAGGTGGAGCTGACCGTGTGGTCTGAGGACACGCTGAAGACCACCCCAGAGCTATTGAACTGGGTGTTCGCCAGTGGCTGCCGCCTCGTCGGCATGGCGACCGAGTGGGTGACCCTGGAGGACGTCTTCCACGCCCTGGCGGCGGAAGGAGGGCCGCCGTGAGCGCCCCCGTCCTGGAGACACATGAGGCGCAACCGACCGGCTGGCTGGGGATGACCAGAGCCGGTGCGGCGGTCGCCTGGGTGGAGTACAAGGCGCTGCGCGTCTACCCCTCCAACCTCTGGCTGGCGATCGCCCAGGAGCTGACCGTGGTCGGAGTCTGGTACTTCGTGGCCCAGTTCCTGACCCCGGTCGCCAACGGCGTCGTCCATGGCAGTTATGTAGCCTACGTTCTGGTTGGCGTCTTGCTCAATCAGGTGGCCCTGGCGGCGCTGCGCTCGCCCTTCACCACCATCTCCGAGGCGTTCTGGGACAAGCGGCTGGAAACCTATCGGCTGGCCGTGAGCGGGATCTGGGCCAACCTGATCGGCCGGCTGGCCTGGCAGGTGCTCTTCTCCACCGTGCTGCAGGGCCTGGTGGCCGCAGCCCTGGTGGCCACCGGCCTGGTGGCGCTGGGTCACACCGTGGCCTGGCCGGATGCAGCCCTGATCTGGTTCCTCCTGGTCTCGGCCAACGCTGGCCTGGGGCTGGTGGGTGCCAGCCTGTTCTTCCTGCTCGAGGTGAAGAACGGGCAAGACCCCGTGACCTGGGTCTACCAGTACCTGGTCCAGATCGTGAGCGGCCTCTATGTGCCGCTGGCTGTGCTGCCAGTCTGGCTCCGGGCCTTTGGCCAGGCACTGCCTCAGACCTACGCCTTCTCCGCGATGCGGCTACTGGTTCTCTCTGGCGCCGGGCCGCACGCCGTGACTGGCGCTCTCGCCGGTCTGGCCGTCGGGGCGGTGGCGGCTCTGGCCCTCGGGCTCACCATGATGCGCTGGGCTCTCGTCCGGGCAGAGCGGCTCTCCGGCCTCGGCGTGGTGGTATAGGCTCCGGGCCGGGCCTCTCAGCGAGATCCGGGCGGACCCGGCCGCTTCTGATTCAGCTGTGGCTCGCCGCCGGTGGTGGCCGGTGTGTAGATCGGCCGGCGCGGCAGTCCCTCCGCCCAGTACTCCTGCGCCACCCAGTGACCCGGGAAGCTGTGGGGGTACCGATAGTCTGCCGCATCGGCCTCGCGCTTTGCCTGTCCGCTCAGGTTCCTTAAGTGGGCCGGCACGGTGAGCCGCCCCTCCCCCTCGACCAGTTCGTGGGCACGGGACAGAGCCTGTGTGGCCGAATTGGACTTGGGCGCCAGGGCCAGGCGCAAAGTAGCGGCGGCCAGGAGCAACTCGCCCTCCGGCATTCCTATCAGCTCCAGCCCCTGGGCTGCGGCGACGGCGTAGGCCAGGGCGTCCGGGTCGGCCAGACCGATGTCCTCCGCCGCCAGGATGACCAGGCGGCGGGCGATGAACCGGGGCTCCTCGCCCAGGGCTAGCATCTTGGCCAGCCACAGCATGGCGGCGTCTGGGTCCGACCCGCGCAGGCTCTTGATGAAGGCGGAGATGGTATGGTAGTGCTCATCCCCCGTCCGGTCATAGGGGGCGTAGACACCGCTTCGCACGTCTTCCACGTCCGACGCCGCCACCACGCTCCCGCCGGCGGCATGGCGGCGGGTGGCGGCCGCCTCCAAGAGGTTGAGCGCCACCCGGGCGTCGCCGCCGCTGTAACGGACCAGCGTTGCCCGTGCCCCTTCGTCCAACTCAAGCTGCCAGGCGCCGAGCCCCCGGTCCGGATCGGTGAGGGCCCGGTGCAGGATGAGAGAAACCTCCTCGTCGGCCAGGGGGGCGAAAGCCACCGTGCGCAGCCGGCTGAGCAGGGCGCGGCTCAGGTCGAAGAAGGGATTGCCGGCGGTGGTGCCGATCAGCACCACGCTGCCGTCCTCGACGTCCGGCAAGAGCACCTCCTGCTGCGCCCGGTTCAGGCGGTGGATCTCATCCAGGAACAAGATGGTGGAACGGCCCTCCACTCCGAGGCGCTGGCGCGACTCAGCCAGTACCTGGCGGAGGTCCTGGACGGTGGCGGTCACGGCGTTCATGCCCACCCAGGCCGAGCCAGACTCGGCGGCCAGGATGCGCGCCAGGGTCGTCTTGCCCGTTCCGGACGGTCCATAGAGGACCATCGACGGCACCCGGCCACTGGCCAGCGCGGCCATCAGCCAGCCCTCCGGAGCCAACAGCTCGCCCAGGCCGACCAGGTCCGAAAGCCGCTGTGGACGCATCCGGGAGGCCAGGGGCCGCTTCTCCTCGCCTTCCTGGAAGAGGCCGCCCGGCCCGATCTCCGGCTTAGGCATCCTTGAGTCGGCCGTAGGCCAACTCAAGGTTGGCCAGACTGTGCTCGAGGTCGGCCCGCTCACTGGCCCCGTCCAGATTGACCCGCACATTCTCGACGGCAACCTGAAAGGCAGCGTCGAGCAGGATGCCGGCGGCCCGCCAGTCGGAGAGTGCGCTCTTCGGACAGAACTCCTTGGCGGCGAAGAGGTCCGTCTTCACCTCCGTCATGCGGGCCATCATGGCCAGGGGCGAGCGGGCTGCCTCCTGCAGCCCGCTGGCGATCGCGGCCGGCCGGCCGGGGTCGTCCTTGGCCAGGCGGTAGGCGGCGAGCACCTTGAGGAAGCTCTTGGCGTCATTGTCGGCCGCCTCCTTGAACCACTGGCGGTGGGCAGCCAACGTGGCGAGCAGGGGGGGCGTGGTACCCTGCTTACGGGCCCCCAGGCCCACCACCATCTCACCGAGCGCCACCGCCAGCGCCGCGGCGTAGCAGGCGGCGGATCCGCCGCCCGGCACCGGCGTGGCAGCGGCCAGATCGTCTAGGAAACGGTCCATGCCATGACCTCCTCTGTGGGCGCACCCTGCCAGATCAACACCCGGCCGCTTTCCACCACCGCCCAGGGCGCGGCCTGGTCCGGGCGGTAGACCAGAACCCTGGGATCCGCCTCGTCCAGCACCAAGAGGGAGCAGCGCTTGCCGACGGTCAGGCTGCCCAGCTCCCGGTCTCGTCCCAGCACATGGGCGGCGTTGATGGTGGCCATGGTCAGCGCCTCCGGCCAGGTGAAGCGGTTGCGGTGAAAGGCCAGGGCGATCATCCACGCCATCGACACGAAGGGCGAGCTGCCCGGGTTGGAGTCGGTGGCCAGGGCGGCGATCAGGCGGGCCTCCCTGACCCGGGCGGCCATCAGGGGGGGTCTGTCCAGAAAAAACGACGTCCCCGGCAGCACCACGGCGCTGACACCGGCCGCTGCCATCTGGGCCAGCCCCTCCGCCGTGGCGGCGGTCAGGTGGTCGGCACTCACCGCCGCCAGTTCGGCGGCCAGCTCGGCGCCGCCGGACGGTGAGAGCTCGTCGGCGTGCATCCGTGCGGCCAGGCCCAGCGTGCGGGCGTGGGCCAGCAGGCGCCGGCCCTCTGCCGGCGAGAAGACGCCGTCCTCGACGAAGACGTCCACCGCCTTGGCCAGACCGGCCTTGGCTGCCTGGGTGGCGGTGCGGTCGCACTGATCCAGATACTCAGCGCGCCCTGTGTCCGGGGGGAAGGCGTGGGCGGCCAGCAGGGTGGGCGTGATCGGCAGGCCGGTCAGCTTGGCCACCCGGTCGATGATGCCCAGGCCGCGCATCTCCTCAGCCTGAGAGAGGCCGTAGCCGGTCTTCACCTCCACCGCCACGGTGCCTTGGCCGACCGCCTGCTTGAGCCGGCTGAGCAGCCCCTCGGCCAGTTCCTGATCGTCGGCGGCGCGGAAGTCGCGCATCGACTTCAGGATGCCGCCGCCAGCGGCCAGGATCTCGAGGTATCCCTTGCCCTCATGGCGGAGCTCCATCTCGTCCATGCGGTCTTTGGCATAGAGCATGTGGGTGTGCGGATCGACCAGGCCGGGCAGGACGGCCCGGCCCTGGGCGTCGATCATGCGGGTCATGGGGCCGGCGGTGGTCCGCTCCAGCACCTCAGCGGTCGGCCCCACATCCACAATCTTGCCGCGGTGGGCGACCACCGCCCCGTCCGCCGTCTCCTCGAGGCTAAGGGGCTGGCCCAGCGCCACCGCCTCGGCCGGCGGCGTCAGGAGGCGTCCGTGGAAGAGCAGGAGGTCTGGGTGCTTCATGCCTTCTCACCGGTCAGAACGGAGAGCAATCTCATCTCCAGCACCTGGGCGGCGCTCATGGCGCCGACCTTCAGGGCATCCTGGGCGACCGCCGCCAAGGGGGCGAGCCCGACCAGGCCGATCAGCTCCGACTCGGCCACAGGGACGCCCTCGGCGGCCGCGGCGGCCTCCACAAAGCGATAGGCCACCGAGATCGGCGTGACGTCCGTGTCGGTCAGGTTCATCGACACCTGCACCCGGCCGCTCTCCCGCATGTCGACCGCCATCGCCCGCACCCTGGGCAGGCCGCCGGACGACTCGCGCACCGCCCGGGCGATTCGCTTGCCGAGCTCGAGGTCGGTGGTGGCCAGGTTGACGTTGAAGGCCACCAGCGGCTTCCTGGCTCCGACCACGGTGGCGCCGGCGGTCGGATGCACCGTGTCTGTCCCGAAGTCCGGCCTCCGCCCCGCCTCCCGGATGGCGCCGTCACGCAGCGCTTCAAAGCCGCCCTTGCGGATGGCGGGCAGGAGGCGGCGCTCCGGGTCCCGGGCCGCATCCTCATACAGGTAGGTGGGCACAGCCAGCTCCTGCCAGATCTCTTCGGCCAGCTGGCGGGCCGTCGCCACTGCCTCTTCGTGGGTGGTGCCCATGAGCGGCACGAAGGGGATGACGTCAGCCGCCCCGATCCTGGGGTGCTCCCCGCTGTGCTGGTTGAGATCGATCAGCGCCACCGCCTGGCGACAGGCCGCCAGGCAGGCCCGGCGCAGCGCCTCCGGCTCCCCCACCGCCGTCAGCACGGCCCGGTTGTGCACCGGGTCCATCTCCTCATCCAGGAGAAAGACAGCGGGTGTTTGCCGAAACGGTGCGGCGATCGCCTGAACCACCTCCGGGCGGCGGCCCTCTGAAAAGTTGGGGATCGCTTCCATCAGCCTCATGAGCCGTTTCCTCCAAACCAGCCGCGCAAGAAGACTTCGCTGGCGTCCAGCTGCTGGGCGAGCAGGCGGGGCTGGGCTGGCACCGCCGCAGTGAGGGCGGCGAAGAAGGGCTCCGTCGCCTCGGAGAGGCCCTCCTTGCCGACCATCTCCACCGCCCTGAGCGCACACAGCGCCTCTGCCGCCAGCACCCGCCAGACGTTGGCCACCACCGCCTCCAGCTTGAGTGCGCCCCAGGCCCCCATCGACACGAAGTCCTCCTGATTGGCCGAGGTGGGAATGGAGTCGACTGAGGCCGGATGGGCCAGCGTCTTGTTCTCGCTGACCAGGGCGGCCGCCGTGTACTGAGCCAGCATCAGGCCCGAGTTCAGCCCGGGCTCAGCGGAGAGAAAGGCCGGCAGGCCGGACAGCATTGGGTTGACCAGGCGCTCGCACCGCCGCTCGCTGATCGACGCCAGCTCGGCCAAGGCGATCGCCAGGTAGTCGAGGGCGATGGCGATGGGCTGGCCGTGGAAGTTGCCGCCGGAGATGACCTCTCCCCGCTCGGCGAAGACCAGGGGGTTATCGGTGGCGGCGTTGATCTCGACCAGGAGGATGCCTTCCACGTGCCGGAAGGCATCCAGCACCGCCCCGTGCACCTGCGGAATGCAGCGCAGGCTGTAGGCGTCCTGCACCCGCCGCTCGCCCACCTCGCTGGTGAGGCGGCTATTGGCGAGGAGGCGGCGCATCTCGGAACCGACGGCCAAGGCACCGTGGTGCGGGCGGGCCCGCAGGAGGTCGGGGTCATAGGCGGAGACGATGCCACCCAGGGCCTGCACGGTCAGGGCGGCGGTGAAGGCGGCCGCCTGCAGCTGGGCCCTCGCCTCGTGCCAGGCGATGAGGCCGAGGGCGGCCATCATCTGCGTGCCGTTGGTCAGGGCCAGGCCCTCCTTGGCCGCCAGCTCCAGGGGCGGCAGGCCCAAGGCCGCCAGATGGACGCTGACCGGAGCGATCTGGCCGCCCATCTCTGCCTCTCCCTCGCCGAGCAGGGCGGCGGCCAGGTGGGCCAAGGGCGCCAGATCCCCGGAGGCGCCGACCGAACCCCGGCTGGGGATCAGGGGATGGAGGCCGGCGTTCAAAAAGGCGACGAGGCGCTCCAGCACCACCGGCCTCACCCCGGAGCGGCCCTGGGCCAGGGCGTTGGCACGCAGGAGCAGCATGCCGCGCACGGCGGCCGTGGAAAGGTGTGGTCCCACGCCGGCGGCATGGGAGTACACCAGGTTCTCCTGCAGCTCGGCAGCGTCCTCGGCCGACACCTTAACCTGAGCCAGGTGGCCGAATCCGGTGGTCACGCCGTAGACGGTTTCGCCCTGGGCGATCAGCTGCTCGACCAGATCCCGGCTCTGCTGCACCTTGGCCATGGCCCTCACGGACAGGGCCACCTCTTCGCCGGCCACCACCCGCCAGGCGTCCTCCAGGGAGAGCTGGCCGCCGTCGATCAGGACCACGCGGCCGCCTCCTTGGCCAACTCGGCGAAGGCGGCCAGCGCCTCCGCCACGTCGGCT
>JAJZLH010000074.1 GCA_021803575.1 Bacillota bacterium | reverse complement strand
GCACCGCCAGCACCCGGTTGAGGCGCGAGGTGTCGAGCGAGATGCCGCCTTGGACCGGCACCACGTGGCCTTCCAGGCCGCTGCCCACGCCGAAGGCCACCACCGGCACCCGCCAGCGGGAGGCGAGCCGCATCACGGCCACCACGTCCGCCTCGGACTCGGGGAAGACCACGGCGTCAGGCAGTACCGCCGGGTGATAGGACTCGTCGTGGGCGTGCTGTTCGAGCACGCTTTCGACGGTGCTCACCTGGCCCGGGGCCAGGGTCTGGAGGAGTTCCGTGAGCCAGGGCACAGCACCGCTCCTCTCGCTCCATAGGCAGGGATCCGCTGGGTCACCGGCCAAGGCATGGCCCACGTCTTCCCCGGCGGGAGGTGAGGACCCTGCAGTACGCCGTGGACGTGGGCGGCACCAAGGTGGCCTTCGCCCTGGTGGAAGGCTCCCGCCTCCTGGCCAGGTCCCACTTCCCGACCGCTGACCTCACCGCCGCCCAGCAGCTCGCTCAGGTCGGCCGGGCGCTCCGGGCGATGGCCAGGCGACAGGACCGGACAGCGGGGGCAGTCGGACTGTCCGTGCCAGGGCCGGTGCTGGGCGGTGTGCTTCGCCACGCTCCCAACATGCCGGCCGGCTGGAGCGGCGAATCGGTGGCTAGTTTCGGCCGGGCCCTGGGGCTCGACGTCCCGGTCTTCGCCCAGCGCGACGCCCTCATGGGCGGGCTCGGCGAATTCGCCCACGGCGCCGGCCAGGACCTGTCCAATTTCGCCTATCTCACCCTCGGCACCGGCATCGGTGGCGGATTGATCCTGGGCGGCCAGCCGCTGCTCGGCGCCCAGGGCGCGGCCAGCGAGATCGGCCACCTCCAGGTGTCACGGCGCGGACCGCCCTGCGGCTGCGGCCGCCGGGGCTGCGTGGAGGCCATCGCCTCCGGTCCGGCCATCGCCCGCCGCTACCAGGCCGCAGGCGGCGCTCCGCTCACCCCAGCCCAGATCGCCGAGCGGGCCCGGGCCGGTGAGGCACTCGCCCGCTCGGTCTACCGGACGGCCGGTGAGGCGCTGGGCGCCGCCCTGGCGGCCTGGGCTCAGGTGGCGAATCCGGAGGCCGTGATCGTCGGCGGGTCCTTGGCCAGAAGTCTCGACCTGCTCAGTCCGGCCATGACCCGGTCGCTGGTGCGGCGGGCCTGGGCCGCCAACCTGCCGCTGCCGGTGCTGCCGGCCGCCCTGGGAGAGGATGCACCCCTGATCGGGGCCGCCTGGTTGGCCGAGACCGCCAGTGCGGGCACTCCCGCCTAGGCGGCCCCGGCTCCCTGCTCGGTGTTCGGCTCAGGCAGCCGGCCGACTCTTGGCGAAGAGCAGGTAGACGCCGCCTGCCACCAGGAGGCCGAATACCCAGGAGATGTCGGCGCCGCCCATCGCCTTGGCGAAGGGGCCTTCGTACAGGGTGGAGTCGATGAAGGGGATCTCGATCAGGATGCCGATCACATAGGCAACGAGCGCCATGGCGTTCAGGCCGCCGTATCCGGCCGGCCGGAAGAAGGCGTCCGGGTCGTACTGGCCGTGTCGCACCAGGTAGAAGTCGGTCAGGTTGATCGCCGTCCACGGAATCACGAAGTAGGTCAGGAAGACGATGAAGTTGGTCAGGTTGGCGTCGAAGTTGCCCTCGGCGATCACCCCCAGGATCATGCCCACGATCGCCACCAGGCTGATCATGATCAGGCGGCGGGTGCCGGAGCTGACGCCTCGGGTGAAGGTCCCCCAGATGGTGTCGGCGGTTAGCATGCCGCCGTACACGTTCAGGACGTTGGCGGCGATGATGCCGAGCAGGATGATGACCAGCATCACCCCGGCCAGGCCGCCGGCCAGCTGGCTGATCACGCCGACGGTGGTCAGCTTCTGGCTGATCTCGGTCAGGGCCGCGCCCAGGATCATCATCCAGACCGAGGCGATGACCGTCCCCCAGTAGCTGTTCTGGAAGGTGGGTCCCACCCCGATGTCCCGCCTCAGGTAGCGCGAGTAGTCCGAGACGTAGGGTGCGTAGGTGATCTGCCAGGTGACGGCCAGCATCACGCCGAGCAGGAAGGTGCCGCCGTTGAAGCCGGACCAGGACCAGGCGGCGTGCGGAATGAGGCCGGAGGTGGCCACCACCACCGAGAAGATGACGAAGGCGACCAGGAAGACCAAGGAGACGTAGCGCTGGTAGGCGTGGATCAGGTCGTAGCCGAAGACGGCCATCAGGGCTGTGATCACGCCGAGGATGATGACGGCGGGGGTGACGGGCATGCTGGTCAGGCCGGCCAGGGCCTGGCCGCCCAAGGCGGAGCTGAGGGCGAAAAAGCCCAGGTACATGACCACCACCAGCACCAGCGGCAAGAGGGCGCCATAGAAGCCGAACTGGGCACGGGACTGGATCATCTGCGGCACGCCGATCACCGGGCCCTGGGCGCTGTGGTAGGCCATGAAGATGGCGCCGATCAGGTTGCCGATGACGATGGCCAAGATCGCCCAGGGCAGGGAGAGCCCGATGAAGTAGAAGACGGCGCCCAGGGCGATGGTGGTGATTTGCATGTTGGCACTGAACCAGAGCGTGAACAGGTCGCGGGCCCGGCCGTGGCGCTCCGCCTCGGGAATCGGTTCGATCGAGTGCGGCTCAGCCTTCCAGATGGACACACCAAGTCAGTCCTCTCCGTAGATCAAGACAGCCGTACGATGATGCCGAACTGGACGGAGGGTGCCTCGCACTCGCCCCCTTTCCCGGCGGCCGCAGGAGCCGCAGACTGATGAGCGTCGTCTCTTGTTCGAGGTCTCAGCCTGGACACCTGGAACGACATCCGGCCGGGAGACGCCCAGACAGCGATAGCCGGTGCGGCGGGAGGTAAAACGGGATGGGCTTTTTGGTCCAGGTCTCCGCTGAGGACGCCCTGGCGCCGCTTGTCGCCGGCCAGGGCCAGCTCGCTGCCACGGTGGCCTGGCTGCTCGCCGCGGCGCCAGCGACGGAGGTGCATGTCCTTTGCCCAGCCGTCCTGGTGGAGAGGGTGCGCGCCGCCTGCCCCGGCCTGCCCAAAGCCCAGGTGGTGGGGCTTGCCGAGAGCATGGCGCTCGGCCTCCTGGCCAAGGGTGTGAGCGTCCGGCAGTGGAACGGCCAGGATGAGCAGACCCTCTCCACCCAGGCACTGGGCGCCAGCGCCGCTCCTGCCCGTATCGTAGAGAAGCCCTGGGGCCGGGAGATCTGGTGGGCCGAGACCAGCCGCTACCTGGGCAAGCTGATTGAGGTGCGGTCTGGTCACTCTCTCTCGCTGCAGTATCACCGGACGAAACTGGAGACCCTGTGGGTGGTGGCTGGCCACGGCCGGTTCCAGATCGGCGAGCAGGAGGTGGCCGCGGCCCCCGGCTACGTTGTCACGCTCCCGCCTGGCACCGTGCACCGGATCCATGCCGACGATGACCTTCAGGTGATCGAGGTGTCCAGCCCGGAAGCGGACGACGTGGTTCGTCTCGCCGACCGCTATGGGCGCACCTGAGACCGGTGGCGGTAGCCGTTCTGGCGGGGCTGACGCTATAAATTATGGTGCCGCCTGACCAGGAGAGGTCCGAGCGCTCAGGACAACTGGGGGGATGACTGACGGGCCGCTGGCGGGCTTTGCCTCTCGAGTTTCGGGCCGACCGGCTATTTCTGCATCCCGTCACGAAGTCTGGGCAACCCCTCACCCTCCTTCTCGACAGCGGCGGCGGCGGTGCCCTGGTCTCCGCGATGCTCGCTTCCCGGCTCGGCCTTGCTAGCCGCTGCCAGACGATCGACGGCACTATCCACCAGAGCGTCCAGCTGCCGGCCTTTGCCTCCACCGCCTGGGCTCCGAAGGTCGGTACGGCGCTGATCTTGGATCCCGTGCCGGAGTTTCTGGACGGTGCTGACGGCATGCTCGGGCAATCGTGGCACAACGGTCACGTCTGGATGTTTGAGTATCCAAGACGGCAGGGCTGGGTCTGGCAAGGAGCCAGCTCGCCCAGCATCCTCGGTCCGGATTCGCTCCCGCTGGCCTTCCAGACCGACGCCAGTGGTCGCCGTCAAAATGGCTTTCCTCGCCTGACGGCTCAGATAGACGGCCGCCACCACGACTTTTTGCTCGACACCGGAGCCACTCTGCAGGCGACGGGGGAGGCTGCCGCCATCGGTCCAAGGCTGCGCGGCACCTCTTTTGTGGTGGCATCGGTGTTCGACACGTGGCGTGAGCGCCATCCACAGTGGCGGGTCGTGGAACAGGCGGACGCCCGGGGTCTGGCACCGATGATCGAGGTGCCCGCCGTCCGACTGGGGAACGCCAGCTGGGGACCCGTCTGGTTCACGCGGCGGGCGGACTCCAATTTTCACGAGACCATGGCGCGCCTGATGGACCGACCGGTGGACGGTGCCTTGGGAGGCTCGCTGTGGCGTCATGGGTGCCTCCTGATCGACTATCGGGCATCTCGTGCCCACGCCTGGCAGGGCCAGGATCCCGCGGTCTGTGGAGACAACCCGGGTGGCCGCTGACAGCTGTGCCTCGTCCGCCACTCCTGCCCGCTCCCCGCATAGCGGTGACTTCTGCAGTCGCTTGCCGATCATCCAGCAAAGCGTATGATTGACATAAACTAGCAGTCCGCCGCAGCCCTGCCGCTGCAGTCGGCCCACTGCGGGGAGGTGCGTTATGACCCGTAGAACAGGGCCTCCGACCACCACAGACTCCGGGATCCTGGCCCCCAGCGACGAGTACTCGTTGACCGTCGGCCCCAGCGGTCCGATCGTTCTGCACGACCACTATCTGGTGCAGAAGATGCAGCACTTCAACCGGGAGCGGGTGCCAGAGCGGGTGGTGCATGCCAAAGGCTCAGGCGCCCACGGTTTTTTTGAGGTGACCGACGACGCGAGGTGGTTCACCAAGGCCAGCTTCCTGTCCAAGATCGGCAAACGGACGCCGGTGTTCGCCCGCTTTTCCGCTGTGGCCGGCGAGCAGGGGTATCCGGACACGCTGCGCGATCCCCGCGGCTTCGCCCTGAAGTTCTACACCGATCAGGGCAATTTCGACCTGGTCGGCAACAACACGCCCGTCTTCTTCATGCGGGACCCCTCCAAGTTTCAGGACTTCATCCACTCGCAAAAGCGTCTGCCCGACACCGGGCTGCGCTCTAACGACATGCAGTGGGATTACTGGACGCTGTCGCCGGAGTCGGCGCATCAGGTGGCCATTCTGATGTCCGACCGCGGCACGCCGAAGAGCTTTCGGCACATGAACGGCTATGGCTCGCACACCTTCTCCTGCATCAATGCTGCCGGCGAGCGCTTCTGGGTGAAGTACCACTTCAAGACGGCGCAAGGGATCGAGAATTTTACGGCCAGCGAGGCCGAGGCCATGGCCGGAGAGGATCCGGACTTTCACCGCCGCGACCTCAGCGAGGCGATCGCTCGCCGCGAGGCGCCGGAGTGGCGTCTTGAGATGCAGGTGATGCCTTTTGCCGAGGCTGCCGACTATCGCTTCAATCCGTTCGACCTCACGAAGGTGTGGCCGCACCAGGACTACCCCCTGATCCCGGTCGGCCGTCTGGTGCTCGATCGAAACCCCGCCAACTTCTTCGCCGAGGTCGAGCAGGCGGGCTTTTCACCGGCCAACCTGGTTCCAGGCACCGGGCTGAGCCCCGACCGGGTGCTGATGGCCCGCATCTTCTCCTACCACGACACCCACCTGCACCGCATCGGCGCCAACTACGAACAGCTGCCGATCAACGCCCCCAGGGTCGAGGTGCACTCCTACAACAAGGAGGGCGCCATGGCCTATCACCACGCTGGGGCCCAGCCGGTGTATGCCCCCAATTCGTACGGCGGGCCGGTGGCAGACCCGGAGGCCGGGGAGGATCTGGGTTGGTCGGTGGCGAGCCAGGAGCTCGGGCGCTACGCCTACGACCTCCACCGCGACGACGACGACTTCGGCCAGGCCAGCGCCTTGGTTCGAGACGTGATGAGCAATACCGACCGCACACACCTCGTGTCCAATGTCGTGAACCACGCCGGTCACGGTGTGTCGGCGGCGGTTCAGGAGCGGGTCGTGGCCTACTGGACCAGCATCGATCACGAATTGGGCCGAGAGATTGAGAGGGGCCTCCTCAAGCCCCCGTCCGCCTCGCCAGCCATCGGCGAGGTAGCCGCAGCGCCTCACCACTCCTGAGGCGTTGGCTGCGGCGCACCTACCGGCACCTACCGGCTAGCAAAAGCCCAGACTCGCGCCCAGCAGCACTGCCCGGTCACCACCGCCTGTAGCCGTCAAGCGAGAATGTCAGTAACGGGCACTGACAGAGCCCGATGGGGCGGCGCCAGGGCCTGAGCCGCACGGAGATTGTCGGCCCGAAGTCGCTCCAGGATACCCTCAACATCCGACGGCGCGCCCTCTCCGACTTGGCGGCCGCCGGAGAGGGCAGACAGACCGAGCCAGCTCCGGGCGCTGCTCACCTTCGCGGCGATCGACGGCGGCCTGACTGGGGGCGACGTGGCGGGCGAGCGTTCCACTGTTTCGTCCCCATCCGCCCCGGCACCAGCAGGCCCCCACCCCTCGGGCGCAGGGATTGTCCGTTGTGCAGCGTATGGCGGGTGAGGACATGCTGGTTGCCTCCGGCCGCCAGTGGCAGCCGGGGCGCTCGTTCCATCGCGGCCAGGGTTGGTGAGGCGGACAGGAGGATGCGTGTGTCAGATGCGCCTGAGGGCTGGCCCTTTGCCGAGCCGTACAAGGCCAAGATGATCGAGCCAATCCGGCTGCTCCCGGCCGAGGATCGGGAAAAGGCGATCCGGCACGCCGGGTTCAATCCGTTCTTGCTCCAGGCTCAGGACGTGTACATCGACCTCCTGACCGACTCTGGCACAGGCGCCATGAGCCAGGACCAGTGGTCCGCCTTGATGCGGGGCGACGAGTCATATGCGGGCTCCTTAAGCTTTCAAGAACTGGGTCTGGCGGTCACGGAGATCCTTGGCTTCCCGCATCTGCTCCCAGTACACCAGGGCCGCGCCGCCGAACACATTCTGTTCAGGACCCTGGTCAAACCGGGGCAGGTCGTCCCCAACAACATGCACTTCGACACCACCAAGGCGCACGTTCTCAATGTCGGGGCCCAGCCGGTGGACCTGGTCATCGACGAGGGCCGGCGGGCCGAGGGCGACCACCCGTTCAAGGGCAACGTCGATGTGGCCCGCCTGGACGACTTGCTCCAGCGCCACGGCGAAGAGATCCCCCTGGTGATGGTGACCGTCACCTCCAACCAGAACGGCGGCCAACCGGTCTCACTGGCCAACCTGAGAGCGGTGCGCCAGGTCTGTGACCGCCATGGCAAGCTGTTGTTTCTGGATGCCGCCCGTTTCGCCGAGAACGCCTTCCTGATCCAGCGCCGGGAGCCCGGTCAGACCGGGCGGA
This sequence comes from Bacillota bacterium, assembly GCA_021803575.1. GTDB lineage: Bacteria > Bacillota > Sulfobacillia > JAJZYS01 > JAJZLH01 > JAJZLH01. The sequence goes on along the minus strand of JAJZLH010000074.1, from coordinate 40,856 downwards.
CCATTCCCGACATTGCCCTGGACATCATGTCCTTGGCTGACGGCTGCACCATATCGGCCAAGAAGGATCCCTTGGTCAACATCGGCGGCCTCTTGGTGGTCCGCGATCGTGTCCTGTTCGAGGCGCTGCGCACCCAGACCATCTTGTACGAGGGCTACGCCACATATGGCGGGCTGGCCGGCCGCGATCTGGCTGCCCTGGCGCAGGGCCTGCGAGAGTCTGTCGACGAGGCGTACCTGACCTTTCGGGTCGGCCAGGTGGCACGGCTGCACGCCGCCTTGCGGGACGCCGACGTGCCGGTGGTGTCGCCGGCTGGCGGGCACGGCGTGTACATCGATGCCGCCGCCCTCCTCCCGACCGTCCCCCGCCACGCCTTCCCGGCCTGGGCGCTGTCTGTGGAACTGTATCGAGAGCGCGGCATCCGGGCCGTGGAGATCGGCACCGTCCTGGCTGGCCGCGATGCTGCCACCGGCGAACACGACTATCCGGCGATGGATCTGGTCCGCCTCGCCATTCCCCGCCGTGTCTACTCCGACGCTCATCTGGCCCAGGTGGCAGAGGCCACCCGGCGCATCGCCCGGCGCAGGGAGACCGTGCCAGGGTACCGGATGGTGTACGAGGCACCAGTCCTCCGCCACTTCACGGCCCGCTTCGAGCCGGTCTGAAACACCGGTCCAGACGGCTTCTTCGGCCACAGCCGATCACGACGCACCGCCGTGCGGCCGGCCACGCGCCATTCTGCGGCTCCTCCAGGCGGCAGCACGACCCGATGCCGACACGAGACACCCCTGAGCCCTCAGCCCAGGACCGTGACCGGCGCCTCACCCCGCGGCTTCAAAACGACCCGTCTGGCCCGTAGGTCCGCGGCCAGGGTCACCAGGGTGACGCTCTCCCCGCTGGCAAACACCCCGCCTGGAGGCGGCGTCGCCAGGACCCGGAGCAGCCAGTCGGTGTCCGGCTCCTCATCCGGTCTGGCCAGGTCAGCCAGAATCCGCCCCCGCTCCAGACTCGTGCCGCCGGTCGGCCGGGGCGGGTCCGGCATGTACCGTCCGTGGTTGGTGTGCCAGATGAGCGGACTCTCGGACGTCGCATCGGCGATGCCCCGCTGACCGGCGCCCACCTCCGCCGTGAACAGTTCGCCGGAGGCGTCGCCCACGTTGTAGGCAAAGGCGCCGGCCGAGTCGTGCGCCATCAAGTAAGCCCGGGCTTCTCTGGCGCTGGTGGCCCGCCGTTGCAGGCCCCGCGCCACAAAGTGGCGGCCGGGCGCCTTGGTGGGATGCGGCGCCGGCAGATTGTCCACCGTCCAGACGAGCCCCGTCTCGGTGTAGGTGAAGGCGTTGGCGGGCAAGAAGCCGGGGTACCAGAAGCAGCTGTGGATGGGGTCGTCCTCGATCTCAAGGGTGAGCAGCAGCCACAGGTCCTGATAGTGCCGGTTCCCGTCCTCGTTGTGACCCATCAGGAGCCGGCTGCCCCGCCAGGAGAGGTCGCTGCAGCCCGAGCGCCCGGCCGGCGCCTCGCCGAGATCTCCCCGCAGGTTGAAGAGGGTCAGCTGTTCGGCCGGAATTCCAGCGCCGGCGGCCATGGCAGCCAGTTCTCCCCACTCGGTCGGGAAGGCCTGCCGGCTGGCATCGAGCACGGCACGGAACTGCCGCTGCCCCGGGTCGGTGTCCAACAGCGCCGTGAGCCGGCGGGCCGCCGGCAGCACCTCCAGGGTGTGGCGGATCGGCCCGCCGAGACGGCGGCCCAGCTCGGTGAACGCCGCCGTCCGGTCCCCCCTCACCCGCATCCGGCGGATGCCGCCCTGATTCTCCTCGCTGACCTCGATCGCCATCGCTGGCGCCTCCCTCTCGGCATGTCTCCTGGCGCAGACTCTTGCCACAGCGTACAGGGCGTGGTTGCATGTATGCAAGACATTTTGCATTGGAGGTCTCAGTCTGCGATGAGTGTTGCAGACGGGTTTACTGAGCAGTACGAGGCGCGGACTCCCGAGTCGCGCCGGCTCTACGAAGAGCGCTCCCGCCAGACGCCCGGAGGGGTGCACGCCAACATCAAGTACTATGCGCCCTACCCGCTCACCTTTGCCGAGGGGCGGGGGGCCCATCTACACGATGTGGACGGCCACCGCTACGTCGACTACCTTCTGGCCTTCGGCGCCCTCGTTCTCGGCCACGGCCACCCGGCGCTTCACCAGGCCATCGCTGGCGTCTGGGAGCGCTCCGGCACGGTGGTGTTCGGGGCGCCCTCATCAGAAGAGGGACTCCTGGCCGAACGCATTCAGTCGCTCTATCCCAGCATCGAGCGCCTGCGCTACACCAACTCCGGCCTGGAGGCCACCATGCTGGCCCTGCGCCTCGCCCTGGCCTACACCGGCCGCAGCAAGGTCGCCAAGTTTGCCGGTCACTATCACGGCGCCCATGACCGGGTGCTGGTCAGCAGCGAGCCGGCGAACCCCCGGGCCGGCGAGACCATCGCCAGCTCGTACGGCCTTCCCCCCTTCGTAGTCGAGCACACCTTCGTGCTGCCCTTCAACGACTGGGCACCCTGCGACGCCCTCCTCCGCGAGCACGGGCCGGAGATCGGGGCCGTGATCCTGGAACCGCTTCTGGGCGGCGTCGTGCCGGCCGATCCGGCTTTTTTGCGCCAGCTCCGAGGATTCACCCGAGAACTCGGCATCCCGCTCATCTTCGACGAGGTCAAGACCGGGTTCCGGGTGGCGCTGGGCGGCGCTCAGGGCTGGTACCAGGTGGCCCCGGACCTCACCTGCCTAGGCAAGGTGATCGGCGGCGGCCTGCCGATTGGGGTGGTCGGGGGCCGGCGTGACCTGATCGACCTCTGTTCGCCGCTGAGAAGTCCGAAGGAGGGCGGCCCCGTCTTTCACAGCGGCACCTTCAATGCCAATCCCCTGGCGCTCTCAGCCGGGCTGGCCACGGTCGGGGTCCTGGAGGAGCCGGGCGTGTTCCCGGCCCTGGTCGCCCACGCCGACCGCCTGCGGGCCGGGCTGGAACAGGCCGGGGCAGCCTGTGGGTTCCAGGTGCGCACCGCCGGCATCGGCACCGTCTTCGACCTCTTCTTCGCCGAGGAGGCTCCCAAAGACGCACCGGCCTGGGCCGGTACCGCCCTGGAGCGGCGGCGCGCCTTTGACTTCTTCGCCATGGCCCGCGGCGTCTTCACCAAACCGCAGCACCGGCTGTCGGTGTCGACCGCCCACGACGATGCCACGGCCCGGAAATCCCTCGAGGCCTGGGCGGGCGCCTTCTCCGACCTGGGGCGCGCCCTGGCCCGACCCACCGCGTCCTGAGAGAGGGGGCATCAGGGTGACACCGTCGGACAGTGCGGTCACGGGCAGCGGCAGCCTCCTCTCCCATCCCTTCCTCCGCCAGTTGCAGCGCCGATATCCCACCCTCAGTCCGGGCTTCCGCCGCCTCGCCGATGTCGTGCTCAGGGACCCGCTTGACGCCGCCTTTCTCAGCGCGGCCGAACTGGCCAGGGCGGCCGGCGTCAGTGAGTCAACGGTCACCCGCTTCGCCCAGGCGCTGGCTCTCGACGGCTTCCCCGGCCTGAACGGGGTCTTGCAGCAGCTGGTGCGGGCCCACCTCCGCACCGGAGACCGCCTGCTGCGAGCGCGGGCGCATCCGCCGGACGGATACGGCCGGGCTATGGCCGAAGACCTGGCCCTGGCCCAGGCGCTGGCCGACCACGCCGACGAGCACGCGCTGGGGCGGGTTGTAGACCGCATCGTGGCGAGCCGCACCGTGTTCCTGGCCGGAGCCCGCAGTGCAGCCGCCCTCGCCGTCTATCTCGAGCTGTATCTCCGGATGTGGGGCAAGCAGGCCGAGGCCATGACCGGCGATCCGGCTGAGCTGGACGTGCTGGGCCGCGCCGGCGCGGCGGACCTCGCCATCGTCATCGGGTTCAGCCGCTACGCGGCCTTCACGGTGCGCTTCGCCGAGTTCGCCCACCGGCGTCAGATTCCGGTCGTCGCCATCACAGATCATCCCGGTTCACCGCTGGCCCGGCACGCCCAGGAGGTGCTGATCGCGCCCAGCCAGGTCAGCGACGCCATTGAGTCGCTAGTAGCCGCCATGATGCTGGTTCAGGCGCTGGTGCGAGGCACGGCCCAGCGCCTTCCCCCAGCCAACGTCGATGAGGTCAAAGCACTTGAGCCGCTGTGGGACGCCTTCGGGGTGTACGCGCCTGGCACCGGTCGGTTGGAGTGACTCTGCAGCGAGGTATGGTCTCGCCACAATCGGGGGCACAGAAGCAAGGTCCCGCTGTCTCTCGTGATTCTGGGCCAGAAGGGGCAGGCGTCATGTGGGCGAAGACATCCGCTGGGAGATGAGCGCCTTGGCGAGAGTGGCCCCTCCCCGGCAATTCGCCCGGTTCCGCTGGCTCTATCTGCTCTCGGCTGTGATCGGGTTGATTTGGATGGCCGATTACCTGGGGGCCGTGCACGCGGGCCCCAGCGGCTCTTCCACGCTGATTGGCGTACTCTGCCTGCTCGGCCTCCTCGCCACTGCCGGCTGGGCGGCGGCCATCGCCAAGCGTGAGCGGCGCTTTTCCTGGGGGATGGTGGCTGGCAGCTGCGGCCTGGCCAATGGACTGGTGGCTGGGGTTGTCAACGTGGTGGCCGGTGGGCTGGGCACACCACCCCAGACGCTTGGCCCATACGCCGGTGAGGCGACGCCCCAATTGGTGGCCTCGCTGGATAGCTCCATCTTCGTCCGGGTGGTCGAGATGGCGATCCTGGCTGGCGGCAGTGCCGCCTTGGCGGTGGCCGCTGGTGCGGTCGCCTGTCTCTTCGTGCGGAGTCCCAAAGTGCAGTCGGAGAAGCGAACCTGGTACGACTTACGCCCGTAGCGGCGCACCAGAGCAACAGGCATTCGTCCACCACTCTCGGCGGAGGGGATCGTCCAAGACGAACCGCCGCCGGCGGTGAACGTTCCCGGACAGCCCTCAGTCGGTGCGTCCTCTCGAGCAGCTCCAACTGACAACGTCATGGGCACCGCGCTGTACGAGGAGCCTTGATTTTAGGTGAAGCTAACGCCCGGGATCGAACCGGGGACCTCCTGCGTACCATCTAGCAACGGGCTCCGCCAATAGTATTTACTAAGACCCAGAAACCCGTTCTAGTTCCGCATTTCCGGCCTCTCCAGCTCCTACGAATCCGGCAGCTCAACCCCCGCTTTTCCTCCGCAATTCACATGAACTTTCACACTAACTCCTCACGCCTGGCTCTCGGAAGTCTGGCTCGCCAGTAGGGCCCTATGTGCTGGCGGACCAGCATCCGGAAGAGGGCGGCGGTGGAAGGGCTGAACTGCACGTCCACGTAAGTCGTGAGCCAGTGCTCCAGATATTCGCCGACGATCTGCTTGCGGGGCGGCGCATATCTCGTGCCCAGCCTCTCGATCTCTGCCTGCTTCTCCCGCCAGTGCTTGGCGGCCGCCGTCTTGATACCGGCGAAGGTCTCGTAAGGGCGTTGGGAGGTCCCGTCCGGACGGGTTACCCGCCAGGTCAGCGACCACCTGGTAGGTCGGTCTGGTCGGCCACCTCGACGGGGGCGGGGCACGCCGCTGGACATGAGCCGCGTTCTTCGCTGTAGGCGAACGCCCCGCTTGCCCGAGTGTAACGCACCTCACGCTGATGAACTCGGTCACGACTCTGAGACATCGCTCCTGCCGCTACGGTCTGCCCCGTCGAGCGGTCTCCGCCAGTGAGCCGTCGTCAGAGACAAGTAGCGCGGAGATCGGAGAGGTGGCAATGCGCTCCTTGGCCAAGAAGGCGCTCACGTCGATGTCCTCGTCCAGTTCTGGCCAGTGCAGAGCCGTGCCTGCCGGGTCGATCTCAACGTGTTCCCGCTGTGCCGGCGTGGCGGCCTGGAGCCGCGGGAACCAGCGCACAGGAGCGCTCACCTGGCGGCCGTCTCGAAGGGACACCTGGATGCTGCCGTCCGCCACGGACGCGGCAACGATTGTCGGGTCCATGTCAACGATCAAGGTCCGGGCCTCCTCTCTCTGCGAACCTCTGCCATGCCTCCATCAATTCCTAGTGGTGTCGGCTGACGATGTTGACCGCCTGCCGCTCCTGTGCCCGGCTGAGCCCGTTGGAACGAGCGATCGACACCGGCACGAGCCAAATCTTCGCGGATCCGGAATGGTGGACAGCGTGGATGTGCGGGGGTTCGCCCATGTCGCTGGAGTAGAACCGAAAGCGAAAGCCCTGTTCTATGAGGACGGTGGGTGACACGACTTGCACGCCCGCGAGTCTGACAGCTGCATGCAAAGGGATCGCTGAGGACATTTAGCAGGGCCGGAGGGAGTCGGATCCTCGTCCTCCGGGTTCGGAATCTGGCGCTCCGCTGGTTTACTTACGGCCCAGCACGGCGCTTACAATCGCCGCGCTGGTACTGTACCACCGTCCACCCGCTCTTTCATCTACCTGGCGGGCTCACCCTGCCCCTCAAACACGGTCCAGAAGCAGGTTACAGAGAGAATAGCCATCAAGTTGAGTCCGTCATGCTGAAACATTGGGCCGGCCGGCAGCGGGCAGGAAGCAGGTTTGTCGTGCCAACGAATTTTCTCGCGCCCGCGAACCCATGTGCCGTGCGGCTCTCGCGAAAACTCCGCTCAAACTCGAGCCTGAGCAAGGTTTACGAGTCTTGAAGCAGCAGGCGGGAGAAGGACTTGTCCTTCCTCTTCCTGAAAGAGGCCGCCAAGGCCACTCTGAGGCAGGTTGAGGGAGGCTCTTCCGAGTGCCCGCTGGCGAAGGATTGAAGGATGCAGTGCGGGTCCTCGCGGCGAACGCTGACTTCCGCAGGCTCTGGCTGGCATCCGTGCTGTCGGAGGTCGGCAGCACCCTTAGCCTGGTAGCCTTGCCGCTCTATATCGTCGGCGACACTCATTCCTTCGTTCTGGCCGGCATCTTGACGACGGCCGGATTCATCGGAACACTGGTAATCCGCATTCCAGCTGGCTTCGTTGCGGATCGCCTGCCACGGCGGCCGGTGATGATGGCCGGTGCCGTGCTGGGTGCCCTGGCCACTGCCTCGGTGGCGGGGTGCATCGTTTGGCACCCGAGCTTTCAATTTTGGTTGATCGGAGTGGCCTGGGCGATCAATGGGTTCGTGGGGGCCTCTGTCTCGACGATCCAAAGTGCAGCGCTCCGGAGCACGCTCCCCACTGCTGATGTTCAGAAGGGCCTGGCGGCCTGGCAGGCGCAGTATGTAGCCACCACCCTGATCGGCCCTCTCCTGGGTGGCGTGATCTTCACGGTGGCCCACGCCCTCCCCTTCGCGATCGACGCCATGTCATTCCTTCTGGAGCTGGCCGTGCTGGCTCGCATCCAGGGGACTCTGGGTGGTGGGCACAATCTCAGCGTCACCACCCACGAGGTGTTCCGAGGCCTCGGCACGGTGGTCAGATCCAGCTTCCTGAGGGTCTACGCTGTTACCAACGGACTGATCAACGTTGCGTCTCAAGGCATGCTGTACGGAATGGTGTTCTGGATGGCGGAGCGGGGAGGGCTCTCCGTCGGGGCTAGTTTTTCCATTCTGGCTGTGGGATCTTTCTTCGGCTCCCTTCTTGCGGTGCACTTCAAGTCCACTCGCTATCAGGCACTCCTACTGTTCAAGGTCTTAGCCTATGCGCTCACCGGCCTGCTTGGATCCCTCGTCAGCAGCCCATGGCCGATTGTCGTCATGTTGGCCGCTGTGGCGCTCATATGCCAGCCACTCAACATCGCTCTAGCCAGCCACGTCATGGTCAGCGTGCCCGAGGGGCTGTGGGGCAGGGTGCAGGGAGCGATCTTTCTCGTTGGGAGTGCCCTCTACCCCTTTGGCGCCGTGATAACGGGCGCCATCGCCAGTTCGTGGTCGATCAACGCCTCCTTCGCCTTTTGGGGCCTCGTCTGCGGTCTACCATTGGCGGCATCGTTGCTCCCGTCGTGGCGATTGCCGCGTGAGGGCTTGCGTTTGGAGCCTCTCCGAAGCCTCGCCGGGTGAGTGATCCTGCTCTCCCCTATCCTGAGCCCTTGCAGGGTGCGACAGCCTGCATGTTGACGCCTACACCAGCGCTGTGGACTCAGGCCAGGATAGTTACAGTGGGAGCGTCCACCACTCGCTGGCGATACTGAACGACTCGGCCCGTAACATCTCCCGCTTTGGGGTGTCACGCCGGGCGCACACTACGACAGCTTGAGCGGCGGCAAACTCCTCCCTTGCGCGCAACAGCACTTCCGCCATCAGGGCTCTGCCGACAGTTGGCCAGTCACTGCGGTCAACCACCCAAAAGTCATCGATGGCGCAGGTCGGGCCGCCGGGCGCGTACACCGGAGGGGGCGGTATGACGCCAGCGATCACTACGCCGATGAGGCTTGAATCTGCCTCAGCGACGAAGGCGATCGTGTTGCTCTTGCCGAGGACCTTCCGCAAGAAGTGTTGGTGTTGTTCTTCCGCATCGGGCGCCACCCGCCAGAACGTCGGCTGATACTCTGCGTACTGCAATCGCTTTAGATGGAGGATAGATGCAATAGCTCCCGCATCGTCGATGGTTGCACGCCGAATGTCAGGCACCGTCTCGTCCTCGCTTTCGTCCGGGGCCTGGCCGTCGCATAGCGAAGGAGGCTCAGCACAGAAAAGCCTAGCACATCTGCCAAGAGTGGCCCGAGAGGGGGAGACGGCCATTGTCAAGGCTTACCGCGCTGACCTGCCGCAGGTGGCAGCCCAATTGCGGCACCGTATTCCAGCTGATAGAGTTTTGGCAATCGCCGCAACCACGGCGGCGCATTGGTGAGTCGTGCCGCGAGGGGGCTCGACGTGGACGTCACGGTTCCGATCGAGAGCCGCCGAATCAACATAGTCGACGCCGACGGGCGGGTCCGGCTGGCCCTCTTCAACGCCGAGGAGATGCCTGACGTGATCCAAGGCGGTGTTGCCTACCCCGGCCGGCGCCAGGGCGACAGGATGGCCGGACTGATGTTCTATGACGCCCATGGCAATGAGTGTGGCGGACTCATTTTCGGTAGCACCGAAACCAGGGAGGGACACGTCGAGCAGGGTCTCTCGCTGACGTTTGACGCCTTCCAGCAGGATCAGGTCGTCCAGGTCTTCAGCGTGGACGAGGCGGGTGAACGCCGATTTGGCCTGCGGATGGTGGACCGTCCGGCGCGGCCACTCCGTGAGGACCTTGAGCGCTGGCCCGAGATCTTGGACATGCCAGACGGGCCGGCCAAGGACGCGGCCATCGCGCGACTACACGAAGGCCATGCGCAGCGGGTCTTTCTCGGCCGCGAATCCGATGGAACGGCGGAAATGCGTCTTCACGATGGTGCGGGCCAAGCGCGGATCCGCCTGGCGGTCGCCAAGGATGGCCACTCGCGCCTGGAGTTCTTTGACGCAGAGGGACAGGTGGTCTACCGCCTCCCTCCTGACCTCCCGGAGTCTGATCCCCACTCCAGTTCGTCAGGTTGACTGGGTGCCCCGACCGGGCGCCTATTGGCTGCGCCCGTTGAGCCCTCGGCCGGCCTAGCCTGCAACTCCTGTACCCCGATCGTAACCCGTTGCGGTAGCCTTGGCGTTCGTCCGTGCGCTGGTATCGCTGGGGCCCCAACTGCTCCGCAACCTCGGCCTCCAGCACCTGGTTCAGCACACTTGCCACCACAGCCCGTCCAGACTGGCCAGGCCTCGATTCGAGAGGCCGTGCACCAGCTCTTGCACCAACTGCCCCATTCGGGGCCGGAGCCCGGAAATGTGAAACCCGCTAGCCCTTGCGGGCAGCGGGTCTAGTTCTGGAGCTGACGCCCGGGATCGAACCGGGGACCTCCTGCTTACCATGCAGGTGCTCTACCGACTGAGCTACGTCAGCGCAGGCCCTTCCCGGAGTCGGTGTCCCGGGTCGGGTTGGTGACTGGTGGAGGGGGTTGGATTCGAACCAACGAAGGCAATGCCAGCGATTTTACAGACCGCCCCGTTTGGCCACTTCGGTACCCCTCCAGGACGCTCCGGCCAGACCGAAGCGGCCCTCATCATAGCAACTGACCGCCGGGCGGGTCAACGCGGCTCTCCCGCCGAGCCTGCTCGGTCTCCGAATCCGGCTCAGCCGATGCTCTTCTCCCGCACCGACTGGGCCAGCCCATGAATGGCGGTGGAGACCGCCACCATCTCGCCGATCACCACCGGCCAGCGGTAGATCGGGGTGCCCACCAGCCTGGCTCCGTTGGCCAGGAGGTTCACGCCGTGCAGCGTCCACTCCAAGACACTGACCAGCCGGTGGGCCGGCGAGCGCACTGCGGTTGACATGGTGCCATCTCCCCTACCTCGGGCCTGGAATGCAGCCGATCGCGCATGCCTTCGGAGGGCCGGGTCAGACCTGCTTCGGCGACTCGCTCTCCGATGCCTGCGACAAGGGGTGACCAAAGCCCTTGGGCACCCACTTCTTGGTGTCCTGGTTCAGCCGGTGCGGCTTGGCGCCGCGGCGGTGGGTGCCGTCGAAGCCCTCGGGGGCGATCGCCAGCCCGTCGCCGCGCAGGAGACCGGACACGCCGGTCTGCCCCGGCTCGGTGCGCACCCACTGCGGCGGGATGGCCATGTCGGGACCGCGGTAGTCCTCCGGCTCCATGTAGGAGGCGATGTAGCCCTCGAAGTTGCGGACGACGGTCGTCCCCGGCGCCTGGGAGATGATGTACTGCGGGCCGACCGGCACCTTGCCGCCGCCGCCCGGCGCGTCGATCACGTAGGTCGGCACCGCGTAGCCGGAGGTGTGGCCCCTGAGCGCCTCGATGATCTCGATGCCCTTCGCAACCGTGGTGCGGAAGTGCCCGGCGCCGTGCACCAGATCGCACTGGTAGATGTAGTAGGGCCGGACCCGGATCTTGACCAGCTCGTGCATCAGCTTGGTCATCACCACCGGGTGGTCGTTGATGCCGGCCAACAGCACGGTCTGGGAACCGAGCGGGATGCCGGCCTTGGCCAGGCGGGCGCAGGCGTCCGCCACCTCCGGCGTGATCTCCTTTGGGTGGTTGAAGTGGATGTTCACCCACAGCGGGTGAAAGCGCTCCAGCATGTCGCACAGCTCGGTCGTGATCCGCTGCGGCAGGAAGACGGGCACCCGGGTGCCGATCCGGATCACCTCAATGTGGGGGATGGCCCGCAGTTCCGCCAAGAGCCCCTCCAGCACCTTGGGCGCCAGCACCAGCGGGTCGCCGCCGGAGAGCAACACGTCCCGCACCTGAGGCGTGCGCCTGAGGTAATCAAGCTGGGCCTGAAACTCCTCCGGCCGGAAGTTCTGCTCGGGGTCGCCGACGATGCGGCTCCTGGTGCAGTAGCGGCAGTAGCTGGCGCACTGGGTGGTGACCAGCATCAGCACCCGGTCCGGGTAGCGGTGCACCAATCCGGGCACCGGGCTGTGCCGGTCCTCGGCCAGCGAGTCCTCCATCTCGGCGGCGAAGGGCGCGAGTTCCTGGGCGGTGGGGATGACCTGGCGGCGGAGCGGGCAGGTCGGGTCCTCGGGGTCGAGCAGGGAGGCAAAGTACGGTGTGATGTCCAGCCGGAAGCGGCCCGCTGCCTGGATACCGGCGGCTTCGTCGGCCGTCAGGCGAAGCAGCGACGCCAGCTCCTCGTACGAGGAGAGGCGATTTTTCATCTGCCACTTCCAGTCGTTCCAGTCCTCGTCCGGCACGGTCCGCCAGCGCTCGGCGCGGTGCCCTCGCTCCAGCTGCAGCTGGCTCCGCACGGTGGCAAGTGGGTGGAGCGGCATGAACATGCCTCCCAAAACTTTCGCTATGCTTTGTGAAGTATAGCATAGGCGGTCTGGGCGTAAAGCACCGGCCAGAGCGAGCGGGCACCGGTCGCAGCCCAGGGCTCGGCCGCTAGGCCGCCGGGCGGGCGCGGAGGCTCAGCACCTCCGTCCTGGGGCAGAGGCCATAGGGTCCATGAGCCGATGCGTGGTCAGCGGCCCAGGTAGTGCAGGCTCTTCCCGAAGACCGACGCCGCCGCCTCCATCACCGTCTCGGACAAGGTGGGGTGCGGGTGCACGCTGAGCGCCAGATCCTCCGCCACGGCCGCCATCTCCACCGCCAGCACACCCTCGGCGATCAGCTCGCCGGCGCCGGGGCCGACCATGCCCACGCCCAGCACCCGGCCCGTCTTGGCGTCTGCCACCACCTTGGTCAGACCGTCGGAACGGCCCATGGTCAGTGCCCGTCCGGACGCCGCCCACGGGAAGCGGCCCACCTTGACCTCCACCCCCGCCCGCCTGGCGTCCTCCTCGCCCAGGCCGCACCAGGCAACCTCCGGATCGGTGAAGACCACCGCCGGTATGGCCTGAGGCTCGAAGGCCACCTTCTTCCCGGCCGCCGCCGCCGCTGCCACCATGCCCTCGTGGCTGGCCTTGTGCGCCAGCATCGGCTGGCCGGCCACGTCGCCGATGGCGAAGATGTGCGGAAGCTGGGTGCGGCGGGCCAGATCCACCGGGATGAAGCCGTGTCCGTCCGCTGCGATGCCGAGCGCCTCCAGCCCGATGCCCTGGCTGTTCGGCACCCGGCCCACCGCCACCAGGACGCGGTCGAAGCTCTCCTCTGCCTTGCCGTCCGGACCCTCGAAGCTGACGGTCACGGTCTTGCCCTTGACCGTCGCCTTGGTGACCTTGGTGCCGAACCGGAGCGCCGCCAGCTTGGGGCCAAGGCGCGCCGCCAGCGGCTTGACCAGGTCTGGATCCACCCCGGGCAGAAGGCCGCCCGTCAGCTCCACCACCGTCACCGCCGAGCCGAGCTGTGCGTACACACTCGCCATCTCGACGCCGATGTAGCCGCCGCCCACGACCAAAAGCCGCTTCGGCACATCTGGCAGGTCGAGCGCCTGGCGCGAGTTCATCACCCGCTCGTGCTCAGGCAGGGCCTTCAGGGTGGCTGCGTGCGATCCGGTGGCGATGATCGCCTGCTGGAAGGCGAGCTGCTCGGTGTGGCCGGCGCCGTCCGTGACGGCGAGCTCGTGCTGCCCGGTGAAGACGGCCTTGCCCTGGCGGTAGGTGATCTTGCGGGCCCGGGAGAGCTGGCCCAGTCCCCCAGTCAGGCGCTCCACCACGCCCGCCTTGAACTGGCGGAGCTTATCCAGGTCGATCTTGGCAGGACCAAAGCTGATGCCCGCCGCCTCGGCCTCCTTGGCCTCGCTGATCAGGCGCGCCACGTGCAGGAGCGCCTTGGACGGAATGCAGCCCCGGTAGAGGCAGACACCGCCGGGGTTCGGCTCCGGGTCGATCAGGGTCACCTTGAGACCGAGGTCGGCGGCGTGAAAGGCGGCCGCGTAGCCGCCAGGGCCGCCGCCCACCACCACCAGCTCCATCGTCTCTGCCGGGTCTGCCATCTCTATCCCTCCAGCATCAGGTGAAACGGGTCTTCCAGCCGCTCGGCCACCTGCCGCAGAAAGCGGGCCGCCTCGGCGCCGTCGATGACGCGGTGGTCGTAGGAGAGAGACAGCGGCATCAGCTCCCTGGGCACAAAGGCGCCATCCTGCCAGACCGGCTCGGTGCTGGTCCGGGACACGCCCAGGATGGCGCTCTCCGGCCAGTTCACCACCGGTGTGAAGGAGGTGCCGCCGATCCCGCCCAGGTTGGAGATGGTGAAGACGCCGCCCTCCATCTCGGCCACGCCCAGTTTGCCCTCCCTGGCCCTGAGGCTGAGCTCTGTCAGGTCCCGGGCCAGCTGGCTGAGCGACTTCTGGTCGGCGTCGCGCACCACCGGCACCAGGAGGCCGCGCGCTGTGTCCACCGCCACGCCGATGTGCACCGACTCCCGCACCACCAGCTCCTGGGCAGCGAGATCGAGGCTGGAGCGAAAGGCCGGCCACTGCCGGATGAGCCGCGAGGTCACGTACAGCAAGATGGCGGTCGGGGTCACCTTGACGCCGCCCTTCTCGACGCTGTGGTGGCGACGCGCCGCCTCCAGCAGGGTGACGTCGGCCCGGTCGAACTGGGTGACCTGCGGAACCTCCGGCCAGGAGGCGCTGAGGTGGCGGGCGGTCGCCCGCCTGACGGGTGAGAGCTTCTGGCGCTGGATTAGGCCCCAGCGGCTGAAGTCGGGGAGCTCCTGGCGGGTCCGCGCACCCTCACCGCCTGTGATCAGCGCCTTGGCGAAGGCCTTCACGTCGGCCTCGCTGACCCGCCCGTGCGGCCCCGATCCAGGCACCCGCTCCAGGCCGATGCCGAGTTCCCGGGCCAACCGCCGCACTGAGGGCGCCGCCGCGATGAGAGGGCTCACGGTGCCGGCCGCCGGCGATACGGGGGCGGCTGGGGACAGTGCCGGCGCGGCTGGCTGAGGACGCTCGCTGGCGGCTGGCTCCGGGTCAGGGGGCTTGGGTGCGGCCACGGCCGGCTCGGCAGGTGGGGACGGCTTGGGCCGCTCGGCCGGGCCAGCTCCGTCCGCCTCCGCCACCGTGAACAGGAGGCTCCCCTCCCGGACTTCGTCGCCCTCCTTGACGTGGATCTGGCGCACCGTGCCGCCAGACGGCGCCGGCACTTCCACTACGGCCTTCTCGGTTTCCACCTCGGCCACCACCTGGCCGGCTTCGATGCGGTCGCCCACGGAGACCGTGACCCGGGCGAGGGTGCCCGTGGTCTCCTTCTCGGCCAGCTTGGGGAGCTTCCATTCCGTGGCCATCGGCCTCCTCCTTGCCGGCCCTAGCGCAGGCGCGGGTGCACGGTCCCGGCCGCGATCTGCCAGGCCTTCTTGGCACGGCCGACCAGGGCACTGTCCACCCGCTTGGCGCCCTGGAGCAAGGACAGGGCGGCCAGGGCGATGTGGGCCCGGTCCACCTCGAAGAACTGCCGCAGTTCCTGGTGGCCCTCGCTCCGGCCGAAGCCGTCGGTGCCGAGCGTGGCGTAGGGAGCCTTGATCCAGCGGCCCAGGCTGTCCGGCAGGGCCCGCACGTAGTCGGTGACAGCCACCACGGCGTCGGCCCGGCCGCCCAGGACCACCTCCAGGTGCGAGGGACGGCTCTTCTCACCCAAGAGGCGCGCCCGCTCCTGATCGGAGGCGTCGCGGTGCAGCGCCTTGACCGAGGGCATGGACAGCACCTCGGAGGCCACGCCGTACTCCCCAAGCAGCTCCTGGGCGTGAAGCGCCTCGTGGATGAGGACGCCCTGGGCCAGGATCTGGACCATGGGCGCCTTGACCTTGCCCTTGGCCGGGACCTGGACCTGGGCGAACGGGTAGAGGCCGGCCAGGATGGCCTGGTCGGAGACGCCCTTCGGCCTGGGCGGCTGGCGGAGCGTCTCGTTGCCCACGGTCAGGTAGTAGAACACTGCCTCCCGCTCGATCAGCATCCGCCGGAGCCCGTCCTTGACCACGGCCGCCATCTCGTAGGCGAAGGCCGGGTCGTACGCCTCCAGGGTCGGGTACTGCATGGCCAGCAGGTGGCTGCCGCCGTCCTGGTGCTGCAGCCCCTCGCCCTGCAACTGGGTGCGCCCGGCCAGGCCGGCCACCAGGAAGCCGCGGCTCCGCATCTCGCCGGCGGCCCACACCAGGTCGCCCACCCGCTGCAGGCCGAACTGTGAATAGAACCAGAAGAAGGGGATGGTCGCCAGCTGGTGGGTGATGCCCGAGGTGGCGGCGGCGATGAAGGAGGCCATGGCGCCCGCCTCGTTGATGCCCTCCTCCAAAAGCTGCCCCGTCTCGGATTCCTTGTAGGGCAGGAGCGTGCCGGCGTCGACCGGCCGGTAGCGCTGCCCGTCCGGGTTGTAGATGCCGATCATCGGGAAGAGGCTCTCCATGCCGAAGGTGCGCGCCTCGTCCGGCACGATCGGCACCAGCCGCCGCCCCAGCTGGGGGTCCCTGAGCAGGTTGGTCATCAGGCGGACGGTGGCCATGGTGGTGGAGACCGGCCGCTCCGAGCCCTGGTCGAACTCGGCGAAGGCCTTGGGGTCGGCCGCCGGCAGCTGCTCGCCAAAGGGGCGCCGGGCCGGCAGGAAGCCGCCGAGGGCCTGGCGCCGCGCCAAGAGGTAATGATCGGCGGCCGAGTTTTCCCCCAGCTTGAGGAAGGGGGGCTCCTTGCGCACGGCCTGATCCGGGATCTGAAGCTCCAGGCGGTCTCGGAGCGCCAGCAGGGCGTCGGCCGAGATCTTCTTCTGATCGTGGGTCAGGTTGCGGGCTTCCAGCTCGGAACCCAGGCGGTAGCCTTTGATGGTCTGGGCCAGGATCACGGTCGGCCGGCTCTCTTCAGCCATGGCCGCCCGGTAGGCGCTGTACACCTTGACGGCATCCAGCCCGCCTGGCAGGAGCCCGGCCAGATCGTCGTCCGCCATGCCGGCCACCAGGCGCTGGCGGGCGGGGCTGTTGAACACCAGGTCACGGAGCACGGCCGGCCCGCCGGCCAGGCACTGCTGATACTCGCCGTCCGTCATCTCGGCCAGCCGGCTGGCCAGAAGTCCGTCCTGGTCCCGAGCCAGGAGCGGATCCCAGGCCCGGCTCCACAGCACCTTGATCACGCGCCAGCCGGCACCGGTGAAGGCGCTCTCCAGCTCCTGAACCACCTTGCCGTTGCCTCTGACCGGTCCGTCCAGCCGCTGCAGGTTGCAGTTGATGACGAAGGTGAGGTTACTGAGATGCTCGCGGCTGGCCAGCCGGATGGCGGACAGCGCCTCCGGCTCGTCGGTCTCCCCGTCGCCCAGGAAGGCCCAGACCCGGCTACTCGAGGTGTCCTTCAGGCCGCGGGCGTGGAGGTAGCGGTTGAAGCGGGCCTGGTACACCGCCATCAGGGGTCCGAGGCCCATCGACACGGTGGGGAACTGCCAGAAGTTCGGCATCAGCCAGGGATGCGGATAGGAGGAGAGACCGCCGCCCTCAGCCAGCTCGCGGCGGAAGTTCTCTAGCTGCGCCTCGCTGAGCCGGCCCTCCAGATAGGCCCGGGCGTAGATGCCGGGCGACGAGTGCCCCTGGAAGAACACCTGATCGCCGCTGTCTGTGCCGCTGGCGGCCCGGAAGACGTGGTTGAACCCCACCTCGTACAGGGTGGCGATGGAGGCGTAAGAGGCCAGGTGACCGCCGATGCCCTCCTGCCTGCGGTTGGCGCGCACCACCATGGCGGCGGCGTTCCACCTGAGGTGGGCGTCGATCTCCCGCTCCAGCGCCAGGTCGCCGGGGTAGGCCGCCTCCTGGTCGGCGGGGATGGTGTTGAGGTAGGGTGTTGCCTGCCCGGGCGGCGCCGGCTCCACGCCCGCGGCCCGGGCCCGCCTGGCCAGCTGCTCAAGCAGGTCGCGCACCCGCCCCGGGTCACCCTGGGCGATCACGTAGTCCAACGAGGCCTGCCACTCCCGGAGTTCCAGCTCGCGCTCGGACTCCGCGTCCACCCTGTCTCCGACCGCCATCCCCGGTGTTCCTCCCGGCCGAGACAGGGGAGGAGCCCAGCCGGGCTCCCAAGACACGTCTCGGCATCCATCAACATCACGATCTATGGGGCGGCAACGACTTTGCCGCCGGCCCAGTGTAGCACACCTGAGGGCCGCCTATGCCCAGACCGCCACCGCCTCGGCATCGATGCTGAGCTGCACCCGGTCCTGACCCTGCGGCGCTGGCCCCCCGGCCACCGTCAGCCTGGCCCCCTCCAGCTCGACCGTCAGCTCGTCGCCGCCGACGCGGCTGAGGCGCTCCAGGACCCGGCCCTGATACGGCCCGCTTTCATCGAGGCGCACCCCGCCCGGCGCCACGCCCCAGGTCACCGGCCCCGGCGACCGCCGCCCGGGGAGGGCCAGGCGGGTCCCCCCCCACACCAGTCCGCCCTGTTCGTCGAGCCTCCCCTGATTGAGTTCGGTGAAGCCGACCAGGCGCGCCACCTGGGGCGAGGCGGGGTGGCGGAACACCTCCTCCTTGGTCCCGGCCTGTGCCACCTTGCCGCCGATCAGCACCAGCACCGAGCTGGCCAGGGCCCAGGCTTCCTCCGGGTCGTGGCTGACCACCACCATCGGCAATCCGCTCACCTCGCCCAGATGGGCGATCTGGCGCTGCAGATCCCGCCGGAGCGGCTGGTCGAGTGCAGACAGGGGTTCGTCCAGCAGCAACAGCCGAGGCCGCCTGGCCAGCGATCGGATGAGGGCCAGGCGCTGGCGCTCGCCGCCGGACAGTTCGTCGGGAAAGGCCCCCGCCCTGGCGGCCAGCCCCATCTCGCCCAGCCAGAAGGCCGCCAGCGCCCGGTCGGCGTCCCGGGCGAAGACCGCCTGGTCGGCGACGGTCAGGTGCCCGAACAGGGCACCCTGCTGCGGCACATAGCCGATACCCCGCCTCTCCGCCGGCAGCTGGTCGATTCTCGTCTCTCCGTAGCGGATCTCGCCCTCGCCCGCATCCACCCCGGCTAAGAGGCGGAGGGTCAGCGTCTTGCCGGCCCCGGACGGCCCGAGGATGGCGAGCCGCCTGGCACCGCCCGGCCAGGCCACGTCCAGGGAAAAGGGGCCCAGGTCGCGCCTCAGCCGGAACGACAGGTCCTGGTGCACCTCCGCCGCCGGGGGCCGGGACGGCTCGGCCAAAGCCGAGCGGCGGGCCCTTCGCCAGCGCGGCGGGATGAGCGCGGTCAGGACCAGAAAGAGGAGGCCGGTCAGGGCGGCCAGCATCACCGGCGCGAAGGTGGCAGGCAGGCCGGTGCTGCCAAACGCCACATAGGTGGCAACCGGCAGCGAGTACGGGTGGTAGGCCAGCATCACAGTCGCCCCGAATTCACCGAAGGCGCGCACCCAGCCCAGGGCCAGCCCGGCTGCAACGCCGGGCCAGGCCAGCGGCAGCGCCACCCGCAGCAGCTGTCCCAAGGGGTGCTCGCCCAGCGTGGAGGCCACGGCCAGGAGCTCCTGATCAATGGCCTGGAAGGCGCTCCTGGCGCTGATGATCACAAAGGGAGAGGCGACGAAGGTCTGGGCCAGCACGATGCCGAGGAAGGTCTGGCTGAGGGCGCCGGAGGTGAGGGTGCCAATCAGGGTGTAGGGTCCGACCAAGAGCAGGAGCAGGATGCCGGCGACCAAGGGCGGCAGGGCCAGCGGCAGCTGGACTAGCAGCCCGAGCAGGCGACCGGCCCGGCCCTGGGAGCGAGCCAGGGCGTAGCCGAGTGGGATGCCAAAGGCGGCCATCAGGACCGTCGAGAGGGAGGCCGCTTCCACCGAGGTGGCGAGGGCGGCCAGGGTCGGACCCTCGCCCACGGCCTGCCAGGTACTGGCGCCGAGGTGCGTCGCCAGCACGATCAGCGGCAGGCCGAGGTAGACGGCGAGCAGCCCGCCCAGGAGGCGGACGCTGAGCGGAGAGCGCTTAGGCCTCACGGGCCGAACAGGTGGCGGAGGCCGGCCGGCACCGCGGAGGGGGCACCGCTCAGGCTGGGGGTGAGCGGTGTGAGCCCGCTGGCCCGCATCAGGGCCTGACCCCTGGCACTGTACAGGAAGGTGATGAAGGCGGCCGCCGCCGCCGGGTCGGGAGCGCCCCTCAGTTCCGTTACCGTGTAGCGGGCGGCCAGGTCGACCGCCGCCGGCAGCGTCACATAGGGGATCTTGGCCTGGACCGCCTCATTCTGATAGAAGAAGCCGGCGTCCAGCTGCCCAGCCAAGAGGCGGCCGACCAGCTCCTGCTCCGGGAAGATCTGCGCCGGATTCTCCGCCGGGCCCAGGATCTGGCTGACCAGACCCGGCTGCCCGAGCAGGGCCGCCTCCCTCTCCACCACATCGATGGTCAGCACACCCTTCGGGTCCAGGGTCGGATCGGTGCGTCCCAAGAGCAGCCCGGGCGTCTTTAGCACCTGGTACCATGGTTCCGTCCGAAACAGGTTGGCGAACTGGCTCTTCGGGTTGTAGCCCAGGACCAAGGGGGCCTGGGCGAAGGTGGCATACCAGGAGACCCAGTTGCCGTTGCCTCGCCCGGTCAGGCTCTGGTTGACCGACGGCTCGGCGCTGATGAAGATGTCCGCCCGCACCAGCCGGCCCTTTACCTCGTTGGCGAGCGCCACCGATCCGCCGGCATAGCCCTGGAAGTGGTCACCGCTCGCCCGGTCGAAAGCCGGCCCGAGCGACTGCTCCATCAGCTGCACCAGAGATCCGGCGTACAGCACCACCACCTTGGAGGAGTGGGTGGGTGACGCCGTGGATACGGCGCCGCAGCCGCTGGCCATGCCCACCAGCGCTACCAGGAGGGCGAGGGCCAGATGCCGCCTAACCAACCTCTTCACCTGTCCTTGCCGTGTCATAGGGGCCGGCCGCTGCCAGGTCACGCCGGAACGGCGCGCTGACCATGCAGGCGAGCAGCTTTCTCACCTCCGCCTGTTCGGCCACCGCTCGCGGAATCAGCAGGTCGGTCACCTCCTGCCGAATTGGTACCAGATCACAAGCCAGTGCGCTGGCCGCTCCGGCGTGGCCGATGGCGGTGTCAACCAGCCCGTCTGCCACCAGCCGGGCAGCGCCCAGCTGGCTGCGCACCGGGATGGTGCGGCCCGCCAGGCCCGCCCAGGGCACCCCGGCCGCTGCCAGCTCTTGTTCCAGCAAGCGGCGTGCCTCGGCGCCGCTCTCCCGGACGCCGACCCGGATCTCCGGCCGCAGGAGATCGGCTGCACTCCGGATGCCCAGCGGGTTCCCCCGGGCCACCAGCCAGCCGCTCTGCCAGCCCACGAGCCTGAGACGCAGGCAGCTGTGGTCGACGGCCCGCGCCTCCAGCACGCCATGGTGCAGGGCCACCGCCCGGGCCTGGCCCGCTCTCAGCAGGGAGAGCGCCTGGCCGTTGCTGGCGTTCCACCACCAGCCCTCCCCGCCCGTCCGGCTGAGGTGGGCGGCGAGCAGACCGAGCGCCGGGTCGCACCCGTAGATGAAGAGCGCTGGCCTGGTCGCCCAGAGCTCGACCGCCACCTCTCTCCCTTCCACCCGGCGCACCTCGCCGTGGGCCGCCGCCACCGCCCAGGCCGGGTAGGCAGCGATCGGGCGAGCCACCGCCTGGTCGGCCCAGCGCTCGACTGCCACCCGCATGCCAAGCTTGGGCTCAATCTCGCTATCCGCCCAGACCGGGCCACCCGATCCCAGGCCGCCGAACAGCTCCTCCACCGATCTGCCCAGGGCCTGAGCGATGCGGAGCGCCGTGTCCACATTGGCTCGCGTCTGCTCCCGTTCGATGGCGTTCACGGCCTGCCGGCTGATGCCAGCGCGCCGGCCCAGTTCTGCCTGCCCCCAGCCCAGCTCCAGCCGCCGCTCCCGCAACCGGCTCACACCCATCCTGCCCTCCCCCTCCCCTGTCGGCCGGTGTCATGTATTTTTGACATACGTCCTATCTATATGACATCCATGACGTCTATCCTGCTCCAGGACCGGAACGGGGCAGGAGTCGGGCCGCAGTGTGTGGTAGCCCAGCCACACGTCAGAGGGGAGGCGGCGGCTTGGCCGAACCCGTGCGTCCCTTCAGGGTCCGGATCGAGCTGGAGACGGCGATGGCGCCGCCACAGACCTGGACTCAGATCCTGGCCGAGCTCGCCACCTCCGACGCTGTCCACGGACTGGCCTGGCCGGCCCGGGGCGGCCCCATTTCCTCCCCGGGGATAGACAACAGGGGGGAGCCGGTCGCTGAGCTCCTGATCGACGCCAGCCAGCGGCAGATCCGCCGGATCTCCCGCCCGGCCGGCTGGGCAGAGGGGACCACCAGCGAGGTGTGTATCGCCGTGACCGAGGCTCCCTCAGGCGGGAGCCTCATCTCTCTCTGGCTCGAGGGATGGGACGGCGTGGTCCAGTCGGTGGTCGGCTCCTCCGATCAGGAACTTCTGGGCTGGGCGGTGGATCAGGTACTGGCCGTGACCAGCCGGGCGGCCAGCGCCAAGGCTCTGGGCGACTGGCTGACCGACCGCCTGGCCAGACGACCGCAAGGGGCCGGCGCCAGGCGCATCTACCAGAATCCCGAGACGCATCTGCCAGGCTTCACGGCCATCCTCGAGGCACTGGCGCTGGGCCCCGGCGACCGATTGCTCGAGGTCGGCTGCGGCGGCGGCGTGCTGCTCGAGCAGGCGCTCCTCACCGGCTGCACGGCCATCGGGGTCGACCACAGTCCGGAGATGATCCGGCTCAGCCACCAGCGAAACCAGGCGGCGGTGGGTTTGGGACGTCTGGTGCTGTTGCCTGGAGAGGCCGAGGCGCTGCCTCTTCCCGGCCTCTGGGTGACGGCCGTGGCGATGGCCACCGTGTTCTTCTTCTTGCCAGATCCCCTGGCTGTGCTCCGGGAGTGCTGGCGCGTCCTGCGGCCGGGAGGCAGGCTGGCCGTGGCCACCATTCCTCCTGAGCTTCGAGGCACGCCGGCGGCCCCGGAACCGATGGCGAGCCGCGGCCACCTCCACACCGATCAGGAGCTGGCTGACCTGGCTCAGGCGGCCGGCTTCTCCGCTGTAACGGTCCACCGCACCGCCAACAGGAGCCAGCTCCTGTGCGGTCGGAGGGCCTAAGCTACCGACCGTTGACAACGACACTCCCCGGGTCCACCCTAAATGGGACATGCCGCTAGGGGAGCCTCTACCAAGAGGCTGAGAGGCCGTACGGCCGACCCTTCGAACCTGACCTGGGTTATACCAGCGGAGGGAAGCGGGAGGATACGGACGATCCTCCGCTTTCGCCGCTGCCGCCAGGCAGCGGCTCTTTTCTTGAAGAGGAGGCGCCTGCCATGGCCGAGGCTGTGGCCCTCGATCCCAGCCGGCCCTGCCGGGTCCTGTCCGTGGCTGGCAGCGACTCTGGCGGCGGTGCCGGCATCCAGGCTGACATCAAGACGATCGAGCGGCTGGGCGGGTTCGCCATGACCGCCGTCACGGCGGTGACGGCTCAGAACACGCGCCAGGTGACCGCCGTCTGGGAGCTTTCGCCGGCGGCGGTGGTCGCCCAGATTCAGGCGGTGGTGGCGGATCTGGGCGTCGACGGCATCAAGTGCGGCATGCTGGCATCGGAGCCGGTGGTGCGGGCGGTGGCCCAGGAGCTGGCAGGGCTCAGCCATCTGCCGCTGGTGCTCGACCCGGTGATGGTCGCCAAGTCTGGCGCCCGGCTCCTGGCAGCGGAGGCCGAAGCGGCGCTACGCGACCTGCTCTTGCCGCTGGCGTCGGTGGTCACGCCCAACCTGGCCGAGGCGGCGGCCTTGACCGGACTGCCGGTCGAAACGGCGGCCGATCAGGAGCGGGCGGCCCGGGCGCTGGTCGAGATGGGGGCCGGGGCGGCCCTGGTCAAGGGCGGCCACCGCTCCGGCCTAACCGTGGACGACCTCCTATGGGACGGCCACGAGGCCATCTGGTTCAGCGCACCGCGCCAGCACACAGCACACACCCACGGCACCGGCTGCACGCTCTCGGCCGCCCTGGCCACCGGCCTCGCTCAGGGTATGCCTTTGCGCCTGGCCGTCGACCGGGCCATCCGCTACGTGCAGGCGGCCATTGCCCATGCCCCGGGACTGGGCCAAGGGCACGGCCCGCTCGGGCACCAGCTGGGCAGGGAGGTCCTGTTCTGATGGGTGCGGGATCACCCTTCCACGTCCGCCTGTGGGCGGAGGTTGAGCCGGAGTGGCAGGCGATCACGGGCCACCCCTTTCTCCTGGAGCTGGCCCAGGGCACGCTTCAGCCCGGCTGCTTCCTCTACTTTCTGGAACAGGACGCCCTCTATCTGGAGGACTTCGCCCGGCTGCTCGCCGCCGCCGCCGCCAAGGCGCCCAGCCGCCAGGAGATCCAGCTGTTTTTGAACCATGCGCTGGGTGTGTTCGAGGTGGAGACGGCGCTCCATCAGACCCTGACCCAGGCCTTCGGCCAGGATCCCGCCCGACTCAGCCTGGCCGACCGCGGCCCGGCCACCCAGGCCTACCTGGACTTCCTGTTCGGCTGGGCCAGGGACGGGGACTACAGCGATCTGGTGATGGCGCTCCTGCCCTGCTTCTGGGTGTACCGGCAGGTGGGGACCTGGCTGGCCCAGGGGCCGCCCTGCCCGCACCCGCTCTACCGGCAGTGGATCGAGACCTACTCAGGCCCGTCATACGGCGAGGCCGTGGCGGAACAGATCGCCCTGGCCGACCGCCTGGCCGACCTGGCGCCCGGCCGGCAGGACGCCTTCTCGGCGATCTTCCGGACCGGCGTGCAGCACGAGCGGGCGTTTTGGGACCAAGCCTACTCGAACTGGCAGGAAGGAGGACCTGGCACCGATGTCTGAACCGGCGGTGCGGGAGTTTTTCGCCATCGAGCCCTACGGCCGGGACGGCGTGCCGGACACGGCGCGCCCCGGAACGCTCCGGGAGGTGTTCTGGGTCTGGTTCGCCGCCAACCTGGCGATCACGGCGGTGGTGATCGGCGCCGTCGTCGCCAGCTACGGGCTGGCCTGGTGGCAGAGCCTGATCGCGCTCTCCGGCCTGTTCTCCTACCTCCTGATCGGCTACTTCTCCATCCCCGGCTGCCGCACCGGGCGGCCGACCATGGTGCTCTCGGCGGCGTCCTTCGGCGAACTGGGCAATGTCTTCCCCAGCCTCCTCTCCTGGCTCAACCTGGTGGGCTGGGAGACGGTGGTGCTGGTCATCGCCAGCTACGCCCTGGAGGCGGCTCTGGGAGCAGCCTTTGGCATCGCTCCCAGCCCCGCCGCCCTGGTCGGCTCCCTGGCGGTGGTGACGGTGCTGGCTTTTTCCGTGGCCTTCCTCGGCCACCGGGCGATCGTCCGGGTGCAGACCCTCTTCTCCTACGTCTTCGGCGCCCTGACCCTGGTGGAAGTGGCGTTCTGGCTGCCCCACGTGCGCTGGGCCACGCTTGTCGCCACGCACCCTGGCCCCTGGCTGACCGGGGTGTTGCCAGCCTTCTCCATCGTGGTGGCCGTCAGCGGACTCTCCTGGGTGAACACGGCATCTGACTACAGCCGCTACCTGCCGGCCCAGACCTCGGGGCGCCGGCTGACCTGGCTCACCACCTGGGCCTCAGTCATCCCGGCCTTCTTCCTGACCGCCTTCGGCGTTCTGCTCGCCAGCGGCCTGCCCGGCCTGGCCACCTCGGCCAATCCGGTCGGCCTCCTGGAGTCGGCCCTGCCCGCCTGGCTGAGCGTGCCCTACCTGATCACGGCGGTCGGCGGCATGGTCACCGGCGACATCATGGACGTCTACTCCTCGGGCCTGAGCCTCCTGGCCGCCCGGGTCAAGCTCCCCCGGGCCCGCACCGTCTTCGTCGACGCCGTGATCTCGATCGCCGCCAGCCTGTACATCCTGCTCGTGGCGCACAGCTTCGTCGGCACCTTTGAGGCCTTTCTCACCCTTCTGGCCGGTGCGCTCGCCCCGTGGGCGGCGATCTTCCTGCTCGACCTGGCGAGGGGGCGGCTCGGCCAGCCAGCGGTGCCTCGCTGCCGGTGGCCAGCCCTGGTGGCATGGCTGATCGGACTGCTCGCCGCTGTCGCCTTCACCTCGAGCGGCGTCTTCTCCGGCCCGCTGGCCCAGGGCATCTTCTCCGGCTCGTCCCTGGGCCTGATCCTGTCCTTCGCGCTGTCGCTTGGCCTCTATCCGCTGTTGGAACGGCTGTGGCCCGACCGGGCGCCCTCCGGCGCCAGGGTCAGCTCTTCGGCTCCCTGAGCCGATCCCGGTTGTGAATCTCCACCGGCTCCAGCCGATCGGCTGGCTCAAAGCCGAACACCTGACCGTAGAAGTAGAGCTCAGCCGATAGGGCCCTGAGGTTCGACTCGGCCCGCCGAAAGCCGTGCCCCTCGCCCGGGAAGCTGATGTAGGCGACCGGCACGCCGCCCCTTTGCAGCTCGGCCACCATCCCTTCGGCCTGGTTGGGCAGCACGATCTTGTCGTCCTCGCCCTGGAAGAAGATGACCGGCCGGGTGAGGCGGCTGGCGAAGTGGACCGGCGAGCGGGCGCGGTAGATCTCCTCGGCGGCGGGGTAGGGGCCGACCAGGCTGTCCATGTAGCGCGACTCAAACTTGTGCGTCTCCTTGGCCAGGGCGGTGATGTCGCTCACCCCGAAATAGCTGGCGCCCGCCCGGAACACATCGCGGAAGGTGAGGGCGGCCAGGGTGGTGTACCCCCCGGCGCTGCCGCCGCGGATGGCGAGCCGCTTTGGGTCCGCCAGGCCCTTGGCCACCAGGTAGCGGGCCGCGCTGACGCAGTCGTCCACATCCGCCACGCCCCACTGACCGATCAGGCGGCGGCGGTAGGCGCGGCCGAAGCCGGTGCTGCCGCGGTAGTTGACGTTGACCACGGCGAAGCCGCGGCTGGTCCAGAACTGGATGGCGAGGTCGAGGACGGGAGAGGTGGCTGAGGTGGGGCCGCCGTGGATGAAGGTGAGCAAGGGCGGCCGCTCTCCCGCTGGCGCCCTGAAGTCAGGGTTGGTCGGCGGATAGTAGAAGGCGTGCGCGCTCTCGCCGCCCGTAGTTGGGAAGGTGATGGCCTCTGGCACCGACAGAAAGGCCCGGTCGATGTCAAGCGCCATCGTCTCCCAGAGCCGCTCGAAGCGGCCGCTCTCCTCGTCCCAGCGCACCACTGCCGGCGGCTCCTGGGCGGAGGCGGCGAGCATCACAGCGACCTGGCCCCTCACCTTCAAGGACGCCAGCGCGGCGTACGGCTGGGCCACCTCTCGGCTCGTCCCGTCGGGCTTGATGACCACGAGGTGGGCGCGTCCGTCCGCCTGGTAGATGGCCAGGATCCGCCCCCCGGCCAGAAAGGCGTACGTCGACATCTCGCACGACCACTGCGGCCCCGAGAACTCCGCCGCCAGCGGCAGGAGGGGGACGGCGCCTGTGGCCTCCGCCCGGTAGAGGTTCCACCAGCCGGTGCGGTCGGAGATGAAGTGGAGCTGGCCGCTGGGGCTCCAGCTGGGCTGGGCGATCGACTCCTGGCTGCCGCCAGCGACCTGCCGCTGGGCGGAGAGGGAGCCGTCCGCCGCCACGTCGGCCACCCACAGCTCGGTGCCGTCCCAGGGCATGTTCGGGTGGTCCCAGCACAACCAGGCCAGCTGGCGCCCATCCGGGCTGAGCCTGGGCCAGGCGTAGAAGTCGTGGCCGGAGGCCAGCACCACCTGGCGGTGACCGGCTGCGAGGTCGATCGCCACCAGGGTGTTCACCACATCGGACGGCCGGTCCACCGTGTGGTCCTCCCGGATGGCGATCAGGCGCTGGCGCTGCCCGTCAAGCACGGGATTGGCATAGCGCATCGGTGCCTCGGCGCTGACGGCCACTGGCTCGCCGCCTGGTGCCAGCTGGTAGAGACGGTTATCAGCGAAGTTGGAAAAGTAGACCACGCCTTGGTAGACGCCGTAGGAGGCACCGCCGTACTCGTGGACGCGGGTGCGGGCGTTCATCCCCTCTGGTGTGCGGTCGTGGAGCACCCCAGCCCGGTCGCGCTGCACCACCACCATCCGCCCGCCCTCGCTGGGCCGGGCCTCCAGCCAGTAGACGTCCTCCCCGTCCAGCTGCAGCTCGCTGACTCCCCGTGTCCTCTCCACCAGAAGCGCGGCGGTGATCGGCGAGGCCCAGGTGCCGTAGGGTTGGATGCGGCGCTCTGCCATGGCGGTGTCTCCTTCTTGGCTCTTCATCTGCACATATTCGCAGTAGGCACCCGCCCTCCTGGCCGCTCGGCGACAGCGCAAAGCCACCCTCCAGCGGCAGGAGGGTGGCTGAGCGGATCGGCGTCATGAAGCTAGCGGCGCTTGCTGGTGTTGATGTGGAGCTGGCGGTAGATCGGGCAGCCTGAGGTGATGGCGGTGAACAGCAGGAAGGCGGCGACGATGTAGAGCACCAGCGCCAGCGGCCCGCCTTCGTTCAGGCCGATGATGACGGCCAGCACGCCCAGCAAGAGGCGAATCGCCCGGTCGGCGGAACTCATGTTCTTGGTCACTGAGATCCCTTCTTTTTCCGCAACTGCCAATATTATAACACCAAACGCAGGCCCGTGCCGGACTGCCGACCACGTCACCTGCCGCGCCACCGGTGCGCCCGACCGGCGCCGGGTGGGACGCCGCGGCCGCCTAGACGCCGGCGGGGCCGACGTCCCTTGCCCCGTGGGCCGCCGCAAAGGCCTCAAGGCACTCGCCGAAGGCTGCCTGGAATCGCTTCCCTGTGGCTTCCTTTTGGTTCTCCCACCACACGCCGTTCACTTCCAGCCGCCGCTTCGAGCGGTCGAGGCGCAGGTCGATGCGGCCGACCAGCCGGTCACCGTACAGGATCGGCAAGGTGTAGGGCCCATACCGTCGCCGCTCGGCCTTGGTGTAGATCTCCCAGAGGTAGTCGAAGTCGAACAGATGGAGCGTGCGCCGGCGGTCATGCACCAGGTTGTCCAGCGGAGAGAGAAAGGTCATGACCCGGGTTGCCTGGCCAGGCAATGGTGTCCACTCGGCCGGCAGGCCGCCTCTGGCCAGCTCCTCGAGCTGGGGTAAGGCTTCTCCGGGCACCAGGAAGCTGCCCGGCAGGCCCGTCAGCCGGATCTCGGCCGCCGCGCCGCACCTGACCAGCCGCCCGACCGCCCGTACCCGCTCGGCCGCCGGCCAGCTGTCCCCCAGCCGCCGATAGCGGACACCCTGGGCCCAGCCCACCGCCGTGCAAAGGCCTGCCCTGTGGAGCGCCGCCGCCTCGGACCAGGCGTTCACGGCTGCCTCGTCTGCCTGCCAGCCGAGATTCTCCGGAGCGACGCGCCCTCTCAGGTCGTATCTCCGCTCGAAGCCTTTTCGCGAGTGGGTCATGGTCACGCCGGTCAGCCACAGGAAGTAGAGCGCCACGCCCGAGTCCTTCCTGCCACGGTAGCTGTCCACCTGGCGGCTGCCAATCAGCTCGCGGCTGAACAGCGGGCCCCTCTCCGTGATCTCGTTCAGCACCCGGTCGATGACGGCCTGGTGGTCGTCCAGCCAGCCCTCTGCCCTAAGCTGCTGGCCCCGGCGAGCCATGTGCTGGCGCCAGTACGGGAGTTCTGCCATCGGATACATGTCGAGGTGGCCGCCGTAGTCAAAGAAACGGCGGTCGGTGTAGAGCAGCTGATCCAGGTGCTCTGGCTGGTAGCCTTCGACCCGGCTCAACAGCACCAGGTCGTGGCTGCGATGGATCAGTGAGACCGGGTCCATCTGCACCGCACCAAGCGCCTCCAGGGCCTGGGCGGCGCCCCCCTTCCCCCGCCAACGCTTTCCCGGCCACAGGCCCTGGCTGCCGAGAAGGTAGCGGCGCGCCACCTCTCGCGTGAACTCACGCATCGGTCGGCTCCCTTCCATGGGGATCCCCTCCGGCAGGGGTGCGGAGCGAGGCGGCGAACGCCAGGCAGGTGTCGATTCGTGATGGCTCCTGAATCATCCGCCGGCACTGCTCAGGGAGGTCTCGCCGTGGCTCAGGATGTGGTCCTGTTGGTCGGCACCGCCAAGGGCTTGTTCCGTTTTCGCTCCAGAGACCGGCACTCCTGGCAGGAGGAGGGGCCCGACTTCCTGGGCGCACCGATCTACGCGGCGGTGCAGGACCCGCGCAGCGGCAGCCTGCTGGCCGGCGTCAACGACATCTTCTACGGGCCGTCCATCCGCCGCTCGCATGACCTGGGAGCCACCTGGGATCAGGGCGGCTGCGACCTCTCGTACGCGCCCGGTGACCCGGAGGAAGTCCTCCGGGTCTGGTCCATCCTGCCCGGCCCCGCCGACCAGCCGGATCTGCTCTACGCCGGCGTGGAGGCGAGCGGTCTCTTCCGGTCGCTTGACGGCGGCGACAGCTGGCAGGAGGTGGATGGCATCCGAAGCCATCCCACGCACGAGCAGTGGGCCTCCGGCTTCGGCGGCAAGTGCATGCACACACTGGCCATGGATCCCCACCGGCCCGGCCGCATGTTCTTCGCCTGCTCCACCGGCGGCCTCTACCGGACAGATGACGGCGGGAACAGCTGGGAACCCAAGAACCAAGGCATCCGCTGCGACTTTATGCCCGAGGATCAGCGCTTCCCGGAAGTCGGCCAGTGCGTGCACAAGTTCTCCCTGGCTGCAGCCCCGGATCGCCTCTACCTGCAAAACCACGGCGGCGTCTACCGCTCCGACGACGGCGGGGACAGCTGGATCGACATCGGTCAGGGCCTGCCCTCCGACTTCGGGTTCCCGGTGCTAGCCCATCCCCGGCGCCCTGACACCGCCTATGTCATCCCGCTAGGAGAGGGCCGGCTGCCGCCGGCTTTGCAGCTGGCCGTGCACCGCACGGACGACGCCGGCAAGACCTGGCGGGCTCTCCAGCAGGGCCTGCCCGCCCACGTGTTCACAGGCGTCCTGCGCGACGGCTTTCGGGCCGACGCCCACGACCCGCTCGGCCTCTACCTGGGCACCACCTCCGGCAGCCTCTTCGCCTCCGCCGACGAGGGCGAGAGGTGGCAGGTGGTGGCCGACCACCTGCCGCGCATCCACTCGGTGGCGGTGGCGTACGCCCCGTGATCACGGTGCACCTGCCCGATGACCTGGCCGCCGCCTTCGGATTCCAAAACCCGCTCCAGCTCCCTGCCGCACCCACCCTGGGCGACCTGCTGACCAGCCTGGACCGGACCTACCCCGGACTCGGCAGCCGGCTCACCTCGGCCGACGGGGCGATTCGCCCCCACCTCAACATCTTCTTGCCCCAGGCCCTGGCCAGGGGCGAGGATGGCCCCAGGCTCCCTCTCTCCGACGGCGAGGACGTGTGGGTGATCCGGGCCGTCTCCGGCGGTGGCGACAGAGCCCGGCCGGCCAGCTGATCGGTGAGGAGGCTCTGACCGGTGGCATACTGGCTGCTCAAGACTGAGCCTGGGGTCTTCAGCTACGACGACCTGGTGGCCCGCGGCCAGGACCGCTGGGACGGCGTGCGCAACTGGACGGCGCTCCACCACATGGCGCGCATGCGGGTGGGCGATCTCTGCCTCTTCTACCACACCGGGACTGAGCGCCAGGTGGTGGGGGTCTGCCGGGTGGTGAGCGACCCCTATCCCGAGCCGGGCCAGGACGATCCCCGCATCCAGCTGGTGGACGTCTGTCCGGCCTATCGTCTTCCCCGCCCCATATCGCTCAGCACGATCAAGGCGGATCCTGCCTTCGCCGCCTGGGAGCTGATTCGCCAGAGCCGGCTATCGGTGATGCCAGTGTCCGATCAGATCTGGCAGCGACTGCACCTCTTGGCGGGAAGCTGAGTGCTCCCCTGGGCGGAACGCGTCCGGCCCGTCACCTCAGGCCCCAGGGCCAGATCGGCCCGGACATAGCAGAAGGGCTCGGGTTTCCCCGAGCCCTTCCTGAGGACTGAATGTCAGACGATCAGTTACGACCTCTTCCGTTACGGTCCATCGGCTCACGAGCCTTGGCCTCGTTGACCACGATCGTGCGGCCTGACAACTGGGCGTTGTTCATGGCCTCAATCACAGCCTCAGCCTTGTCGGCCGGAACTTCGACGAAGCCGAAGCCCCGTGAACGACCGGTCTCGCGATCGGTGATGACACGGGCTGAGATGACCTCAGCGCCGCCATGCTCGGTGAAGACCTGGAGCAACTCGGAACTCTCGACATTCCACGGCAGGTTGCCGACAAACAGGGTCTTGGTCACAACTCACACTCCCACACAGATGTTGCATGGGAGCTGGACGGATCCGAATCTCACATGCACGAGTGGCAGTATACCACAGATCACTCGGGAATCCGCATCTCGGACCAAAACTTTTTCGCTGCCGACGGGGAGAGCGAAAGGGCACTCGGCTGGCGCCCCTTCTCCCGCCGAAGTCACTCTGCGCTCGGCTCGCCGCTCTCAGTTGTCGCCGGAGCTGCTGTTACCGCCGTCCGGCTGGCCGCCAGAGCCGCCAGTCTGCAGGCTGGCTCCGGCAGAAAGCTGACTTGAGTTGTCCGCCTGATCTTGGCTGCCCACCTGCTGAGAGTCCGAACCCTCCGCCTCTGAGTTGACCTCGGGCTGTTCGCTCTCGTTCTCACTCTGATCCCCTGACACCTGGGCTGTCGGCTGGGTGGTGGCTGTGACGGAGGCACTCCCCGTCGTCCCTGACGAACTTGCGCCAGCCGGGTTGTCCACCACCTCGTCCAGCACGTTGCCCGCCATGTCCACGGTGACCGTCCAGAAAAGACCCTGATCCAGCACCTCGACCTGATAGACGGCCTGACTACCGCTCACTGCGCTCGTCACGCCCTCAACCGTACCAGCTCCCAGCGAGTGCACGGCGTCCTGGCCAGCCTGGGAGGCCGAGATGTTGGCGGGAGGCGCCGATACCGTGATGGATGCCGCACCGCCGCCGTCAGCGGCGGATACCGCACCGTGACCACCGACTGCAGGCAGCACCAGGAGACTCGCCCCGGCCAAGGAGGCCGCGACCTTCGTCCACACTGAGAACCACTCCCTCCGGACATCCTCGGCGCCTTGGTGGGCAGCCGTGCCAGCGAGGGGCACCTCCGCCCGCCACCCATTCACCTCGTACAGGTCTTCGCTCCATCAGCTGCGGTTTTTGGGGGTCAGCTGGCGGAAAGCGGGGGCGGGGCCTGGTCTGGATACATCTTCCGTAATCTCGTGGCATCTCACCAATGATTGGTGTAATATGGCAGTTAAAGGATCTAGGCACGGCTCCCGGGCTGCCGGATAGGGGCTACGGCTATGGCAGAGGTATCCCTTGACTCCCGACCACAGACCAGCTGTGAACTGATGGTGATCGCCACCCGCAACCACGGCGAGTATATCCTCCAGGCAGGCAACACTTTATCGAGACCCCCGGCGGCCGCCGCGAGGTCAGCCGCGCCCTTGTGTCCCGGCTGCTCGGCCAGGGCTCAAGCGGCTGGGACCGCCGAAACCCCGGCACGCCGTACGCCAAGGAACGGCAGCGCTCCGATCAGCGGCTCTCGCCAGCGGATCGCCAGGACAAGGCTCAGGGCTGGGAGCCAGATCGCTTCTTCACCTCACCGCCGCAGAAGCTGACCTGGATCGACCCGGAGGGCCATCCGGGACTGGCCAGCGACGGCCAATTCCATCTGGTCGGCACGCGCGGAGAAGTCGGGCGGGAATACGAACAGAGCGACTGGGTGCTGGGGACCGACGACAATCTGTCGAGCCCACGCACCGACGACTCTCCCGAAGACGACCGGCCGGATCGTTCGTAGCGAGCCGCTGGATCGGCGTACGTTGTTTTCTGCCCGCGCCCAGCCGCCAGCCAGGGGTCCGGGAGCGGGACTAGGCGGCACTGCTCGAGAGAGCGGTGCCGCCTAGTCCGCAGTGGGTGGGTGCATCGGGTCCCCGACCTGTTCGACTCGCCCCTCTGTCAGGGCTGTG
The DNA here is from genome assembly GCA_021803575.1 of Bacillota bacterium. Taxonomy (GTDB): domain Bacteria; phylum Bacillota; class Sulfobacillia; order JAJZYS01; family JAJZLH01; genus JAJZLH01. The sequence goes on along the minus strand of JAJZLH010000074.1, from coordinate 7,663 downwards.
CAGGGCTTGATTTTACGGTGTCGCCTGGGCCGAGCGCGACCGCTCTCAGTGCCACCACTTCTCTCAGTCCATATTGAGAGGGCTGCCGGACAGCCGGTAGATGGCCCTCGGCGCGGGTCCCTCTCCGGCGACCTGGCGGACTGCAACCAGCCTGAAGCCGTTGGCCTCAAGGGCACGCCGGGACGGCTGGTTGGCCGCCTGGGGATCGACCAGCACCCCTGCTCCAGGATGGTGCCGGCGCACCTCCTGGACCAGGGCGGCGATCATCTGGACACCCAGGCCCCTCCCCAGCGCCCCGGGTTCTCCGATGGCGTAGTCGATCCCAACTTCGCCCGGGAAGGCTCCCATGGCCCAGGCCTCCTCCGGGTAAGAGTCCCAGCGGTACCACTGGCACCATCCGATGGCCTCGCCATCCGCACTGACCATCAGCATCGAGGTCGCCATCTCCTCCCCGCTGACCCGCCGGCGGTACTCCTCTACCATGGCCTGGGCGGTCGTGTCTGGCGTCCACCAGGGCGCCACATGCGGCTCAGCCATCCAAGCCTCTACCTGCCCGAGGTCGTAGAGGGTCATGGGCCTGAGCCCGATCACGGTGCCACCTCCCGGCTCAAGACGGGTGTGTGCCCCCTGCTATCACCACCGTGACACACCTGCGCCCTTGACACGGCTTGTGGCGCGAACTCACGAGGGCGCTCGCGTTCGGTCAGAGCGCTGCCCAAAGCTGGCACATCGCCCGGTGCTGGGTCACCCGGTTGGTTTGAGCGCCTGTGGCGCAGGATAGCTGGGGCGCAGTGGCCCGCGTGCGAGGTCGTCTGGAGCTGCTGGAGGGCCTCGAACCCCCGACCTGCTGATTACAAATCAGCTGCTCTGCCAACTGAGCTACAGCAGCGCACGCTTGGATGTTACCACGAGCCGGAGCTCAGACGTCCAGCAGGTCCTGCTGGCGGGTCTTCAGATACCGCTCCACCTTCCGCTTCACGCGCTGCAGGGCGTTGTCGATCGACTTCACGTGGCGGCACAGCTCGACGGCGATCTCCTGATAGGACTTGCGGTCCAGGTAGGCGACCAGCACCTTCAGTTCCAGGTCGGACAGGATCTCTCCCATCTTGTCCTCGATGTCCCCGAACTCTTCGCGGTTGATCACCAGCTCCTCCGGGTCAGACACCTTGTTGCCGGTGATCACGTCCAGGAGGGTGCGGTCCGAATCCTCGTCGTAGATGGGCTTGTTCAGCGAGACGTACGAGTTGAGCGGGATGTGCTTCTGGCGGGTGGCGGTCTTGATGGCGGTGATGATCTGGCGGGTGATGCAGAGCTCGGCGAAGGCCCGGAACGAGGACTGCTTGTCGTTGCGGAAGTCGCGAATCGCCTTGTAGAGGCCGATCATGCCCTCCTGGATGATGTCCTCCCGGTCGGCTCCGATCAGAAAGTAGGAGCGGGCCTTGGCCCGCACGAAGTTGCGGTATTTGTTGATCAGGAACTCCTCGGCGCTGGCCGAGCCTTGGTGCGACAACTCGACGAGGTCCTCGTCGGCCATGAGTTCAAACGGCAGGGGCTCAACCGTGAACACAGCTTCCGAAACCTTCAGGCTCAAGACAGCACGCCCCTCTCGGCTCAGCTCCTGCCTCGTCGCACGCCCGTGTTGTTTGGCTGGGGGCATTATAGGGACTCACCCTAAACGGCGTCAAGCCGCTCTCCTAAGCCCTTCCAGATTCACCTGACTATGCTGGCCTGGTAGAGCACGATGGCTGCCGCCACCGAGGCGTTCAAGGACGGGGTGCGGCCCCTGGTCACGATCCGAACGCGCAGGTCGACCCGCTTCAGGAGGAGCGGCCCCAGGCCCTCGTGCTCGGCACCCACCACCACCATCAGGGGGCCGGACAGGTCGGCCTCGGCCAGCGGCACCTCACCGGCCGGATCGGCCGCCACCACCCGGCCGCCGCGCAGCCGGAACGGGTCGAACGACTGGCTGAGGTTGCCCACCCTGGCCACCGGCAAGGTGGCGAGCGCACCGGCGCTGGTGCGCTGGGCGGTGGCGGTGAGGCCGGCGGCGCGGTGGCGGGGCACAATCAGGCCGGCCGCCCCCATCGCCTCGGCGGTGCGGGCGATCGCCCCCAGGTTGCGCGGATCCTGCAGGTGGTCGAGGGCCACCAGCAGCGGGTTGGCGGTGGCGGCAAAGGCCTGGCTGATCAGGTCCTCGACGCTCACCACCACGCCGGTGGCGATGCGGCCCGCCACGCCCTGGTGGTGCCCGCCCACCAGCCGGTTCAGCGCCTCCACCGGCACCACCTCGATCGCCACCTGGCTGGCTCTGGCCAGCTGGTGCAGGTCCTCCAGGTGCCGGCCATCGGCCAGGTACACCTTTTCCAGCCGCCCGGCCATGAGGGCGGCCTTCACCGCCTGACGCCCGCTCACCCAGGACTCGTCCGGGGCGGATGGGGGCCCGGGCGCTCTGAAGTCGCTCATGCCCGGTACCAGCGGCTGCCGTCGGCGGTATCCTCGACCACCACGCCCAGCTCCCTCAGCTTCAGCCGGATGCGGTCGGCCTCCGGAAAGTCCCGGCTCCGGCGGGCCGCCTCCCGGGCGCTGACCAGCTGCAGCACCTCCTGGTCGTCGTCTGCCGCACCCACCTCTGGCCTCACGCCCAGCACCTGGCACATCCGCTCGATCCCGGCCAGATAGGCTCCCAGCGCCGCTGGTGACGCCCCATGGTCAAGGGCGGTGTTGGCGCCGCGCACGGTGTCGAACAGCACACCCTCGGCCTCGGCCGTGTTGAAGTCGTCGGCCAGGGAAGCCCGAAAGCGCTCCCAGCCCTCCAGTTCGGCGGCGGGACGGGATTTGGCCGCGAGGCGGCGCAGCACGTTCTCAATCCGCCGGAGGCCCGCTCTGGCCGCATCCATCGCCTCCTCGTCTGCCGCCAGCGGGCTCCGGTAGTGGGCGGAGAGCAAGAACAGGCGGATCGCCTCTGGCGGGTAGCGGCCGGTCAGGTCGGACAGCCGGAAGGTGTTCTTCAGGGACTTGGCCATCTTTTCGTCATGCAGGGTCAGCATGCCGTTGTGCATCCAGATCCGAGCCAGTCCCTCCGGCTGAAGCGGCGCCGTCTGGGCGATCTCATTTTCATGGTGGGGGAAGACCAGATCGATGCCGCCGCCGTGGATGTCGAAGGGCACGCCCAGATGGTGGGCGGACATCACCGAGCACTCGATGTGCCAGCCCGGACGTCCCGGCCCCCACGGCGACGGCCAGGAGAAGGCGGGATCGGTCTCGCGCTTCCAAAGCGCGAAGTCCGCCGCCACCCGCTTCCCTGGCTCCATCTCCACCCGCAACCCGGCCTGCCGCTCCTCCGGGGGCTGGTGGCTGAGCTGGCCGTAGGCCGGATAGGAGTCGACTGAGAAGTAGACGCTGCCGTCGGCGGTGTAGGCGTGGCCCAGTTCGATCAGGCGGGCGATGTGCGCCACCATCTCGGCGACGTAGTCGGTGGCCCGGGGGTAGATCTGATCCTCGATGCCCAGCAGGCGGGCATCGCGGTAGTAGAGGTCGATGTAGCGATCGGTCAGCTCCCTGAGGCTGATCCCTTCCGATTTGGCCTGGGCGATGGTGCGGTCATCGACGTCGGTGAAGTTCTGCACCTTGGTCACCTGGTAGCCCTCCTGGCGCAGGAAGCGGGCCAGGCTGTCAAAGACCACAAAGCAGCGGAAGTTGCCGATGTGCAGCTCGTCGTAGACGGTCGGCCCGCACACGTAGATGCGCACCTCGCCCGGGTGGATCGGGGTGAGGGTCTCAATCTGGCCGCTGAGGGTGTTATGCACTCTGATCGACATGCGGGACCCCTTTCTTGCGCTCCAGCTCGGCGAGACGAACCTCTAGCCTGGCGATCTCGCGGGTGAGCTCCATGAAGCGCTCCTGGATCGGGTCCGGCAGGTTGCCGTGCTCCAGGTCCGCCTCTTCCGCCACCGGCTGCCCGTGCCGGCGCACCACCCGGCCGGGCACGCCCACCACCGTGGAGTGGGGCGGCACCGAGCGCACCACCACGGCGCCGGCCCCGATCTTGGCACCCTCGCCCACCTCGATGGCGCCCAGCACCTTGGCTCCGGTCGAGATCATGACGTGCGAGCGGATGGTGGGGTGGCGCTTGCCCTTGTCCTTGCCGGTGCCGCCCAGCGTCACCCCCTGGTAGAGGGTGACGTCGTCACCGAGCTCCGCCGTCTCGCCGATCACCACCCCGGTGCCGTGGTCGATGAACACCCGGCGGCCGATGGTGGCTCCGGGATGGATCTCAATCCCGGTGCGCCGGCGTGTCCACTCCGACAGCCAGCGGGCGGCCAGGCGGAAGTTTTTCTGCCAGAGGGCGTGGGCCAGGCGGTGGCGGCGCAGGGCCAAAAAGCCCGGGTAACAGAGCAGGACCTCCAGCGTGCTGCGGCAGGCTGGGTCGCGCTCCTTGATCACCTGGATGTCCTCGCGCCATCGATCGAACACGCCTACCCCTCCCAAACAAACACCCCCTCGCTCAGAGGCGAGGGGGGTCGCGGTTCCACTCTGATTGCGCCGGCTGGGCCGGCCTCTCACCCTTAACGCGGGATACGGCGGGCCTCACCAGCGCTCGGCCCACACTCCGGGGTGCACTTCGTCGGCAACGGCCAGGTCCTCGCAGCAGGCGGACCCTCTCTGACGGCCTACAGGACCGACTACTCGCCCCTTCATCGTTTCGGCCATTATCCCCGCCGCCGCCGCCAGTGTCAACGCGCCGGGCTGAGCAGGGCCAGCGCCCACACCTTCACAGCCAAGGGGCTGGTGGCACCGCCCGCCCCCTCCTCGGTGGTCGCCTTTAGACCCACCCGTCCCGGCGGGATGCCGAGCAGGCCGGCCACCTCCCGGCGGATGGCCTCGCGGTGGGGCCCCAGCCGCGGCGCCTCGGCTGCCACCGTCAGGTCGACCTGCGCCACCTCCAGCCCCTCGGTCAAGGCGTGCAACTGGGCAGCCCTCACGATTTCGGCGGAGTCCATGCCGGCCGTCCGGGCCTCCCCGGGCGGGAAATAGTGGCCGATGTCCGCCAGCCCGGCGGCGCCCAGGATGGCGTCGGCCAGGGCGTGCAACAGCACGTCGGCGTCGGAGTGGCCGATCAGCTCCAGCCCCGCCGAGATCGGCACACCGCCCAGGGTGAGCGGCCCCTTGCCCAGGCGCAGGAGGTGCACGTCGTAGCCGTGCCCGACCCGGAATCCGGGCTCCCGGCCGCGCTGGGCGAGGATGGCCTCGGCCAGGGTCAGGTCGCTGGGCACGGTGATCTTCAGATTGAGGGGATCCCCCTCCACACTGACCAGCTCCCCTGGCGTCCTGGCGAACAGCTCGGCGTCATCGCTCAAGAGATCGGCGCGTTCACCAAGCCGTCGCGCCAGCTCAGGGCGGGAGAAGGCCTGCGGCGTCTGCACCCTCATGGCGCCCTTGCCGTCGGCTAGGACCCAGGCCTCGCCCCGCTGCCGGCGGATGGTGTCGACCTCCTCCACCACTGGCATGGCGGCCAAGGCCGACGCCGCCATCACCCGCGCGATCAGCTCCGGCGTGACCAGGGGCCTGGCGGCGTCGTGCACCAGCACGCGCTCCACATCGGAGGGCAGGGCGCTAAGCCCTTGCGCTACCGAATCCTGCCGGCGCCCGGCCCCCGCCACCGTGGGAAGCGGCCTGCCACGGAACGACCAGTCGGCGAGCGCCGCCAGATCCTCCTCGCGCGCCACCACCAAGAGACCGTCCACCCTGGAGCGCTGGAAGGCGTCGACCGACCAGGCCAGCATGGGGCGGCCGGCGACCGTGGCCAGGGCCTTGGCCCGCCCAAAGCGCCTGCCCTGGCCGGCGGCCACGATCAGTGCCCAGGTTTGTGCCACCGCGCCCGCCTAGTGCCGGGAGAGCGTCTGGCCGTGTGCTTGCTGATGAAACTGACTGGGGCGGGCAAAGATCATGCGCCCGGCGGCCGTCTGCAGCGCCGAGGTGACGGTCACCGGCACCGTCTCACCGATCAGGTTGCGGCCGTGCTCCACCACGATCATGGTGCCGTCGGGCAGATAGGCGACACCCTGGTCGTCCTCCTTGCCCTCGCGGATCACCGCCACCTCGATCTCCTCGCCGGGCAGCAGCACGGGCCGCACGGCGTTGGCCAACAGGTTGACGTTCAAGACACCAACGCCCCTCACCGCCGCCACCTTGTTCAGGTTGTAGTCGGTGGTGACGACCACACCGTCTAAGCTCTTGGCCAGGTTGAGCAACCGGGAGTCGACCTCCAGGAAGCGATCCTCTCCCGAGTCGTCCATCACCTGGACGCTGGCGCTGTGCTCCTTGCGGATCCGTTTCAGCATGTCCAGGCCGTGCCGGCCGCGCTGGCGCTTTTGGTCGTCCGATGAGTCAGCCACGTGCCGGAGCTCCTCCAGCACGAAGGCTGGGATGACCACCGGCCCCTCCACGAAGCCGGTGTCCAGGATGTCGCTGATCCGGCCGTCGATGATGGCCGAGGTGTCGAGCACCTTGGGCACCGCACCGTCTGGGGCGCGGCTGGGCCGGCTGCGCGGCGCCGGCCGGCCGCGGCTGGGTAGGATGCGCATGCTGGTCAGTTCGTCGCGCTTCTTCATCCCGGCCACCAGGCCGATGTAGCCCAGGATCACGCTCACGAAGATGGGCAAGAAGGGACCGACCAGCGGCACGAACGACACTGGCAGGGCCAGGAGATAGCCGGCCACCAGGCCGATGATGGCGCCGAGGGCGCCCCACACCATTTCGGTGGCAGTCAAGGTCGCCACCCTGGACTCGATGCGGTCACGGAAGCCGAGCGTCCAGCCGCGGAGCCTGGGGGTGAGCACATAGCCCAGGAAGCCGATCAGGATACCGGCGGCCACCATCACCAGGGTTTGCTGGAGCACCGGCCAGTGACCGTTGCTGAGCGCCACTGCGACGTAGTAGCCAATGGCCAGCCCGAGCAGCAGTCCGATCACCGTCACCACGCGCCGAGCCACTGGGTCTCACCCTCTCTCAGTCACATTCTATACGATCCTCCGCCCAAGCCGAATGCTCCCAGGGACGGAATTTGGCAATCTCTGGTTCGTTGACAGCGGGACACCACCTTCTCTACACTCGTTCCAGGTAGGATCGGCAGGGAGGCCGTCTGGTGAAGGACCTGCTGTTTTCTGAGTTCCAGTCCACCGTCCAGGAGAACGTGATCCGGCACAAGAGCCTGATCGACGGCATGACCAAGCTGGAAGAGTCCGTCTCACGGGTCAACCGGGCCATCGCCAAGTCCGTCACCAGTTGCGGCTGCATTCAGATCATGGCTGAGAAGCACGTCATCCCGGAGGGTCTCAGCCTCGGCCAGCTGCGCGACCTGCTCGACACCGGCGTGCGCGGGCAGTTGTGTGAGAACTGCCAGGATGCGATCGAGTCGGAGCTTGGCAGCTCGATGTATTACTTGACCTCCCTGATGAACGCCTTGGGGCTCTCCCTCTACGACTGCCTTCTCACCGAGTTGCAGCGGGTCAAGGCGCTGGGCGTATTCAACGGCACCTAGTGCCAGATCCCAGAAGTTCCTTCCCATCGTGGGACGGCGATGGCACGGGGGAACAGGGAAGACTCAGGCGTCGGTGAGCATCCAGGCGAAGTCGGTGGCGACCAGGCGGAGGAGCTCCTGGAG
>JAJZLH010000070.1:30820-49254 GCA_021803575.1 Bacillota bacterium | reverse complement strand
GTTACTCACCCGTCCGCCGCTATCCTCTGGAGCAAGCCCCAGAGAATCGCACGACTTGCATGTCTTAGGCACGCCGCCAGCGTTCGTCCTGAGCCAGGATCAAACTCTCAGCCAAAATGGCCGAGGAAGTTTCCTCTGGCTTTTCATGTGAAATATGCCCCCCCGTGAGGAGGGGACTTGAGTCGGAGTTTACAGACCGTTGGTCGTTCTCTCGCAATGTCCGGTTTTCAAAGACCACAGCCGAGGGCCGGACCCTAATCTTACCGCCCGTTTCCGGCTCCGTCAAGGGAGCCTGGGTCGAGGCGGCTCGACTAACTTAGCAAAGCGACGGGGAGGGCACAACACCCCTGAGGCAAATTCTTTTCGGCCAGGGTCCCCCGCGCCAGGAGCTCGGGCCGACCCTGCGCCCTCGTCAGCTGCCCCAGATCAGGAGGGAGAGCACGTCCAGCCGCATCATGTCCTCCTGGCTGCCCTTGATGCGGAGCGTGCCGGCCAGGTAGGGCTCGGTCGGCGAGGACTGGCCGAGGAAGATCTCCTTGAGCGTCTGTTCCGGAGCCATCAACACGATGTCGGCACCGGCGCTCGGGCCTCGCTCTACCTGCATCTGCCCGCCCTGATAGACGAGGTGGGCGGTCTCTTGGCTGTCGTCCGGAATGAGGTCAATCGTCCGGTTCCAGGTCTGGTTCATCTGCCGGAGCCTGGGGTCGGCGTTGACCCGTGCTCCAAACACCCTGAGCGCCTCGGTCAGTTCGCTCACCTCACGCCTCCTGAATCTCGGTCAGGTTGGGGCCGAGGCCGAGGCGGTCCAGCCAGTCGTCCCAGGCCATGGCGTCCAGCTGGTCCCGGCCCTGCCCGGCCAGGGCGACGATCGCCGCCTCCAGCATGTTGGTGCCAAAGGACCGCCCCTCCACCACCGGCGTGGTGGTGACCAGGAGCCGGGCGCCCCTCTCCCGGAGCAGGGCCAGGTCCTCGGCGGTGGTGGTGTTGGTGAGGATGATCTTGCCGCCAAGGTCCGGGGCCAGGTAGCGGCGGATCAGGAGCCAGTCGCCGGCGATCAGGTCGGCCGCCTCGTAGTACTCCTTGAACTTGGGGTCCGGCGCCGTCTCCTGGGCCTTGCCCTGAGGGTAGAGCATGGCCAGGGGCAGTTTGGCCATCTCTGGCAGCAGCTTCCTGGCGATCTCGGCCAGCTCCTCCAGGGTGGTGATCGGATAGGGGATGCCCATGGTGAAGATCATGTCGCCGAACACGGTCGGGCAGCCGGCCTGGGCCAGCGCCTCGGCCATGCCGAAGCGGTCGGCGGCCGAGACCATCAGCACCCGGGTGTCGGAGCCGATCACGCCCTGGCGGACCAGCTCTTCGACCACTCGCCGCTCCAGGGTGGCCTTGATGCTGGATCCGTCCACCACCGGCGTCCGCTGCGCCGCCTCGATCAGGCGCAGGCCGTCCCGCACCACGTAGCGCTGGCCGCCGGCGTACAGGTAGACGTCCAGCCCGCCCAGGCCGATGGCGTCCACCTGACCGTCGAGCTCTCGGATGCGCGCTTCCGCCCGGCCCACGTCGCCGTCGGTACCCTCCCGGCGCACCTCCACCCGCTCACCCAGGAGGTCCATGGTCGCCACCTTGTCCCGCCGGGACGACCCCAGCGAGACGCTCACCACCCGCTTCATGGCTGCTCCGGCCGGTTGCGCAGCAGCGGGAAGGGCAGCACGTCGCGGATCGAAGCCTGATCGGTGACCAGCATCACCAGCCGGTCGACGCCGATGCCGAGCCCGCCGGCCGGGGGCATGCCGTGCTCGAGGGCGGTCAAAAAGTCCTCGTCGAAGGCGTGCGCCTCCTCGTCGCCTTGGCCGCGGGCCGCCTCTTGCTCCACGAACCGGCGGCGCTGGTCGAGCGGATCGTTCAGTTCGGCGTAGCCGTTGCCCAGCTCCTTGCCCAGGCAGAAGGGCTCAAACCGGCAGGTGAGGTGCGGCGCCGATGGCTTGGCCTTGGCCAGCGGGCTGATCGCCCGGGGGTAGTCGATGAGGAAGGACGGCTGCTCCAGGTGCGGCTCGGCGTAGCGCTGGAAGAAGGCGTCGATCACCTTGGCCAGCGGCTTTCCCTCCACGGCCAGGCCGCGGGCTTGGGCCGCCTGCCGCCAGTCGGACTCGGAGCCGAGAGCTGCCAGGTCGAGTCCGGCTTCCTCCTCCAGCAGCTTGGGCAGGGAGATGCGGGGCCACGGCGGGGTGAAGTCCAGCCGGCTGCCCTGGTAGGTGAGGGCCGGGCTGCCGGTCAGCCTGACGACCACGCCACTGATCAGCTGCTCGGCCAGCTCCATCATCACTGTCTCGTCGGCGAAGGCCTGGTAGACCTCGAGCAGGGTGAACTCGGGGTTGTGAAAGCTGTCCAGCCCCTCGTTCCTGAAGATGCGGCCCAGTTCGTACACCTTGTGCATGCCGCCGACCAAAAGCCGCTTCAGGTAGAGCTCGGTGGCAATCCGGAGGTAGACGGACTGGTCGAGGGCGTGGTGGTGGCTGATGAAGGGGCGGGCGGCGGTACCGGTGGCGATCGGGGTGAGGATCGGGGTGTCCACCTCGACGAACCCCAGTTCATCCAGCTGGCGGCGAATCTCGCGCATCACCTCGGCCCGCCGGCGGAAGATGTCGCGCACCGCCGGGTTGGCGATCATATCCAGGTAGCGCTGGCGGTAGCGCAGGTCCGGGTCCTGCAGGCCGTGCCACTTGGCGGGCAGAGGCCTGAGCGCCTTGGCCAGGACGGTCAGCCCGGACACCTCCAGCGTCGGCTCGCCGCGCCGGGTCCGGATCAGGTCCCCCTCCACGCCCACGATGTCACCGAGGTCCAAAAGCTCGACCAGTCCATAGTCGTCCTGGAGCAGATCCGACCTTAAGTGGAGCTGCAGGGTGCCGGAACCATCGTCCATGTCGGCGAAGGCGGCGCCGCCATGGGTGCGGATCGCCTTCAGGCGGCCGGCCAGCCGCTGGTGGGTGCCAAGCACCCGGTCAAAGTCGGGGAGCAGGTCGCTGATCTCGGCGCTGATCTCGTAGCGGGCGCCGTAAGGGGCGACGCCGCGGTTGTAAAGCGCCTCCAGCCGCACCAGGCGAGACGGCTCCTCCCACTCCGGCGGCCTCTCACCCACGGCCACTACCCCTTCTTGACGGCCACGACCTTCAGCTTGAATGTGCCACCCGGAGCGGACACCGAGACCTCGTCACCCGGCTTGTGGCCGAGCAAGGCACGGCCAACCGGCGACTCGTTGGAGACCCGGTTGGCTTCCGGGTCAGCCTCGGCCGACCCGACGATGGTATAGGTCACGCTCTGGCCGAGCTCGGGGTCCTCGACGGTGACCTGGGCACCGACTGCCACCTCGTGCGGTTTGCCCTTGGGCATCTCGATCAGGACGGCGTTGCGGATCATGCGCTCCAGGGTCAGGATGCGGCCCTCGATGAAGGCCTGCTCGTTCTTGGCATCCTCGTACTCTGAGTTCTCCGAGATGTCGCCCAGCTCGCGGGCCTGGCGGATGCGCTCGGCCACCTCGCCCCGCCGCACGTTCTTCAGCGTCTCCAGCTCGTCTTCCAGCTTCTTCAGTCCCTCGGGTGAGAGCAGGACTTCCTTGTCCACGCTCATGCTCTGGCCTCCAGTGGTGATGGTGATTGGTCCAATCAGAAGGAGCGAGAAGGGGCCAGTGCCCCTCCTCATCCCGGCGAATTATAGGGAACTGCCCGCTGCCCTGTCAACGCGAGGGCTTGGGCTGGACGGCGCTCAGGGCAGCTCGACCCAGCTGGCTCCGCCGGTCGTGGTCTCAAACAGGCGGCCCTGATTGGTGGTGAGGTAGCCCTGGCTCCCTGACACGAAGGAGAAGGCATACGGGTTGAACTGGCCAGGAGGCAGGCTGTGTACGGACCAGGCGGCCTGGCCGGGAGCGGCAGTGAGGAGGGCGCCGTTGGGAGCGGTGGCCGGACTGGTGTAGGTCAGCACCAGGGCCTCTCTCCCACCGGGCGCCGCCACCATCATGCCCTCGCTCCCAGACGGCAGGGGCGGCAGTCCGCTCTCCAGGGCTGGATTGGCCAGCGCCGCGGCGCAGGCCACCATCGGGAAGCCGAAGCCCATGGCGAAGGTGGAGACCTTCGAACCGAGCCCAAGCTCCGTCCAGTGGGCCCCGCCGTCCGTGGTCGCCCACAGCACGGCGGCGCTGGGTGTAAACAGGCTGGTGCACCCGTCGGTGGGTGAGGTGAAGGCCAGGGCCGCCACCTGGTCGAGACCGGAGAAGGCAGTGACCGGTTGCCAGGTCCGGCCGCCGTCCGTCGTCTCGACCATCTGCCCGCTGCCGACCACAGCAAAGCCATCGGTGGCGCTCACAAAGGCGAATGCGAAAGGTTCTGCCAGGGTGAAGGCCGATTGGGCGGATCCGGGCAGATTGCCCACCTTGTGCCAGCTGTGGCCGCCGTCGGTGGTCTTCAGGACTGCCAAGGGATCAGTGGCGGTGCCCCGGCCAAAGCCGACCTGGCTACTGACGAAGGAGATGCCGCCCACCGGGTTGGGGGAGACGAGACGGGCCGCCGTCTGCCAGCTTTGGCCGCCGTCTTGGGTGGTCAGCACCACCGAAAGACCAGGCCCGGGGTGGGAGACGATCATGCCATCAGTGGCGCTGATGAAGCTGATACCGGTCAGGCTGATATCGGTGAGCTCCGGCATGGGCGTCGAGGAGGCGGTGAAAGTCTGGCCGCCGTCGTGGGTGGCGCCGAAAAAGACCGTGCCGCCGAACCCGCAGGCCTCACAGCTGCCAAGCGCCGCGAAGCCGTCGGCCCCAGCCACGGTGGCGGGGCCCGGTGATGATCCTGGTGCTTGGGCCACGTGCAAGGGACTCCCGGGGTCCGGGCCATCGGCCGTGACATCGGCCGCCACCGCCTGCCAGGTCTGACCAGCGTTGGTGGAGTGAAAGATAGTGTAGGGACCCTGGCTCATGCCACCCATCCCGTATAGCTCCAACCAGACACCTGAGGCTCCGCAGTAGACTTGGCCGGCCTCCCAGTTTCCCGGCAGGTTGCTGAGACGTTGCCAGGAGCGGCCGCCATTGGAGGTGACGTACGAAGAACCGGGGGCGTTGGCTCCGTTGGCAGAGCTTGGCGGCATCCCCAGCGCAACGCCGTCGGTGGCGGAGGTAAAACAGAGCGAAGTGGCGGTGAGAGAGGCGCTGGCAGGAGACCACACGGCTCCCCCATCAATCGTCTCCAGGAGCTTGCCAGAGGCATTTCCATAGATGCCCGCAGGCACTGCAAAGCCCCGTTGGGGAGTCAGGAAGTCAACCTGATACAGCCTGCTGGTGAGGTTCACCGCCTGCCAGGCTTGGCCGCCATTGGCACTCTTATAGAGGCCCCGACTGGTGACGGCAAAGACGAGACTACCGCTCACCCGGTCAAAGCTGGTCACGGTTCCGGCCGGATAGGCCACCGCCGTCCAGGTCCGTCCATCGTTGGCGCTGCGCAAGATGACGCCCAGACCGCCGGCCATACTGACGGTCGGCGAAAGCATGGTGACCTGAGCGAGCTCAGGGGTCTGGGCAGGGGGCCGCACCGCCAGGGCCTTCGGCAACTGAGACTGGACAGGCGGCTTAGGGGCAGCCTGCCCGCAGGCGGCGAGCAATAGGGTGCAGGCGATCAGGGTCGGCAGGGCCGCTTTGCGCATGGTCATGATGAAGATTCCTCCGTGGGGGGCGTCGCCGACCGGGGCCGGAACTCGGATCTGCCAGGTCAGCCGGTCTCGTGTGCCCCGGCTTCCCCCACTCTACCAGATGGCTCCGCCCCCCTCCCGGGGTCCCGGTGCTCAGCCCGGGGCAGAACAGGGATCCCGGCCCCGGCTTCCGAAGGTCTCTTCCAAACTGATCAGAAGGGGCGTAAAGACATGCAACTCCGCTTTCTCGGGCACGCCGCACTCCATCTCACCACCGGCAGTTCACACCTCTACATCGACCCCTACCTCTCCGCCAACCCGGCGGCGCCAGAGGGGGCGCTGGACCTGCCGTGCGAGTTCATCCTGCTCAGCCACTACCACAGCGACCATCTCGGCGACACCGTGGCCCTGGCCAAGCGCCATGGCGCCACCGTGCTCACCACCAACGAGATTGCCGCCGCCCTGGCCAAAGAGGGGGTGGAGGCGGTCGGAATGCACATCGGCGGCAAGAAGGACTTCGCCTTCGGCAGTCTCAAGCTGGTGCTGGCCCAGCACGGTTCTGGCATCGCCGGCGGACAGGCGGCTGGATTCGTGATCGGCGCCGAGGGGAAAAAGATCTACTTCGCCGGCGACACCGCGCTCTACAGCGACATGAAACTGCTCAAGCAGCTGTGGGGGCCGATCGACCTGGCGCTCTTGCCGATCGGCTCGCATTACACGATGGATGCCCACGACGCCCAGGTGGCGGTGGAGTGGATCGACCCCTCCTTCGTGATCCCGATCCACTACAACACCTTCCCCGGCATCAGCGCCGACGGCGAGGCCTTCAAGCGAGCGGTCGAGTCGACCGGCCGCAGCCACGTTGTGCTCTTGGCGCCCGGCGCCACCTTCGACCTCTGAGCTCCCCCCGGCCCCGGATCCTGGTCGCACCTGCCTCCTATAAGGGCTTCGCCCTCGCCCATCAGGCCGCCCGTGCCATGGCCGAGGGCGTCCGCCAGGCCGGCGCCGACCCGATCACGCTGCCGCTGGCCGACGGCGGCGAGGGCACGCTCTGGGCGTTGCACCGCACGCTGGGCGGCTCCTGGCTTTCCGTGGCCACCGTCAATCCGTGGGCCAGGCCGATCACGGCCTCCATGCTGCACTGGCCCAAGACCGCGACGGTGGTGGTGGAGCTGGCCGAGGCGGCGGGCTGGACCACCGCATACGGCCGCCAGCGGGCGGCCCTCACCGCCTCCACCTTCGGAGTCGGGATCATGCTTAAGGCCGCCCTGGATAGCGGGGCGGCCAGGATCGTCGTCGGCCTCGGCGGCTCGCTGACCACCGATGGCGGCAGCGGGCTGCTCACCGCACTGGGGGCACGATTCCTGGACCGCCAGGGCCACGCCCTGCCGCCCGGCGGCGGGGCCCTGGCCGAGCTGGTGCGGGTGGACTGGTCCCACCTTGATCCCCGGCTCGGCACCGTAGAACTGGTGGCACTGGCCGACGTCGACAACCCCTTGACCGGGCCCGACGGTGCGAGCCGCACCTTCGCCCGCCAGAAGGGGGCCAGCGCCGACGAGATCGAGCTCCTGGAAGTCGCGCTCTCACACTATCGGGAGGTGGTGCGGCAGCGCACTGAAGTGGACGGTCCGGGCAGCGGTGCAGCCGGCGGCACCGGTGCGGCCCTCCGCCTGCTGGGGGCCAGCCTCTTACCGGGCAGCCAGGCGGTGCTGGACATGATCGGCTTCAAAGACCGGCTGGCCGAGTCCCAGGCGCTGTTCACCGGCGAGGGCCGCTTCGACCGCCAGAGCCTGCGCGGCAAGGCGCCGGCCGTGGCCCTCGAACTGGCCAGAGCGGCTGCGGTGCCGAGCTGCCTGATCGTCGGCAAGCGCGCGCAGGAACTGGACCTGGATGGCGTCGCCAGCCTGGTGCTTGATCTGGCGCCGCCTGATCTGCCGGTGGGCCAGGTCCGCCGCCAGATCCGGTCGCTCTTGGCGGAGCGGGCCCGGGATGCGGTCGGCCAGCTCCTCCCGGCCTCTGCCTAGGCCACGCCCTGCAGCATCACCATACCGGCCAGGGACAGGATCAGGAGCATAAGCCAGATGACCAGCGCCAGAATCCGGTCCCGGGGCGCCACCTGGTAGTAGCGGGGATCGACCGGAGCCCGTAGCCGGGCCAGAAACTCGACCACAATGATGATGCCGATCAGCACGGCGAAGAAGGACTGGGTAACCAGCACCACCGCCGCCAGGATGGGCAGGCCCACCCACCACAGGCGGCGGTCGACGGCCGCCACCATGCGGCCGCCGTCCAGGGGCGAGATCGGCACCAGGTTGAAGGCCTGCAGGAAGAAGCCGATGTAGGCGATGGTGCCGAACAGGGGATTCCCTGTGCCGAGGAAGAGGGCCGTTGCCGCGGCCGAGGCCAGCCAGCCGGCAACCGGGCCGCCGCCGGCCACAAACGCCTCATCGGCGGCGGAGGCTGGATTCCGGCTGAGGAAGATGGCCGCCCCCAGGAAGGGGATGAACACCGGCGGCGGTGCCGGCAATCCCTTCATGCGCAGCGCGGCCACATGCCCCAGCTCGTGGATGGCCAGGATGGCGACGAAGCCGATCGCAAAGGGGAAGCCGAAGGCCCAGCCGTACACGAACACGCTGGCCAGCACGCTGAGCAGGCTGAACAAGAGCTTGAACTTGAGGGCGAAGGCGGCGATGGCGCTCAGCCAGGCAGCCCACCAGCGCCGCTTCGGGGCAGGGGGCGCCGGTGCCGGGTACCCCACGGGGCTAGCCCCTCAGCTGTCGGACGGCCTCTGTCATCGCCGGCAGAATTTCCAAGGCGTCTCCGACGACGCCGTAGTCGGCAACCTGGAAGATCGGGGCCTCCGGGTCCTTATTGATGGCGACGATCAGCTTGGAGGACGACATGCCGGCCATGTGCTGGACGGCGCCGGAGATGCCGCAGGCGATATACAGCCCGGGCGACACCGTCTTGCCGGTCTGTCCCACCTGCTCGGCGTGCGGCCGCCAGCCGGCGTCGACCACGGCCCGGCTGGCGCCCACTGCGGCGCCCAGCTCTCTGGCCAGCTCCTCGACCAGGTGGAAGTTCTCCGGACCCTTGAGGCCCCGGCCGCCGGAGACGATGATCTCCGCCTCGGTCAACTCCACCCGCCCGCCGTCCCCGGCCACGAAACCGACCGCCCGGCCGTCCCGGTCGGAGGGCTGGAAGGCGACCGTGAGCGCTTCCAGTGGGGTGCGGCTCGCGGTGGCCGCCGCGGCGGCGTACGCGTTCGGGCGGAGCGTGACGATCCCGACGGCGCTGGTCAGGCGGAGCTCGGCCACCGCCTTGCCGGCGTACACCGGCCGCCGGTAGAGGATGCCGTCGCCGTCCTTGGCCACCGAGATCACATCCTGGGCTAGGCCGGCCCTAAGCCGTCCCGCCAGGCGGGCAGCCAGCTCCTTGCCCTGGGCGGTCGCACCGAACCAGACCCGGTTGGCGCCCAGCTTCGCCACTGCCGCTTCGATCGCCCGCACCCAGGCTCTGGGTGCGTAATCGGCCACCTCCGGGCCCTCCACGGTCAGCGCCTGGCTCACACCAAGGCTGCTCGCCGCCTCCGCCAGGCTCCTGGCGTTCTTGCCCACGCCCAGCGCTGCCACCGGCTCGCCGAGGCCGAGGGCGGCCCCGATCACCTCAGCCGAGACCTTCTTCAGCTTGTCGTCGCCTTCCAGCACCACCAGCTGCACCGGATTTGTCCTCCTTCAGATCGCCTTGGCGTCGTCGTGCAGCAGCCTGACCAGTTCACGCCCCGCCTCCGGGCCTGGCATGTCCTTCAGGATGACGCCGGCCTTGCGGGCCTCCGGCGGCATCAGGCGAAGGATCTCCACCCCCGGGGCCACGCTGAGGTCGGGGGGCTCCAGCCGGATTTCCTTGCGCTTGGCCTTCATGATCCCGGGCAAAGAGGGGTAGCGCGGCTCGTTCAGCCCCTTCTGGGCGGTGATCACGGCCGGCAGGGAGAAGCTGACCTCCTGCAGTCCGCCCTCCACCTCGCGCTTCGCCGTGCCGGTCTTGGCACCGGGGTCGACGCTCAAGGAGACGGCCACCGTCACCTGCGGCCAGTCCAGGAACTCCGCCACCAGCACGCCGACCTCGGCCTGGTCGTCGTCGACCGCCTGCTTGCCGGTGAGGATCAGGTCAGGCCCGAGGCCCCGGGCGGCAGCGGCCAGGGCCCAGCCGGCCTGCAGGGCGTCAGAAGCCTCGCCGTCGAGCCGGATCGCCTCGTCAGCGCCCATCGCCAGCGCGCTGCGCAGTGCCTCGTCCGCCCGGGCTGGACCCAGGGTGAGCACGGTCACGGTGCCGCCATGCGCCTCCTTGAGGCGAAGCGCTTCCTCCACCGCAAACTCGTCGTAGGGGTTCAGGACCCAGGTCAGGCCGTCTTGCTGGATGTCCTTGCCGCTGGCATCGATCTTGATGCGCGTGGCGGTATCCGGGACCTGCTTGATCAAGACTGCGATCTCCACGTGCTACCTCCTCGGCCGCCTGTCTGAGACATGGCTCACCGCTGGTCAAAGCCGGATCGAGTCTACCACAGCCGCTTCGTGGCCGCCGCCCTGACCAAGGGCGCCAGGGCCTCGAAGAGCCCTCCCTCGGCCTGGGGTGCCACCACCCGGTCGGCCTCGGCCAGGAGCACCGGTGCGGCCTGACCCATGGCCACGCCACAGCCGGCCATCCGGATCATGTCACGGTCGTTGGCCCCGTCACCGACCGCCCACACCTCCTGCCAGCCCAGTCCCAGGTCGGCGAGCAGGGCGGTCAGACCCGTGGCCTTGGACAGGCCAGCCCGAATGAACTCATTGCCCTCTTGGGTGGGCGTCGTGAAGGCCATGCCCAAAGCCGCCACCTGGGGCCTGAGCAGGGCGCCGGCTGATCCCATCAGCGATCCCTTGTAGAACTGCGGCGGACAGGCCCGAAAGCGGCTGAGCCGGGCTGGAAACCGCCACGTGTTCCAGGCCTGAGGCGGCAGCCCCCCGGCCAGTCGGCGCCGGCCCACGCGTCCCGACCAGCCGAGGTGCTCGGGCTCACCGGGGCGTGCCATCGCCGTGACCGTGGCGCCGTAGAAATGAATCGCCACACCGGCCTCGTCGGCCAGGGCCCAGGCCGCTCGCCAGCGCTCCCCCAGCGGCCGGTCGACCAGGCGGCGACCGTCAGCCGACGTGACCAGAGCACCGTCCGCCGCCACCAGAGGCGCATCGGCCAAGCCGAGCCGCCCCGCCCACCAGCGGGCGTTGTTGAGGCGGCGGCCGGTGGCCAGGACTACCACCACGCCCTGCTCCCGGATCGCCCGAAGCAGGGGCGGCAGGTCGGGAGAGAGGCTCTCCCGGCTCCCCAGCACGGTGCCGTCCAGATCCAGCGCGACAAGGCGCGGCCTTGTTGTCATCGCTTCGTATTGTGCCCGATCACAGGGCCGAGGGGAAGGGTCAGGCCTCTTTCCCGCCGCTGGGCTGGGCCGTCGGCAGAACCACCGGCGAGCCCCCCTCCGGGTGAGGGATCACCCTGAGCTGGCCGCCGTACACCTGACGCACCAGCGAGCTGGTCAGCACCTCAGCCGGCGTGCCCCAGGCCACCAGCCCGCCCTGGTCGACCAGGGCCATGCGATCGGCGAAGGCGGCGGCCAAGGTCAGGTCGTGCATCGCTGCCACCACACCGTGGCCGGCCCTGGCCTGGGCAGCCAGACACACCATCACGGCTTGGGCATGGCCAGGGTCGAGGTGCGCCTCCGGCTCGTCCAACAGCAGCCAGCTCGCCTCCTGGGCGAGCGCCACCGCCAGCCGAGCCCGACTGCGCTCGCCTCCGGACAGCTCTCGAAACGGCCGCTTGGCCAGCTCCTTGACGTCGGCCGCCATCAGCGCCGATTCGATCGCAGCCTGATCGGCATCGCTGAGCGGGCGGAGCAGGAGGCGCTGGCCGAGGCTCAGTCTGGTCAGGCGGCCCAGGGCCACCAGTTCTTCGACCGGCATGTCGTGCGCCGCCTCCGTCATCTGGGGCACCAGGGTGACCTTTCGGGCGCGCTCAGCCGGCGCTAGGTCTCTCACCTCCTGCCCGTCCAGCAGCACCTGTCCGGACACAGGCACCAGCCAGCCCGACAGAAGCCGCAATAGGGTGGACTTGCCCGCCCCGTTCGGACCCACCACCGCCACCAGCTGTCCGGACTCCATGTCCAGGCTGAGGTCAGACAGGACCAAGCGCCGACGGTAGCCGAAGGACAGGTGGCTCACCACGAGCCGGCTCACCGGCCGCCCTCCAGCCTGGTCGAGCGCAGCAACAGGACGATGAAGAACGGTCCGCCCAAGAGGGCGGTGACGATGCCGACCGGGATCTCGCCGATGTGCGGTATGGAGCGGGCGATGGTGTCGGCCAGAATCAGGAAGGAGGCTCCGCCCAGCACCGCCACCGGCAGGGCGTAGCGGTGCAGGGATCCGACTAGCCGGCGGGCCACGTGCGGCGCCACCAGGCCGACGAAGCCGATCAGGCCGGAGGCGGAAACGGCCACCGCCGTCACCAGCCCGGCCAGAATGATCAGCTGCCAGCGCACCCGGGCCACGTCGATGCCAAGAGCGTGCGCCTCCTCCTCGCCGATCGCCACGGCATCCAGTTCGCGGTGCAGATAGAGGACGCCCAGGGAGCCCACCCCGAGCGCCGCCGCCAGCTCCCACACCTGCGGCCAGAGCACGCCGCCCAGACCGCCCAGTTCCCAGAAGAAGATGGTCTGAAGGTCGTTGGCGTGCAGCGTGAGCAGCAGTGCTGTAGTGGCGCCCAGGATCACGGAGAGGGCGTAGCCGACCAGGATCACCGTCACCACCGAGGTGCCGGACCGGCGGCGGGCGGCGGCGGTGGCCGCCAGGACGGCCGCCACCGCCCCCACGAAGGCGCCGGCCGGAATGGCGGCCAGCACCGGAAAGAGCATCAGCATCAGGGTTGCACCCAGACTGGCGCCGGACGACGTGCCGATCAGGTAGGGATCAGCCAACGGGTTCTTGAGCAGGGCCTGGAAGACCAGTCCGGCCAGGGCCAGGCTTCCGCCCACCAGGGCGGCGGCCAGCACCCTGGGTGCTCGGATCTGCCAGATGATGACGCTGACCAGGGATTGGTTGGGGTGGGCCAGCGACCAGACCAGCTGGCCGAAGGAGACCGGGGTCGGCCCCACCCACAGCCCGACCAGGAGGGAGACAGCCAGGGCGAGCAGGCTCCAGAGCAGCACCTGGCGGGGGCGCCCCCACAGCGTCACGGTTTAGGCATCAGGGCGCGATGCCGGGAACCCGCAGGCCGGGGTGCAGCGCCTCGGCCAGCTCAAGCAGGCCCTCCACCACACTCGGACCCGGATTGGAGAGCAGATTGGGATTGACGCTACTCACGATGCGGCCGTCCTTGACGGCGGTGATGGCGGACCAGCCCGGCCGGGCAGAGACCGCCTGGGCGCTGCCGCCGAAGCCCTGGTCCTGCAGGATGATGACCTGGGGGTCGGCGGCGATCACCTGCTCGGAGGAGACCTCCGGGTAGGCGCTGGTCGCGATCTTGTCGACCACGTTGATGCCTCCGGCCAGTGTGATCAGCTGGTCGATGTAGCTGCCGGGACCGACGGTGTAAAGCGTGGGCGGCGGATTCAGCTCGACGAAGGTCGAGACGGCCGGACCGGCCGCCTGGGCGGCGGCAGCGATGGCCTTGATCTCGGCGTTCAGTTTTGCAACGAGCTGGGCGGCGGCCCCGCTGTCGCCGCTGGCTGTCCCCACGTCCATGATGTCGCGCATGATGCCGGCCACCGAGGTCGGGTCCAGGACGGCGACAGGGATGCCGAGGGCCTCGATCTTGGCGTCGTAGGGAGCGCTGTACACCACCAGCACCAGGCTGGGATGCAGCGCCTTGATCGCCTCCAGGTTGGGGGTGGTGACGGCGTTGCCCACGTTCCGGACGCCCTTCATCTCGGCCAGGTAGCGGCTGGGCAGATACTGGAAGGAGGCGGCGTCGGCGCCGACCAGGTCCTTTTTGAGGCCAAGCGCCAGCACGATCTCGGTGTCGGAGGGGCCAAGCGCCACGATCCGGCTGGCCGGAGCCTTGAGCCGGATGACATGACCTGAGTCGTCCTTAAACTGGACCGCCGTCGAAACCGGCTTGGGCGCCGCGCCGCAACCAGCCAGCACCACCACCAGCGCCATGGAGACCAGGGCCGAAGACCATCCGCGAGCCTTCACAGGTCCACCCCTCCGGAACAGATTCCGCCCCGGCAACAGCCGGGGCGGACGAGGGCAGGGTGAACCTCCCCTCGGCAGACCTTCTCCTCCGGAAGTCGCCGACCAGAACAGGCAGGTCTCCTGGCTCGCCGATCCGGTGCGCCCCTTCCCGCCCCAAGGGGCAGTGGTCTGGCGACCTTCATCTCTGGCATACAGTGGCGGGACCGCTCAGGCATCACACCTGATTCCCTCTTCGCTCCCGAATGGGAGCACCTGTTCCCTATGCGGTTGTGGCCCGATTATCCGGCCGAGCGGCCATCAGTGCAAGGGCTGTTCCGAGCACGCGGCATCGTCTGGCACCGGGGCGGGCAACCTGGGCGCGGCAGCTGGACCCTGCCGCTCAGCCTGCCAGAAAGCGGGCGATGGCCTGAGCCGCCGCCAGCGGTGCCTCCAGCGGCAGGAGGTGGCCCGAGCCAGGGAGCACCTCAAGGCCGGCTCCCATCTCCCTGGCCATGGTCTGGGCGTACTTCTCCGGCGTGTACTGGTCTTCGTCGCCGACCAGGATCAATGCCGGCGTCGACCGCAACTCGCCAAGCCGCTCCAGCACGTCGAAGCCATCGCAGGCCAGGAAGTCGCCGTAGGTGACCTCCACCTCGGGGTCACCCATCTCGTGGAGGAGCTGATCGGGGGCATGCGCCGAGAGGTAGGCACGGCGGAAGCGGTCTGGAAAGTGCCCTTGGCCGAGGGCGGCCAACAGCTCCGGGTGCACCCGGAGGCGGCCGCCGGTCGAGATCAGCACCAGCCGGGAGGGCCGGTAGGGACCGTCCAGCGCCATGGACAGGCTGATGGCGCCGCCCATCGAGTGGCCGCCTACAGCGGCCGGCCGCCAGCCCTGGGCAGCCAATAGCTCACTCACCCACTGGGCGTAGGCCTCAACCTGGCGGAGGCCTGGTCCGTCGGTCCCTCCGTGCCCGGGCAGGTCGATGGCGAAGGCAGAGGGCAGCTGGCGGAGGATCCCCCGGAAGACCTGGGCCGATTCACCGGCGCCATGGAGCAGCAGCAGGCCGCCGCCCGGCTCGCCCAGGACGCCGAGGCGCCTTCCCTGCCAGCGCATCTCAGTCAGTTTTGCTCACCGCCGCCCGGGCCCTGCCCAGCCGCCATGGGCGGCCGCTTCGGCCGCGACCGGCCGTGAAAGCGGGCCACCGCCTGGCGGTGGTGAGAACCGTCCCAGAGCTGGGCGAACAGCTCCGGCGTGGGCTCCCGCCCCTGTTTGATGGCGGCCACCGCCTGGCCGGAGAAGCCAGCCAGCCGATCCGCCTCCACCCTCATGGCCGCCAGATCCGGCAGCACACGGTCGGCCAGTCCGGCGGCCAGGGCTTCCTCCGCAGAGATCCAGCGCGGATCAAGGTACAGCGCCCGGGCCCGCGCCTCGCCCAGCCGCCGCCGGGCGGCGGCCATGCCGCCCCAGCCTGGCAACAGGCCCATCTCCAGCTGGGCGGCCCGCAGGCGGGCCGAAGGCGCCAGCCAGACCAGATCGGCGGCCAGAGCCAGCTCCAGGCCGCCACCGAGGGCCACCCCTTCCACCCAGGCCACCACCAGTTGCGGCAGTTGGCCGAGACCTTCCAGCGTGGTCCGCATCAGGGCCAGGGTGGCCCGGAGCTGATCGGCCGGCAGGGCGTGCAGGCCGTTCAGGTCCCCACCTGACGAGAAGCCCCCGCCCTCGCCGCGCACCACGATCACGGCGGCACCTTGGCTGGCCCGCACGGCCAGAGCCAGCTCGGCCACAGCCTCGGCGTCCAGGGCGTTTCGATGCTCCGGGCGCGCCAGCACGATCTCCTGGCGCCCGCTCGAAAACTCTTCCCGGAGCACGCCGCTCACGCCGTGGCCTCCCGGGCCAGCCAGCGGGCGATCACCAGCCGCTGGATCTGATTGGTGCCCTCGAAAATCTGATAGATCTTGGCGTCACGGAACAGCTTCTCCACGGGATACTCGGCCATGTAGCCGTAGCCGCCCAGGATCTGGACGGCACGATCGGCGGCGCGCATGGCGCTATCCGACGCGAAGGCCTTGGCCATCGAGGCGTGCGCCGAGAAGTCGAGGCCCTGGTCGGCGCGCCACGCCGCCTCGATAGTCAGGAGGTGGGCAGCTTCCACCTCCATCGCACTGTCCGCCAGCATGGCCGCCACCATCTCGTGCTCGGCGATGGGCTGTCCGAACTGGCGGCGCTCCTTGGCGTAGCGCACCGCCTCGTCGGTGGCCCGCCGGCCGATGCCCACGGCATGGGCGGCGATATTGGCGCGCGACAGGTCCAGGGTGCGGAGCGCCACCTTGAAGCCGTCCCCCTCGGCGCCCAGCCGGAACTCGGAGGGGATCAGGGCGTCCTCGAACACCACCTCGGTGGTGTTCGAGGCCCGGATGCCCAGCTTGTGCTCCACCTTGCCTGGGTGGACGCCCGGCGTGTCGCCCGGCACGGCCAGGGCGACCACGCCCTTCGCCCCCTTGGCTGGGTCGAGCGTGGCGAAGACGCTGTAGAGGTCGGCCACGCCGCCGTTGGTGATGAAGCGCTTCACCCCGTTCAGCCGGTAGCCGCCGGCCACCGGCTCGGCCCGGGTACGCAGCGCGGCGGCATCGGAGCCGGACCCGGCCTCGGTCAGGCAGAAGGCGGCGAAGCGCAGCGACTCGGTGAACGGGGTCAGGAGGCGGGCCTGCTGCTCGGCCGTGCCGGCCACCAGGATGGGTGTGAGCCCCAGATTGTTGGCCGTCTTGGCCAGCGTGATGCCGGCACATCCCCAGGCCAGCTCCTCCGTGACCATGGCGTCCAGCCAGCGCGGCAGGCCCACTCCGCCCAGGCCTTCCGGAATCTCCGGGTCGAGCAGTCCGGCCTCAAACAGCACTCTGAGCTCAGCCCTCGGAAACTCGCCGGAGCGGTCGTATTCGGCTGCCACCGGGGCCAGCACCTCGCGGCCCAGACGTCTGGCCACTGCCACCACCTGACTCGACGCCTCGTCCAGCTGGAAGTCCATCCGGCCACGCCCCCGCATCGTTCGGCCTTCGCTCGGCCCAGCTTCCGCCTTGCTCTGGCCGTCCCCTGCTCGCCTGCGCGACAATGCCTGACGGTTGCCCGATGGGTAGGGAGGGGTCCCTGATCGCCAGATCCCTGGTCGAGGAGCGCGCCTTTTACCGCTTTCTCAATCCGGTCGGCATCGTCACCGCCTGCCACGGCGGGCGTTGCAACGCCATGAGTGCGGAGTGGACCAGCCTCATTTCGCTCAAGCCATACCTGCTCGGCGTGTACGTGGCGCGCGAGCGCTACACGCACAGCCTGATCGAGCAGGAGGAGGTCTTCTCGGTCAGCCTGCTCCGCAACGACCAAGCGGCCGTGGCCGTGCTGTTCGGCAATGCGACCGCCTGGGAGGTGGATAAGACGCCCCTGCTCGAGCAGTACACGGAACCTTCGCCGCTGGGCGGGGGTCCCTTGGTGAAGGGAGCGAATGCACACTTCGTGTGCCGCATCGACGCGCGCCACACCGTGGGCTCACACACCCTTTTGGTCGGCGTCCCACTCTACGCCAGGGCGGTGGCCCGGGACGAGCCCTTGGCCTACCACGGCGGCCGCTACTATCGGCTGGGAGAGCAGCTGCGGCGCCCAGGCTCCAGATAGAGGCGACAGGGGGAACGACTGTGCTCAGGCTTGTCATCTCCGACGTGTTCATCGTGCTGGGCGCCATCTGGTTCCTGCAGGGCATTGGCACACTGGGCGGCAGCTTCATGAGCCACAACTTCGTCTGGGCCCTGATCGGCGCCGTGCTGGTACTGGTGGCGGCCCAGATGCAGCGGCGCCTGGTCAGCCCTGGCGCCCGTTCCAAGTGACTCTTCCGGGCCCGGTCCTGGCGGCGCGTCGTTGCCACGGGCCGGTGCTGAGCTGGCAGTTGGGAGGCTTGGTCCGATGGTGAAGAACTGGCCAGAGGCAGCCCGCCTGAGCGGAGCCGCCCTCCTGATCCTGGCGCTGGCCGGCTGCGGGCTCAGCACCGGCGTGGTGCCCCCGCCGGCCGGCTCGGCAGCCAAGCCCACCGCCAGCAAGCCAAAGGCGTCCGCCTCTGGCCCCCAGCTGGCCTGGCACAGCCACCACCCCAACCCCTACCTGCCCGGAGATGTCCTGATCGCCGACGCCGGCAACAACCGCATCCTGCTGGTCACGCCCGGCAAGCGCATCGTCTGGCAGTTCCCCAAGGCCGGCCAGCCGTCTCCGCTCTATGACAACGACGACGTCTTCTTCGGCCCCCACTTCGATGAGATCATCACCAACCAGGAGAACAACCAGATGATCTCGATCATCAACTTCAACCAGGAGAAGATCGTCTGGAACTACGGGCACGCCGGCACTCCTGGCACCGCTCCCGGCTACCTGCACACCCCGGACGACGCCTTTTTGTACGACCGCGCCGGCGGCCAGATCATCACCGTGGCCGATATCTACAACCAGCGCATCCTCTTCATCAGCCGCTCCACCCACCAGATCGTCCGTCAGTACGGCCAGACCCGGCACTACGACAACAACCCGCCCGCCAGCTA
>JAJZLH010000070.1:0-30720 GCA_021803575.1 Bacillota bacterium | reverse complement strand
GGCGCCCTCAACCAGCCGTCGCTGGCGGTGGAGCTGCCCAACGGCCTGATCATGGCCAACGACGACCAGAACGACCGCGTCATCATCATCGACCCCAAGACCAACCAGATTGTGTGGCAATATGGGCACACCGGCGTCGAGGGCACCGCCCCCGGCTACCTGAACGATCCGGACGGCATCGATTTCCTGCCGATCGGCGTCACGCCCGGCGGCAACAACCCGATCGGCCACCACCTGTGGAGCTACCCCGGGAACGGCTACTAGACACTCCCGTCCGGAGAGGAGATGGCCCGTGAGTCCGAACAACCGGCCGAAGAAGAACTCCGCCACCAGAGGCCCGCACGGCCGCAAGCGAGCCGAGGCCAACCGCACCAACCTCTACCTGGTCGGTGCCCTGATCGTGGTGCTCCTGGTGCTGGTGGCGATCCGCTTCCTGTCCACGCCGGCGGCGCCGACGTCTCAGGACGGCAAGCCGGTGGCGCCCGCCCTGGTCAGTCAGCTGGTCGCCGCCGCCCGGAGTCCGGCCGGCTACTCCGTGGCCGGCGGCGGCACGCCGCCCTACACCATCGCCGCCTCCACCCCCACCCTGAAGGTGGGCGGCAAGCCCGCTCTGGTCTTCGTCGGCGCCGAGTTCTGCCCGTACTGCGCCGCTCTGCGCTGGTCGCTGATCATCGCCCTCAGCCGCTTCGGCTCCTGGCAGGGCCTCACCTATATGACCTCTTCCGCCACCGACGTCTACCCGAACACGCACACCTTCTCCTTCCTGAAGGCCCGCTTCCAGAGCCCCTACCTCACCTTCCTCAGCGATGAAATCGAGGGCAACGTCGCCGCAAGCAACGGTCAGTATCCCCTGCTCCAAGCGCCGACCCAGCTGGAGTCGGCCCTGCTCAGCAAGTACGACGCCGCGCCCTATGTGCAGTCCACCACCTCGGGCGGCGTGCCCTTCGTCGACGTCGCCAACCGGTTCATCTGGGGCGGGTCGGTGTACGATCCCGGCCTCCTGGCCGGCCTCAACTGGACCCAGATCGGCCAGGACCTGGCGGCGCCGGGCGCCAACGCGGTGTCGGTGGCCATCATGTCCAACGCCAACCTGTTCACGGCCGGGATCTGCAAGGCGGACGGCGGACAGCCGGCCAGCGTGTGCCAACTGCCCGGCATCACTCAGCTGGAAGCCAGCCTGCCACCGGCCGGTCAGTGAGCGCCGCCCGCCGCACGGTGTTGCTGCTGGCAGCCCTCGGGCTGGCGGACGCCCTCTACCTGACGTTCGTCCACTTTCAGACCGGTGCCCTGGTCTGCAGCACCTCGGGCCTGGTCGACTGCCACGCCGTACTCACCAGTCAGTACAGCGTGGTGTTCGGTATACCCACCTCGCTCTACGGCGTGGTCTGGTTCAGCGCCGTGGCCCTCCTCGCCTGGCGGCGCCCCGCCTGGCAGCTGGCGCTGCGCCTTTTCAGCTGGGTGGGCGCTCTGGTGGTGATCGGCCTGGTCTACGCCGAGCTGTTCCTGATCGGAGCGATCTGCCTGTACTGCTCCCTGGCCCACCTCCTGGTGCTGGCCATCCTGGTGGTCGTGGAGTGGCATCAGGGCCGCCTGCAACCGTTATAGCAAGGGCCGGGGATTATGGTAGACTGGCCGGCGAGGGGGCGGCGGCCAACGCCGCCGAGAGCGCCTCTCCACCCGCTCCCAGGCTTCTGGTGAGAGTGCCCCGCCGATGAGGGCCTAGCGCCCTCGCTCAGCGGCGGGCCGGGGCGGGCGCCTGTGGCTCCACCTGTTCAGTCCTGGCTGGAGAGGAGGTCATGCCGTGCGCCTGGGCCGGCTCACTACCCTGGGACTGATCTTCACCGCCGTGGCCGCCGTATTGGTGGTCCGCCTGGCCGAGGTGCAGCTGGTGATTGGCCCCTCCCTGGCCAAGCAGGGTGCGGCCGAGCTGAATCGCACCATCTCCCTGACGCCCCTGCGCGGCGAGATCCTGGACAACAGCGGGCAGCCCCTGGCGATCGAGAGCCCGGCCACCTTGATCTACGTCATCACGCCCGAGGTGACCGACGCCAAGGGCGAGGCCACCGCCATGGCTCCCATCCTCAAGGTGCCAGAGGCCACCTTGCAGGCGGAACTCTCGGCCAGTGGCTGGTACCACGTGATCGACCACGCCGCCACGGCCGCCCAGGTGGCGGCGCTGAAGCAGCTGTTCTTGCCCGGTATCGGCTACACCGCCGAGCAGATCCGCAAGTACCCGGACGGCATCATCGGTGAACCGGTGCTGGGCTGGGTGAACGCCAGCCAGGTCGGCATCGCCGGCGTGGAGCAGTCGTACAACCAGGTGCTGGCCGGGACGCCTGGCCAGGCCAAGATCCGGGTGGATGCCCTGGGCCAGCCGCTGCCCTCCTACGGCATGCAGGTGACGCGACAGCCGATTCCCGGCCAGAGCATCCAGCTCACCATCAATGGCACCCTGCAGGCATACGCCCAGGCCACCATCACGGCCGATGTCACGCAGCATAAGGGCACCAGCGGCCGGATCGTGATCATGAATCCAAACACCGGCGCCGTGTTGGCCCTGGCCCAGTATCCGACCGTCAATCCCAACCAGTGGCAGAGCGCACCTGTCCAGGCCCAGGCTGATCAGGCGGTGGAATACGCCTACCCGCCTGGTTCGATCTTCAAGCCGATGGTGGCAGCGCTCGCCCTTCTCGACCACGTCGCCACCTTGCAGAGCCGGTACTACGATCCAGGCTACAAGGTGGTGGACGGGCTCAAGATCCACACCTGGAAGCGAACTGGGTACGGCTGGCTGAGCTTCAACGGCATCCTCGCCTACTCCAGCGACGTCGGCTTCATGGACCTGGGGCTGGCCCTCGGGCTGGACAGATTCTACGCCGGCCTCCACCTCTTCCACCTGGACCGCCCGACCGGCATCGACCTGCCCGGAGAGGCCACCGGTGTGTGGCCGCCGCTGGCCAGTGCCAACGTCCTCGACCTGGCCGAGATGTCGTTCGGGCAGACCCTCGCCATCACCGCCATCCAGGAGGCGGCCGCCGTGGCGGCGATCGCCGACGGCGGCGTGTGGCACACCCCGCACGTGGTGCAGGCGATCATCTCGCCCAGCGGCCAGAAGCGGACCCTGAGCTTCCCCTCGAAGCGGATCCTGCCCAGCTGGGTGGCGGCGGATGAGATGCAGGGCATGGAACAGGTGGTGTCCAGCCAGGGTGACGCCCCCAACGCCGAGGTGGCAGGTTACGTGGTGGCCGGCAAGACCGGCACCTCGCAGCTCTCCCCCGAGGCCAAGACCCAGACCTACATGGCGTCCTTCATCGGCGTGGCGCCGGCACCCCACCCCCAGGTGCTGATCCTGCTCGAGGTGAACAACCCGCAGAACGTGTTCAACCAGCCCGGCTACTACTACTACGGCGACTGGGTGGTGGTGCCCACCTTCCCGCAGCTGATGTCGAACGTGCTGCGGGTGCTGGGCGTCCCGCCGCAGACGCCGCTGCCCCAGCCGGCGGTGGCGGTGACCGTTCCGGATCTCTCCGGCATGGCGCTTTCCACCGCCGAGGCGGACGCCAGCCTGATCGGCCTGCACCTCAGCGTGCATGGCGGCGGCAAGGTGGTCACCAATCAGTTCCCGGCCGCTGGCGCCACCGTCAACGCCGGCGCCAGCGTGAGCGTGAACACCGCCAGTGTGGCGCTTGGCCCCGGCTACGTGCCGGATCTCCTGGGCCTGAGCATGCGGCAGGCGGCGCTAGAGCTCTCTGCCGCCGGCCTCTCTTTCTGGCCCACCGGCTCCGGCCTGGCCGTCGGCCAGAGCCCGGCGGCGGGCAGCAAGCTGGCGCCGGGCGCCGTGGTGCGGGTCACCTTCGCCCTGCCGGAGGCGCCGGCCCCCACCGTGTCCGCGGCCAAGCCGGCTGGCGGCGGCTAGCGGCTAAACGCCGCTATACGGTCGGCCCGTCGGTCAGGGCGGCCAGCTTCTCGACCAGGTGGCCGCGGCGCACCTGGTCCCGGTCGTTACGGATGGCGGTGGCCACCACCTTCGGTCCGGCCACCAGGTGCAGGCGCACCTTGGCCCGGGTGACCGCCGTGTAGAACAGGTTGCGCCGGAGCAATGGATAGTGCTGGCTGGACAGCACCACGATCACCACCGGAAACTCTGAGCCCTGCGCCTTGTGCACGGTCAGGGCGTAGCCGAGGCTGAGGTCTGTGATGTCGGAGCGATCGTAGCTGACCGTGATCTCGCCCTCCGGCGCCGGGTAGCGCACCTCCACCGTGTGCTCGCCCACCTCCACCACACGGCCGACCTCGCCGTTGAACACACCCTTCTGATAGTCGTTGCGGCGGTGCAGCACCTTGTCGCCGACACCGAGCCGGAGCTCTCCGATCAGCCGCTTGGGCTGGCGCGGGTTCAAGGACGCCTGCAACCGCTCGTTCAGCGACTCGGCGCCGAGCAGGCCGCGGTTGCCGGCGGTGAGCACCACCACGTCGTCCTGCCCGAAGCGCTCGCTCTCCTCTCGGCTGAGCTGGAGCGCCATCTCCAGCCCTCTCTCCGGGTCGTCCTGGCGGTGCCAGACAAAGTCGGCGCCGCCGTCCTCCGGGAACTGACCCGCCAGGATGCGGCGGGCGTTCTGGTGCAGCCTGCCGCTGGGGTCCTGCCGGTACAACTCGGTCAGCCGCACGGTCGGCACCAGCCCGGAACGGATCAGGTCGCCAAAGGGCGTGCCGGCGCCCACCGGCGGCAGCTGGTCGACATCCCCGACCAGAAACAGGGTGGCCTCCGCCGGCACGGCCTCGAGCAGGCTGGAGAACAAGTAGAGGTCCAGCATCGAGGCCTCGTCCACCACCACCACGTCGGCCATAAGCGTCTCGGGGCGGCTGCCCTGGTAGGGGCGCAGCCTGAGGGCGCGGTGCAGGGTGCGGGCGTTGTGCCCGGTGACCTCCACCAGCCTGCGGGCGGCCCGCCCGGACGGTGCCATCAGCTCCAGCCTGAGGCCCATCTGGTGCACGGTTTCCACCAGGCCGGTCAGGGTGGTCGTCTTGCCGGTGCCCGGACCGCCGGTGAGGAGGGAGAGCGGGCGGCAGATGGCCTCCCGCACCGCCGCCGCCTGATCGGTGGTGAGCTCTCCGTCCAGACTGATCGCCGCCGCCTGGCGCCCTGGGGTGGCCAGGCGGCTGGCCACCAGGCGGGCCACCCTGGACTCGGTGCGACTCAGCGCCGGCAGATAGAGCCGGCCGTCTTCCAAGGTCAGGTCGCCCGCCGCCACCCACTCCGCCAGGAGTTCGGCGCTCGGCTCCGCCACGCCGAGGGTCCGCACCCGCTCCGCCACCTCGCCCAGCTCCTGGTAGACGTGGCCCTCGCCCTCCGCCTCCTTCAGGGCGAACAAGACCGCGGCCCGCACCCGTCTCGGGTCGTCGCCGCTGATGCCGAGCTCGCGCGCCACTTGGTCGGCCCGCCTGAAGCCGATGCCGTCCACGGCCTCGGCCAGGCGATAGGGGTCCTTTCGGATCTCGGCCCCGGCCTCGCGGCCGAGCGCCGTCTTGACCCGCTTCATCATCTTCGGCCCCAGTCCGGCTGAGACCAGGAGCACCTCGAGGCGCGCCTCCTCTTCGGCTGCCCTAAAGGCCTCGGCCAGGGTGCGGGCGCGCTTCGGCGAAAGGCCAGGCACCGTGGCCAAGGCCGCCTCGTCCTTGCCCTTCTCCAGCACCGCCTCGCCGAAGCTGTCGACCAGGCGGGCCGCCATCACCTTGCCGACGCCGGCGAAGCGCGGCCCGGAGAGAAAGGCGATCAGGCCCTGTCGGCTGTCCGGCGGGGTCAGGGCGTAGCCCTCCACCGCGATCTGGCGCCCGTAGGAGGGGTGCTGGCTCCAGGTGCCCCAGGCCCGGATGCGCTCGCCCTGGGCCACTGCCGCCAGCGATCCGGCCAGCGTGACGATGCTTCCGCTGTCCAGGCGGAGCCGCAGCACCGCGAATTCGCCGCCGGCGGCGCGGTAGACCACCCTGGTCACGGTGCCCTCCACCCTGGCCGGCTCGGCGGAGAACAGCCCCATCAGCGCCCAGCCAGCTCGATCACGTCCAGGGAGTAGTCGGCCAGGGCCACCGGCGGCCCCTCCCCCACCAGGTAGGTGACCTCCAGGCCGACCGCCCCTTCGCCCGGAAACACGAACTTGGGCTCCACCGCCACCGTCATGCCGGCCAACAGCGGCTCAGCCGATCCCGGCACCAGCACCGGCAACTCGTCCAGCTCCAGGCCGACGCCGTGGCCCAGAAAGCGCACCCGGTCCGGTCCATAGCCCATGAAGAAGTCGCTGAGCCCGGCCTCCGCGGCCACCTGAAAAGCACCCTCGGTGACGGCGCCGACGCTGATCCCCGCCCTGAGGTCGCGGTTGAGCCTCTGGTGCACCTGCTGGCACAGGGCATAGGCCTCTTGGAGTCGGGGACTGAGCGCTCCCCAGACGAAGGTGCGGGTGCCATCGTAGACGTAGCCGTCGGTGGCGGCGGCGTAGTCGGCCAGGATCGGATCACCTCGCCCGATCGGCCGGTGGCCGGCTCCCTGGGCGGTGGCCGGGTGCAGGCCGGGGCCGCCGGTCGGCCCGTCGAACCGGGTCGGCACCGCGCCGTGCGGTCCGCTCAGGAAGTGCCCGATGAAAATCTCGAAGTCCAGGGCGTGGGTCCGCACCAGGCCCTGATGACCGGCCCGCCGGCTGGCGGCTTCCACCTGCAGGGAGAGCTCGTACTCGTCGATGCCAGGCGCGAAGTGGGCCTGGACGGCATCCATCGTCTTCACCCAGACCTCGCCGGCCCGCCGGATCGCCGCCAGTTCGGTCTCGTCCTTCACCATGCGCAGCCGGCGCAGGACAGTGCCCACGTCCACCGGACGGGCCGTGGGAAAAAGCCTGACCAGGCGCTCCACGGCCAGGTAGGGCAGGCGGTCCAGCTCCAGCCCAAGGCGCTGGGGAGCCGTCACACCGAGGCTGGCCAGCACCGCCGGCAGGTCCTTGGGGCTGGCCAGCCGCTCCAGGACAAGGTCCCGCCCCGCCGTCTCCGCCTCGGCCCGGGCCATGCCCTTGCGCAGGCAGAGGCGGGGCTTCTCACCCGGCACCACCACCAGGAATCCGGGTTGAATGGTGCCGGTCAGGTAGTAGGTATTGACCATGCCCTGGATCAGGGCCACGTCGCAGCCGGCCTGGGAGACCAGGGCGGCCAGGCGGTCCAGACGGTCACTCATCGGAAGCCGCCAGCTCGCCGAACAGGCGGTAGAGCCCGTCCACCGTCAGGTCAGGGTCGACTTCCTGGATGGTGGCGCTCGCCCCGGCGATCAGCTCGGCGTAGCCGCCGGTGGCGATCACCCGG
This sequence comes from Bacillota bacterium, assembly GCA_021803575.1. GTDB lineage: Bacteria > Bacillota > Sulfobacillia > JAJZYS01 > JAJZLH01 > JAJZLH01. Next base: position 23,382 of record JAJZLH010000070.1, on the reverse strand, counting down.
CAAGGCGCCCCCAGCTCGGCCTGGATGCGCTGGACGATTGCGTCGACCAGGCCGCCGAAACCGAAGACGGTGCCAGCCTGCAGGCAGGTGATGGTGGTGCGGCCGATGGCGGAGGCGGGCATCTCCAGGGAGAAGCCGGGCAGCTGGCTGGCCCTGGCCAACAGCGCCTCGGTGGCGACGCCCACGCCCGGGGCGATGGCGCCGCCGACATAGGCGCCCTCAGCGCTCACCACGTCGATGTTGGTCGCCGTGCCAAAGTCGACGATGATCGCCGGGGCGCGCCCTGAGCGGTGGGCGCTGACGGCGTTCAGGAGCCGGTCGGCGCCGACCGAAGCCGGGTCCACCACATCGACCAGGATGCCGGGCGTGCGGTGGTCCACCCGCTCCACGACGGCCCCCACCGCCCTCTCGGCGGCCTCAGCCAGGGCCGCCGTGGCGTCTGGCACCACCGAGGCCATGGCCACCCGCTCAATCGCACCTGCCTCGGCCAGTAGCCCGGTCAGGAGCACCCACCACTCGTCGGCGGTGCGCCGGGCGTCGGTGGACAGCCGCCAGCTGCCAGACTTGCGGCCGCCCCGGTAGAGCCCGATGGTGAGGTGGGTATTGCCCAGGTCCAGCGCCAGAAACGAGTCGCTCACGGCACATCCTCCCCCGTTGTCACCTCGCCCGCCACCGCTCTGACCAGGCCGTCCTGGGTGTCCAGGACCAGCCGCCCGTCGCTGTCGATGTCAACCGCCCGTCCCCGGATCTGGCCGCCGCCGCCGGAGAGGACCACATCCTGGCCGATGGTGGCGGAGTGAGCCCGGCACTCGGCTAAAAGCGCCACGCTGTCTCCGGCCAGGAGGGCCTGGTAGCGGCGCCGCATCTCCTCCAGGATGGTCGCCAGCAGACTGAAGCGCTGATAGGTGCGCCCACTCAACCCGTACAGCGAGGTGGCCCGCTCGGTGGCGAAATTCTCCTGGTTGACGTTGACGCCGATGCCGGCGATCACCGCCGCCAGGTGGCTGCCGGCCAAGAGCGACTCGGCCAGCACCCCGGCCAGCTTCTTGCCGTCGGCCAGCACGTCGTTCGGCCACTTGATGGCCGTGCGGATGCCCGTGTCCTGCTCGACCGCCTGACGCACGGCGGCTGCGGCCACAAGGGCGATCAGCGGTGCCCGCGGCGGCTCCAGAGCCGGCCGGAGCACCACCGAGAAGAGCAGGGCGGTGCCGGCGGGCGCCACCCAGCTGCGGCCGAAGCGGCCGCGTCCCGCGCTCTGGTGGTCAGCCACCACCAGGGCTCCCTCGGGGGCCCCGTCATGGGCCCAGGCCTTGGCCCGCTCATTGGTCGAGGTGATCACGGTGTGAAACTCGTGGGGGTGTCCCCAGCTGCACTCGGCCAGGGCAGCCTTCAGCTCCAGTTCGGCGGAGGGAACCAGCCGCCGGCCGAGACGCGAGAGAGGGAAGGGGCGTCTTTCAGGCACTCGGCCATCACCTCCTCGCTGATCGGAATCTCCTGGCGGGGCCACACCTCGAGCAGCGGCACCAGCACGAAGGCCCGCCGGCCGATCTCGGGGTGGGGCAAGGTCACCCAGGGCTCCCCGGACACCGGCTGCTCCATCAGCAACAGGTCGAGGTCCACCGTGCGCGGGCCCTTCGCCACCAGCCGCCGCCGGCCCAGGGCCCGCTCCACGGCCAGCATGCGGGCCAGGAGGCCCACCGGGTCGGGAGGGGTCTCCACCACCGCCACCGCATTCAGGAACCGGCCCTGCGCCACCGGCCCCACCGGCGCGGTGTCGTAGATGGAGGACACCCCAAGCACCGGCAGGTCGAGCAGGCTGAGCGCCAGCTCCAGCCAGCGCCGCCGGTTGCCCAGGTTGGAACCGAGGGCGACGGCGGCTCTCACCGCTCCTGGACGGACTCGGCCTCCGTGTGGGCGGACAGGCCGCCCAGCGGGGCCCACGGCTTCTTCACCCGCACCGCCACCCGCTCCACCACTGGAAAGGCGGCCAGCACCTGCTGGCCGATCCGCTCGGCCATCGCTTCGATCAGCCGCATCGGCTCCCCTTCCATCACCCGCGCCACCTCGGCGTAGACCTGGCGGTAGTCCAGCGCCCCCGCCAGCCGATCGGACCCGGCCTTGGCCTGGTAGGTGACCTCCAGGTCGACCACAAAGGGCTGGCCGTTCTGCTGTTCATAGCGGTAGGCACCGTGGCGGGCGTAGAAGGTGAGCCCGACCAGCCTGACCAGCCGCTTCACCGGACCAGCCGGTCTGCCACCGCCACCGCCTCCACCACCTCTTGCACGTCATGCACCCGGACCACGTCCGCACCGAGCGCCACCGCCAGGGCGGAGGCAACGGCCGTGGCCTGGGCCCTCTCGCCGACTGGCCGTCCGGTCAGGTAGCCCAGCACCCGCTTGCGGCTGACACCGACCAGCACGCGCCAGCCTCGCTCCACCAGGGCCGGAATCAGGCGCAGGGCCTCGATGCTCTCCTCGGCTGTCTTGCCAAAGCCGACTCCGGGGTCGACCACCGTCTGCTCCGGGGCGATTCCGGCCCGGGCGGCGATCTCCTGCGAGGTCGTGAGAAAGCGGACGATCTCCTCCTTGAGCTGGCCCTGGTTCTCCACTTTGCGGTTGTGCATCAGCACCACACCGGCCCGGTGGCTGGCCACCACCCCGGCCAGGGCGGGGTCCTGCTGAAGGCCCCACACGTCGTTCACGATCTGAAAGCCCTTTCCGAGCGCTGCCTCAGCCACCTCGGCGCTGGTGGTGTCAATCGACCAGACCGCGCCCGCCACCTCGTCCAGCCGCTCGAACAGCGGGCCAAGCCGGGCCAGCTGGACTGCGGCCGGCACCGGGGTGGCGCCGGGCCGGGTCGACTCGGCACCGACGTCGATGACGCCCGCCCCGGCCGCCATCATCCGGCGGGCATGGGCCAGCGCCTGGTCCACGTCCAGATAGCACCCGCCGTCTGAGAAGGAGTCGGGAGTGACGTTCAGGATGCCCATCACCAAGGTGGCGCTGCCCAGGGCCAGGACGGTCCCGCCCGCCCGCCAGAGGGAGGGGGCGGGCATCAGAAGAGACCGCTGATGCGGCCGTCCTCGGTGAGATCCATCCGCTCTGCGGCAGGCTGCTTGGGCAGACCCGGCATCTGCATCACAGACCCCAGGAGCACCACCACGAAGCCGGCCCCGGCGTTCAGGCGCACCTCCTTGACCGTGACCGTGAAGCCCGTGGGCCGGCCCAGGCGGGACGGGTCGTCGGTGAAAGAGTACTGGTTCTTGGCCAGACACACCGGCAGGTGACCCAGGCCCATGGCCGTGATCTGCCCCAGCCGCCGGCTGGCCGCCGGGGCGAACTCCACGCCGTCGGCGCCGTAGACGGTGCGCGCCACCGTCTCGATCTTCTCCACCAGGCTCGCCTCCCTGGCGTACAGGGAGTGGGGCTCTACCACCTGCTCGGCCGCTTCCACCACCCGCTCGGCCAGACGCACCGTCCCGTCGCCGCCGTTCTGGAAGGCGTCCACCTCCTCCGCCGGCACGCCCCGGCTCCTGGCGTGGGCCAGGACCAGCTCGCGCTCGGCTAGGCTGTCGGTGGGGAAGATGTTCACTGCCACCACCGGCGGCAGCCCGAAGGCGAGGAGGTTGTCGATGTGGCGGTCCAGGTTGACCAGGCCGAGGGCCAGCCGGTCCAGATCCTCCCGCTTGAGCTCCGCCGCCGGCACGCCGCCTTGCATCTTCAAGGCCCGCACCGTCGTCACCAGCACGGCCGCCGCCGGCCACAGACCGGACGCCGGCGCCACGATGTCCATGAACTTTTCGGCGCCCAGCTCCGAGCCGAACCCAGTCTCGACCACCGCGTAGTCGCGGGTCTCGAGCGCCAGCCGGGTGGCCAGGATGGAGTTGGTGCCGTGGGCGATGTTGGCGAAGGGGCCGCCGTGGATGAAGGCGGGGGTGTGCTCCAGGGTCTGCACCAGGTTGGGCTTGATGGCGTCCTTGAGCAGGGCGGCCATGGCGCCATGGGCGTTGAGATCGCGGCAGGTCACGGCGGAGCCGTCGGCCCGGTAGCCGACCACAATGTCGCCCAACCGGCGCCTAAGGTCCGCGATGCCGGTGGCCAGGCAGAGGATGGCCATCACCTCGGAGGCGACCGTGATCACGAAGCCGCTCTCGCGAGGCACGCCGTCGCTGCGCCCGCCCAGCCCGATCACAATCTGCCTGAGGGCACGGTCGTTCATGTCCAGGGCCCTGGGCCAGGTGATCTGGCGGGTGTCGATGCCCAGGGCGTTGCCCTGGTGCAGGTGGTTGTCCAGCATCGCCGCCAGGAGGTTGTGCGCCGCCGTGATGGCGTGGAAGTCGCCTGTGAAGTGCAGGTTGATGTCCTCCATCGGCACCACCTGGCTGAAGCCGCCGCCGGCGGCGCCGCCCTTCAGGCCCATGCAGGGGCCGAGCGACGGTTCGCGCAGGCAGATGGCGGCCTGCTTCCCGATCTTGGCCAGGGCCTGGCCGAGGCCCACCGACACGGTGGTCTTGCCCTCGCCGGCGGACGTCGGGCTGGTGCCGCTGACCAGAATCAGCTTGCCCAGCCGTCCTCCCTTCCGGCGCTCGATGGCGGCGAGGGACACCTTGGCCTTGTACCGGCCATAGGTCTCGATCTCGTCGTCAAGAAGCCCGATCTGGCCAGCGATCTCGGAAATCGGTACCAACTCAGCCCTCTCCGCAATCTCCAGGTCGGACAACATGCTGAACGGACCTCCTTAAATCCCTCGGGAGCCTATAGGTTGGGCGGCAACTGGGCCAGGGTCACGGTGAAGGTCTTGGTCAGGAAGCCGCGGTCCACCACCACCGGCACGGTCGCCCCCGGCTTATAGAGGGCGATCGCCGTCTCCAGACTGGTCACTCCGGTCACCTTGTGCCCGCCCAGGGAGACGATGACGTCGCCGACCCGGATGCCGGCCTTCTGGGCCGGGCCGCCGGCTGCAACGGCCAGCACCACCGCCCCTTGGCTGGCCTTGGTCTGGAGCTTCTTGGCCAAAGACGGCGTGAGGTCGACGATCTCCACGCCCAGATAGGCGTGGGTCACGTACCCCTGGCTGATCAGCTGGCCGACCGCCGAGCGCACGGTCGAGATCGGGATGGCGAAGCCGATGCCCTGGGCCTGGCTGGCCACCGCCGTGTTCACACCCACCATCTGGCCGTACAGGTTGAGCAGGGGGCCACCCGAGTTGCCGGGGTTGATGGCGGCATCGGTCTGCAGGAGGTCACTGTACACCCGGGTCGGCCCGTTCGAGACCGGGATGCTGATCGGCCGGCCGGTGGCGGAGATCACACCCATGGTCACGGTGTGGGAAAGCCCATAGGGATTGCCGATGGCGACCACCCACTCGCCGACCTGGATGGCGCCGGAGGGGGCGAGCGGGATGACCGGCAGCGGCTTCGGCGCCGAAATCTTGATCACCGCCAGATCGAGGCTGTAGTCCTGGCCGATCAGCCTGGCCGGGAAGGGCTGGGCATAGCCCTGGACGGTGACCGTGATCCGGTTGGCCCCATTCACCACGTGCTGGTTGGTCAGGATGTAGCCGGTGGTCGAGATGATGGAGCCTGAGCCCAAGAACACCTGGGTGCTCTTGGTGGTGACGGGCCCCTGCAGCGGATTGAAGGGATTGAAGCTGGCGGTGGTGGTCGGAACGTAGGAGGTGACCAGCACCACGGCCGGGCTGGCCTTCGCCACCACCGTCGGCACGGTGGCCAAAGACAGGCCCTGGGACTTGACCAGAGGCTGGCTGAGAACGTTGGGAGGCGCCTCCAGCCATGGGTTCAAGAGGCGCTGGGCCAGGAGGTCACCGCCGCCAAAAGCCACTCCTGCCAGCACGGACAAGAGGATCACGGCCACGGCTCTACGACCCCACACTCTCATCGGGACAACCTCCTCCGCCTTCGGGCTAGGGGTGGTGACGGACCACGGAAACCGCCGACTGGGCTGAGCTCAAGAGGGCCAGGCGAGCCGTCACCTCGGCGGCGGTGATGGCCTGGAGCAGATCGGGCAGCTGAAAGAGATCCTGGCCCTGCAGCGCCATGCCCATCCAGGCGTGGGCCAGCGCCTCCGGGCGGTCGAACAGGCCCCAGAACTGGCCGATCTCCCGCCGGCGCAGGCGCTCCACCCGATCCGGGTCCAGCCCGTTTGCCACCACCCGCTCGATGCCCTGCCACAGCCCCTCTTCCAGCCGCTCCGGGTCGACGGTCTCGCCGCCCACCGCCACCACGCCGAAGCCGGGCCCGGTGAAGGACTGGGCTCCGAAGCCGTCGCTGATCAGGCCCTGCCGGTAGAGCTCGAGGTAGAGGTCGCTGGACTCGCCGAACAAGGCCTCCGCCATCAGTGAGGTGGCGGTGTCCCGCCTGAGGTCCGAGACCGGCTCCGGGTCCTTGAATCCCACCTCCAGGATCGGCAAGGACACCGCCATGTCGGTCTCCACCCGGCTCTGGCGCACCGCGGTCGGCTCGGCCGGCGGCTCAAAGCGAGGCGCCGGGCCGACCGCGTCTGGAAAGGCCCGGGCGGCCTGGTCCACCACGGCCCCGGGGTCGACGTCGCCCACCACCACCAGGCGCATGTTGCTGGGCCGGTAGAAGGCGCTGTGGCACTCCAGGAGAAGCTCGGCGCTGATCTCGGCGACCGAGGCCTCGCTGCCGCCGATCTCCTGGCGGACCGGATGGCTGTGGAAGAGCGACTCCAAGAGAGCCTGCCAGGAGCGGTGCTCCGGCATGTCCTGGTACATGCGCAGCTCCTGCACGATGATGCCCCGCTCCTTGGCCACCCCGGCATCGGTGAGGTGCGGGCGCTGCACGAAGGTGAGCAGATGGTCCAGACAGGCCTCCTCCTCGGAGGTGGCCGAGAACAGGTAGGCCGTCTGAAAGTAGTCGGTGAAGGCGTTGTACGAGGCGCCGAGGCTGGCGAAGCGATCCATGGCGTTGCCGTCCTCGGACTCGAACAGCCGGTGCTCGAGGAAGTGGGCGGTGCCGGCGGGGATCGGCCGGCTGCCCTGGGCGGTGGGCACCCGGGTGTCCATCGATCCGTAGCGCACACCGAGCAGGGCATAGGTCTTGGCGAAGTCGGGCAGGACCAGGGTGGAGACCTTGAGCCCCGACGGCAGCTCGCTCTCGAAGTGGCTGAGCCCGACGCCCGAAAGCCGCTGCTCGATCACAGCTCTCCCTCCGCCAGGGGCCGCGACATGAAGTAGACGGTGTCCAGCTGGACCCGGGAAAAGGCGGCCTGCACCTCCTGGCGGCTGATCTCGGCCAGGGCGGCCTGCTCCCGCTCCGGCGCGTACGGCTCGCCCAGCAGGTCCATGTCGTAGGCGTGACCCAGCACCGCCTCCGGGCGGTCAGTCTGGGCGGCCAGCTCATTTTGCATGGCGCGCCGGGTCAGCTCCAGCTCCTCGTCGGAGAAGGTGCCCTCCCGGATCGCCTCCACCTGCCGCTCGATGATCTCCTGGGCACCCTGGCGGTGACGGGGGTCGATGCCGCTGTGCACGACCAGGAGGCCCTTGAACAGGTCCACCTGACTGGCTGCGTAGTAGGCTAAGGACGCCTCTTCCCTGACGTGCCGGAAGAGCAGCGAGTGCGGGTAGCGGCCGAGCAGGGCATTGGCCACGCGCACAGCCAGCCGCTCGGGTTGAGCGGCGTGGCGGCCAAGGCGGTAGCCCATCACCAGCTTGCCCTGGTCGACGGCCTGACGCTCCTCCACTTCACGCACGGCGTGCGTTGCCATCTCTGCCGGCGGCCGATAGGGGTCGTCCGCCCGCAGCGCCAGATCGCCGAACAGGTTCTCCATCTGACGGACGGTCTGCTCCGGGTCCACGTCGCCGCTTGTGGCGATGGTGATCGGAGCCCCTGCCAGGAGGGCCGCATAGGCTCTGGCCACTTCCTTCGGCCCGGTCGACTCCAGCTGGGCCACGGTGCCGTACGCCGTCTGGCTGTACGGATCGCCCTGGAACATGGCTTCCAGCATGCGGATCTGGGCGTACTCGGTCTTGTTGTTGAAGATGCCGGCCAGCTCGCTGGAGATGGAGCGCCGCTCCTCCTCCACGTAGCCGGCGTGGAAGCCGTCCTGGTCGAGCAGGGGCTGGCGCAGCACATCGGCCCATAGCTCCAGGGCGCTCTCCCAGACCGGCTCGGGAAGGACCCGGTCGGAGACGGTGCCGAGGCGCAGGTGGAGGAGGTGGGCGTTGCCCAGCTTGCTGGCGGCGCCGGTCAAAGAGGCGCCGTACAGGTCATCGAGCCTGGCTCTGAGGTGCAAGGTCTCGGGCACCCGGCTGCTGCCGCGCACCAAGACGGCCGGCACCAGGGCCTGGGCCGCCGTTTCGGTGCCGAGCCTGAGCCGGCAGGTCAACGTGATGCTGCGCCGGCGGAACTTCAGGCCAGGCAGGATGAGGAGGCGGATGCCGTTGGCCAGGCGGTGCGCCAGAAGCGACCCGGTGGTGAGCGATGCGCCCGAGGCAGCCACAGCACGCCTGGGATGAAGCGGCGACGGGGGGTTCAACTGGCCTTCTCTCCGGCGTGCATCAGCTGCTCGAACTCCGGCCCCTCCAGGGTCTCTTTCTCCATCAGCTCAGCCGAGATCTTGTCCAGCTGGTCGCGGTGGGCGGTCAGCACGTCCTTCGCCTTCTGGTAGCACTCGCCGACGATCCGTCTGGTCTCGTCGTCGATGGTGGCGGCCACCTTCTCCGAGTAGTTGCGTTCGCGCAGGAAGTCACGGCCCATGAACACGGTCTCCTGCTTGGTGCCGTAGGTCATCGGCCCCAGAGCGTCGGACATCCCGAACTCTGTGATCATGCGCCGCACCATCTTGGTCGCCTTGTCCAGGTCGTCGCTGGCGCCGGTGGTGATCTCGCCGAAGACGATCTCCTCTGCGGCCCGGCCGCCCAGAGCAGCGGTGACCCGGTCGGTGAACTCCTCCTTGGAAATCAGGTAGCGGTCCTCGGTCGGCATCTGCAGGGTGTAGCCCAGCCCCATGCCGCGGGGGATGATCGTGACCTTGACCACCGGATCGGCGTGTTCCAGCACGGTGGCGACCAGGGCGTGTCCCACCTCGTGGAAGGCCACCACCCGGCGCTCCTTCTCGTTCATGACCCGGGCCTTGCGCTGCGGACCGGCGATCACCCGCTCCACGGCCTCGCGCAGCTCATCCATGCCCACCCGCTTCTTGCGGCGGCGGGCCGTGAGCAGAGCGCCCTCGTTCAGCATGTTGGACAGGTCGGCGCCGGTGAAGCCGGGCGTCATGCGGGCGATGTCGGCCAGATCGACGTCCTTCTCCAGGGGCTTGTTGCGGGCGTGGACGTCCAGGATCTCCTGGCGGCTCCTCAGGTCCGGCCGGTGGATGACCACCTGGCGGTCGAACCGTCCCGGCCTGAGCAGGGCCGGGTCCAGCACGTCCGGGCGGTTGGTGGCCGCCATCACGATGATGCCCTCGTTGACGCCGAAGCCGTCCATTTCGACCAGGAGCTGGTTGAGGGTCTGCTCCCGCTCGTCGTGGCCGCCGCCGTAGCCAGCACCGCGCATGCGGCCGACGGCGTCGATCTCGTCGATGAACACGATGCACGGCGAGCTGCGCTTGGCCTGATCGAACAGGTCGCGCACCCGGGAGGCGCCGACGCCCACGAACATCTCCACGAAGTCCGACCCGGAGATGGAGAAGAAGGGAACGCCCGCCTCCCCGGCCACCGCCCGGGCCAGGAGCGTCTTGCCGGTGCCTGGCTCGCCGAACAGGAGCACGCCCTTGGGAATGCGGGCACCCACCTCCAGGTAGCGTCTGGGGTGTTTCAGAAAGTCGATGATCTCGGCCAGCTCTTCCTTGACCTCATCCACACCGGCCACGTCCTTGAAGGTGACGCGGGTCTTCTCGTCGTTGTTGTGCATGCGGGCCCGGCTCCGCCCGAACTGCATGACCCGGTTGCCGCCACCCTGGCTCTGCTGGAGCATGAAGAAGAACAGCCCGCCGATCACCAGCGTCGGCAAGAGGTAGATCAGCAAGGTCGACCACCACGGCGACTGGGCGGGCTGGGCGATCGAGAAGGCGACGTGCTTGGCCGCCAATTCGCTGATCAGGCTGCTGTCCGAAACCGGGATCACGGCCTGGAACTGCTGTCCGTTGGTCAGGGTGCCGGTCATCATCTGGTTCTGCTCGTTGAGCTGGGCGCTCCTCACCGCCCCTGTCTGGACGGCCGTGAGCATCCGGCTGTACGACCAGGTGGGCAGGGTGGGCGTGGGCGTGGACACGTACTTGGCCAGCGCCAGGAAGAAGACGATGGCCAACAGGGGGACGATCAGGCGCCGGAGCATATTGTTCATGAGCGGGCAGACGCCCCTTTCCGCACGGGCCTACCCCTAGCCGCTTTGGTACTCAGCGCAGGTCCACCTAGTTTATCACAATCGTCGGCTGGCACCCCGAACAGCCCGGGTCGGCCGCTCCGATCGGCGAGGACGGCAGCACTGGCTGAAAACACCCACCCGCCTCTGCCCTGCCAGGGACCCTTGACGCCGAGCACCGCCAGCACCCCCGCCCTTCCGACCACCAGGGGCACACGGGGGCGGAGCGGGCGCGGCACGGCTGCGCCCTTCCAGACAGGGCCCAGCCCGCCACCGCTTGCGAGCCGGTCGCCGGGCCGCCAGCCCCTCACCGCCAGCGGGCCCACCAGCGGCGAAAGTTCCATGTCGATCAGCCCGGGCGGCAGCGGACCGGGCAGGCAGATGGTCTCTCCAGGCCGAGGCGCCGCCTGGGGGGTGAGCGGCGGCAGGACCTGGCTCCCGCCGACCCACAGCCTGGGACCCAGCCGGGCCACCCACAGGCCGCGGCCGCCGCCGCCCCCGCTCTTCAGCGCCCGGGCTAGCGCCAGCACCTGACCCTCAGTCGGCCGCCGGCCCAGGGTTTCGAGCAGGCGGTAGGCGATCCGGGCCAGCACGGCGTCAGAGGCCTCAGCCGGCGACGTCAGGAGCAGGCCGCCCAGGCTGACCTCGCGGTCCCCCAACCAGGCGTCCGCCTCGGCGCTGAGCGCCGCCTCGTCGCGGCCGGCCAGCCGGGCAGAGCGCACCAGCGCCGCTTCCACCCGGGGCTGGCGGCTGGCCATCTCGGCGAGCAGCCGGTGCCGGATCCAGTTGCGCAGATGGGCCTCGTCCCGGTTGGTCGGATCGTCCTCATAGACGAGCTGGCGGCGTTTGGCCCAGGCGCGAATGTCCCTTCCCGGCACATCGAGCAGAGGTCTCAGCCAGAGCGTCCCCGCCCCCTCGGCCATGCCGGCCAGGCCGCGGCCGCCTGAGCCCTGCATCAGGTGAGCCAAGACGGTCTCCGCCTGGTCGGTGCCGTGGTGGGCGAGCAGCACGGCGTCGGCCTCCACAGCCCAGGCCACCTGGGCCAGAAAGCGCCGCCGCTCCTCCCTAGCCCGGTCCTCGCTGGGCGCCCAGCCCCGAGGCAGGCGGCCCAGGGTGAGGGGCAGGCCGAGAGCCTGGCAGCGCTGCCACACCAGCGCTGCGGCGCCGCTTGGCCGCCAGCCGTGGTCGAGGTGGGCGACGTGCAGCGCCACTCCGATGCGCGGCCCGATCTCGGACATGGCCTCCAGCACCGCCATCGAGTCGGCGCCGCCGCTCACCGCCAGGAGGGCGCGCTGGCCCCGGCCACCGATGGCTGCCTCAACCCGCTCCTCAAGAGTGCTGGTCCAATCCATGCCCGGCTGTTCGCCAGAGCCGGCGCCCGGCCCTGTGCCGGGCGCCGGCTGGTCCGGCAACCGGGCCGCCGCCCGGGGCGACCCAAGGCAACGGGCCGGACCTTTTCAGTCCGGCCCGCTGCCTTCGCCGCTGGTGACCCCACCGGGATTCGAACCCGGGTCTTCACCGTGAAAGGGTGACGTCCTAGGCCTCTAGACGATGGGGTCGGCGGCACATTATAGCACGCAGCCGACCGCCGCTTCCCGGATCAGGCGCCCTGCACCCGGCGCACGCCCTCGACCAGGGCATGCAGCTTGGCGAGGGCCTGCCAGCGCGGCGTCTGCGAGAAGCCGCAGTCGGCGGTGAGAGAGAGGTCGCTGGCAGGCACGTGCTTGAGGAGGTGGTCCACCCGGAAGGCGACATCGTCCGCCGACTCCAGGTAGGAGCTCTTCACGTCGATCACACCGGCCGCCAGATAGATGTGGCGGCCTGCCCGCTCCAGCCAGCTGGGCCACAGCTCAGCCTCCGCCATCTCGCGGTTGGCAAACTCCAACACCCACTCGTCGACGGGGATCTGGGCCAGGGCAGGGACCAGGGGATCGTAGCGGCGCCAGGCAAAGGGCCGCCCCTGATTGTCGCCGAAGCAGATGTGCAGTGAGGTGTGGGCGCTGACGCCGTCCAGGGCCCGCTGGGCCGCCTCCACCGCCAGGGCCGGGTCCTCGTCTCTGGCGATCATCGGCTCGTCGATCTGGACGTGCCGGGCGCCGGCTGCCACCAGGGCTTTCAGCTCGGCGTTCACGAGCTGGGCCAGGTGCATCACCGCCTCCTCTCGGCTGGGGTAGCCTGAGCGCACCACCAGCGGCATGGCCAGTGTGATCGGGCCCGCCACCGTCGCCTTCACGGGCCTGGTGGCGAAGGAGACGGCTGCCTTCCAGGTGGCGAGGGCGCCCAGGCTGACGTCGGGGGGGAAGGGGCGGGTGAGACGGCGCTTCGGCATCTGGTCATAGCCGAAGGGCCCCAGCCGGCGACCCGGCGGGTCGCCCGGCATATCCAGGGCGTCGTAGTACTGGCCAAGGAAGCCGCCCGGGAAGTAGACCTCGCCGCTGCCGATCTCGTCCAGTCCGGCCTCTTCCTGGTCCAGCACCGCCAGCCGGGTGGCGTCCTGGGCCGCCTCCGCCAAGTCCGCCGGACCGACTGCGGGGTCTTCGGCTCCGCGGCTTCGCAGGTAGCCCAGCCAGCCGGGGGCCGACATGCTGCCCACGGCCGTGGTGGCGAGTTCGCCAAAGTGATGCGGCAGATTCTGCTCGGGCGCCATCCGGACCACTCCTCTCTGGCTCCTGGACCAGCCGCCGGCTTCGTGACCGGCCCGGCCACTTCCTGGCCGCAAGGTGGCCAGCCGACTGGCGGATGGCTATGCTGGCCATACTAGCGCAACCTTTGGAGGAGGATTTCGGATGAGCCGCCTGACGCTCTATCAGTTCGACACCTGACCATACTGCGTGCTGGTCCGCCGCCGGCTCGGTGAGCTCGGCCTCGCCTTCGACGTGATCACCGTCCCGCGCCCCCGCAGCCAGCGCCAGGAGGTGCTGGCGGTAAGCGGTCAGCCCACGGTGCCCGTGCTGGTCACTGACGACGGCGTCTTTTCCGACGAGAACGACATCCTGGCCTACCTGGACCGCACCTATGGCCAGGAGTCGAGACACGCTGGCGACGGACCGGAGCTCTGGCCGGCTGAACTGGCGCCCCGCCTCGACCAGCTGGCTGCCACCCTTGCCGCCGCCAGTGAGGAGCTCTTGGCCATCGCCAGGGGCGCCAGCCGCCGGCAGGAGGTCGACCTCGGCCACGTGCTGCAGGTCGCCGGCCAGGCGGCTTCCGACGCCGCCCGCTGGACGGCCGGTCAGGCCGAGGCAGCCCGCTCCTAGCGAGGGCGCCCGCCGGCCGGGCACACTCTAGCCCGGATCGGAGCCCAGATCCTCTCCGTCGCTGGCGGCAGCCCTGGCCAGGAGCCTGGCCGCCGGCCGCCAGGCGAAGCGCGCCCCCTCCGCCGGCCTGGGGCACAGGCCAAAGGCCGGTCCCCAGCCCTCCCGCCACTCGAAGTTGTCCCATAGGGTCCAGTACAGGTAGCCCGCCACCGGCAGCCCGCTGCGCCTGGCCTGCATCAGGGCCATAAGGTGGCTGTGCAGGTAGGCCGAGCGGAGCCTCTCGTCGGTGGTGGCCAGCCCGTTCTCCAAGATCAGGACCGGCAGGCCGCTGGGGCGTAGCCAGTCCAGAACGGCCGTGAGGTCGCGGGCGTCCGTCACCCACCCCATCTGACTGACTGCCTCGCCGGGTCGGCTGCGGCGCACCCCGCTCAGGCCGCGGGCGTAGCTCCGGGCGTAGAAGTTGACGCCCAGAAAGTCGTGGCAGCCCCTGGTTCGCCGGTAAAAATCCAGGTTGAAGAAGCGGTGCTGGACCAGGCTGCCCGTGCGATCGACCAGGTTGGCAGGGCGGTGCGGCAGGATCGGCGTGAGGTGCTTGGCGATGCCCACCTTGCGCTCCCGGCCTGTCTCCTTGAGGACGGCGTAGGCGGCGGCGTGGGCTTCAACCAGGGCCGTGACCGCCCGGCGTGTCCGCAGTAGCGAGCGCTCGCCGGGGGGCCACTCTCCGGTCAGGTAGCCCATCACGGCCAGCACCATCGGCTCGTTGATGGTCACCCACCAGGCGGCCGGCAGCGCGCTGCCGACCAGGCGGGCCAGGCGCTCCAGACGGCTTGGGAAATGGGGCTCGAGCACGCCGCCCTGCCTCGCCAGCCACTCCGGCAGGGTGAAGTGATGGAGGGTGACCACCGGCTCCAGTCCCATCTCCCTTGCGCTCAGCACCACCTGCCGGTAGTGGTCGAGGGCGGTCTGGTCGAAGCGACCCTCGACCGGCTCGATGCGGCTCCACTCCACGGAGAAGCGATAGGCGCTCAGCCCGAGCCGGGCGATCTCAGTGAGGTCGGAGAGGGCGTGCTGGTAGTGCCCGCAGGCCGCCCCGGCCCCGGTGAAATCGGGGCCGAGACGGCGCTCAAAGGCATTCCAGTCGGCATGCTCGATGCCGCCTTCCACCTGGTAGCTGGATGTGGCCACGCCCCACAGCACGCCTCTCCCTCCCCCCCGAGTCCCAGGAGGCGTTCGCCTCGGCCAAGGCGAAGGCCTTTGCCACCAAGGCTCAAGCCCCAAGGAGGCAGCACCGCCACGTCCGGAATCCTGATCGCGGTTGAGGGCATCGACGGCAGCGGCCTAAGCACCCAGGCGCGGGCACTGGCCCGCTGGCTGGGCCACAGCGGCCGCCCCGCCCTGCTTACCAAGGAGCCTAGCAGCGGCCCGGCCGGGCGGCTGATCCGGCGCTCACTGAGGGGGCACGGTGCGGCGGCAGCGCTGTCTGAGCCGGCGATGGCCGCCCTGTTCGCCGCCGACCGCCTGGACCACCTCAGCCGCACCGTGGAGCCGGCGCTGGCCCAGGGCATGGTGGTGATCTCGGATCGCTACCTCTTATCCTCTTTCGCCTACCAGTCCCTGGCGGTCGATCTGGACTGGCTGCGCCACCTGAATCGGCGGGCCAGACGCCCCGACCTCACCCTCCTGCTGGAAGTGCCGACCGCAGTCAGCCGCAGCCGCCGTCAAGCGCGGCCGGGCGACGAGCGCTACGAGGCCGACGACCACCTGGAACTGGTCCGGGAGCGCTTCGTGGCTCTGGGGCTCTTATTGCGGGCCGAACTCGGGGTAGTGGCCGTGGACGCCCAGGGCCCGCCCGATGAGGTGCTGGCCCGGCTCAAGGCGGCGGTGGTGGAAAGGCTTCCTTGATCCGCCGGTTGGCCAGGTCCACGTAGGCTGGATCTAAGTCCACCCCAACCGCTCTACGGCCGCGCCGCAAGGCCGCCAGCAGCGTCTGCCCGCTTCCGGCGAAGGGGTCCAGCACCACTTCCTGGGGGTAGGTGAAGAGCTCCACAAAGCGGCCGGGCAGCTCCTCGGGGAAGGGGGCGGGGTGGCCGACCCGGCGGGCCGACACCGACGGGAAGTGCCACACGCTGCGGGTCAGTTCGGTGAAACGCTCGGCGGGGAGCGTCCCATCCAAGGCGCCCCGCCGGCCGAAGGTCTGCTTGGAGAAGACCAATACGTACTCGTGCACGTCGCGGAAGGTGGGGTTGGCCGGCTGCCGCCAGCTGCCCCAGGCGGTGGACACCCCGGCGCTGGCGCCCTTGTCCCAGATCACCTCGCCGCGCATCAAAAAGCCAATCTCGATCAGGTCCAGGGCCACGTAGCTGGCCAGCGGGATGTAGGGGCGCCGGCCCAGGTTGGCGATGTTCACCGCCAGCCTGCCGCCCGGCACCAGCACCCGGTACACCTCGGTGAACACCGCCTGGAGGAGGGCTCGGTACTCGCCGAGGCTGAGGTCCGGGTCGTAATCCTTGCCGCTGTTGTAAGGCGGCGACGTGACCGCCAGGTGGCACGAGGCGTCCGGCAGGAAGTCCAGCTTGCGGCTGTCGCCGAGCAGCACCCGGTCCAGGTGGCTCTCCGCCACCTGGCCGATGGCTACAGCCGGCTGGTCTTGGCCGGACGCACCCCGCTGGTAGAGCCTGCGGGCGTAGAAGGCACTGGCGTCATGCCCCTGGCGTCCAGGCATGCCGAAGGCTTCGGTCCTGGTCCGCCGGCGCATCGGCCCACCTCCTCTTGTTCCTATTCGCGCTTGGCCGCCCATGGCTCCTTCTCCTCTTGGTCTTGGCCGCCGCTGGGCAGGCGGTGGTGGACAAGATCCTTGAACCTCCCGCCCAGTCGAAATGTGTACAATGTGGAGCGTGCCCACGGGAGGAGGGTCGGCTGGCGATGGATGCGGCTTCCCAGTCCTCTGTCACCGCCCCGCCCAGCGCCCCCCAGCCCGTGAATCACTGGCGGGTGGTCGGCACCGTCTGCATCGGCGCCTTCATGGCGGCATTGGACGCCAGCATCGTCACCGTCGCCATCCCCATCATGCACACCTACTTTCATGCTCCGGTCGGGGTGGTCGGCTGGGTGGCCATCGCCTACCTGCTGACGCTGAGCTCCCTGCTCATCATCTTCGGCCACCTGGCTGACCGCATCGGCCGGGCCCGTATGTACGCCTACGGCTTCACCGTGTTCATCGTCGGGTCGGCCTTGTGCGGCGTGGCGCCCACCATTATGGTGCTGATCATCTCCCGCATCCTGCAGGCGTCCGGGGCTGCCATGCTGCAGGCCAACAGCGTGGCGCTGGTCACCGCCTACACGCCGCCCCGGGAGCGCGGTCGGGCGATCGGCATTCAGGCGGCCGCCCAGGCCCTGGGCCTGTCGGCGGGTCCGGCCGTGGGCGGCGGCCTGTTGGCCCTGTTCACCTGGCGGGCCCTCTTCTACGTCAACGTGCCGGTCGGCATCGTCGGCACCCTGCTCGCCATCCGCTTCCTGCCCAAGGACCCGGAGGGCAAGCCGAGCGAGCCCTTTGACTACGCCGGCGCCGGGCTGATGATCGTGGCCCTGGTCCTCTTCATGTGGGCGCTCAACCAGGGCTATCTCCTGGGCTGGGGGTCTGTGCCGATCATCCTCAGCTTCGTGGTGGCACTGGTTGCCGGCTACCTGTTCGTCCGCCGTCAGCTCGGCATCCGCCACCCCATCCTGGACCTAAGCGTGTTCCGGAACTGGGTGTTCTCGAGCGGCAACCTCTCCGGCATGCTCTCCTACACCCTGCTCTACGGCACACTGTTTCTGGGGCCGTTCGAACTGCAGCTGGTCCAGCATCTGCCCATCTCCCAGGAGGGGCTGGTGCTGACCGCGGTGCCGGTGGCGATGACGGTGCTGAGCCCGATCAGCGGACGGCTGGCCGACCGCTGGAGCGCCAAGGACCTCTCCGTGCTGGGCATGGCGATTGGCACCGGCGGCGCCGTCCTGCTCGCCCTCACCGCCGGCGCCCACATGCTGGGCCTGACCCTGCTCGGCCTCACCCTAGTCGGCGCCGGCATGGGTCTGTTTACGCCGCCCAACAACTCCTCGGTGATGGGGGTGGTACCCCGCGCTCGACTTAGCTCGGCCGGCGGCTTCTTGAACATGGCCCGCTCCTTGGGCATGAGCATCGGTGTGGCGGTGGCCGGCTCCCTCTACGCCGGCATGCTGCTCTCCACCATCGGCAACGACAACCCCACCAGAGCCCAGTCGCCGGCCGTTGGCCACGCCCTGCTCATCGCCTTTGTCGGCATCGCCCTGGCCGCCCTCCTGGCCACCGTCATCGCCGCCATCAAGCCCAGTTTCAAGATGGAACACGGCGGCGACGCCGAACCGCAGGATTTGATGTGAGCGCCAAGGGGGAGGGGGTACGGCGCTGAGCCAGGCCCTCACCCTGGGGCTGTTCATCCTGGTCCTGATCGGCGCCGTGCTCAGGCCGAGGGCATTGCCGCCGGGGCTGTTCGCCTGCGCCGGCGCCGCTTTGGCCCTGGCTGCAGGGTGGGTGGCCCTGTCCAGCCTGCCGGTGGTCTGGTCCTTGGTGTGGGACCCCACCCTAGCCTTTGTCGCCGCCATCGTGATGGCGCTGGTGCTGGACCGGGTCGGGCTGTTCGCCTGGGCTGCCCGCCACGTGCTCCGCTTCGCCGGCGGCCACACTGCCCTGGCCTTCACCGGCCTGTTGCTCCTGACGGCCGCCGTCAGCATGCTGTTCAACAACGATGGGGCGGCCTTGATCATGACGCCGATCGCCCTCGAGCTCTGCGCCCTCTACGCCCTGGGCCGCCGCTCCGCCATGGCCCTGCTCCTAGCCGTGGGCTTCATGGTGGACGCCGCCTCGTTGCCGTTGCCGATCAGCAACCTGGTGAACATTCTGGCCACCGACGCCATCCACCTCAGCTTTCTCGGCTTCGCCCGCATCATGCTGCCGGTCGACGCCGCCGTGGTGGCATCCTCCCTGGTCGCCGCCTGGCTCCTGCTCGGCCGCCGGCTGCCGGCGGAAGGCACCCTGGCCATCCCGGAGCCGGCGGCCGCCCTGCCCGATCCCGCCCTCTTCCGCACCTCGCTGCTATTGCTTCTGGCCCTGGCCGTGGCCTATGTGGCAAGCGGCCTTCATCCCTTCCCGGTCTCGATCCCAGCCTCCCTGGCCGCCCTCCTGCTGTTGGGTGCCGCCTGGCGCCGCCGCCTCCTCTCGCCGGCCCGGGCGCTTCGGGGCGGACCGTGGCAGGTGGTGGCCTTCTCAATCGGAATGTATGTGCTTGTCTTCGCCCTTAGCCAGGCCGGCCTTCTGGCGAGCCTCACCTCCGCCCTGGCCTGGGCCAGCCGCCTGCCAGCGGCCGGCGGCGTGTTGGTGGCGGGACTCCTCACCGCCCTCCTGGCGGCCGTGGTCAACAATCTGCCGGCGATCATGGCGGTCCTGCTCAGCCTCGGCCGGCTCGCCCTGCCGCACGCCTCTGCCGTCACCCTCACCGCCGCCGCCGTGGTCGGCGCCGACATCGGCCCCAAGATGTCCCCGATCGGCTCCCTGGCCACCCTGATCTGGCTGCACCGGCTGGAGGGGGACGGCATCCACATCGATTGGCGGACGTATGTCTGGGTGGGCGTGGTGCTGACCGTGCCGATCCTGCTGGTGGGCCTGATCACACTGGCCTCCATTCCTCGCTGACTCTGGCCAAAGGGGGCGACACCGATCGATTCCAAAGACTGGCCGACCTTGGTCCAGATCGAACAGGCCCAGCGCGCCTTCTCTCTGGGCGGCGGCCTGCGCACGCCACTGCTCTCGGCTCCCGGCCTGGCCGCCCAGCTCGGCCTGGAGGCGCTCTACCTGAAGCCGGAGTGCCTGCAGGTGACGGGGTCTTTCAAGTACCGGGGGGCCTTCACCAAGGTGCATCAGGTCGCGCCCGAACTGGCCGGGCGCGGCGTCATCACCTACTCGTCGGGCAACCACGGACAGGCGGTGGCGGCGGCGGCGGCCCGTCGCGGCCTGGCTGCGGCGGTGGTGATGCCGGAGGACGCCGTGGCCGAGAAGGTGGCTGGGGCGCTGGCCTGGGGAGCTGAGGTGCGCTTCGCCGGCCATAGCTCGCTGGAGCGCCAGGCGGCTGCGGAGGCGCTTGCCGCTGAGCGAGGCTGGGCGGTGATCCCCCCCTTCGACGATCCCTGGGTGATCGCCGGCCAGGCCACCATCGGCCTGGAGCTGGCTGAGGACCTGTGGACCAGCGATGGCGTGCTGGTGCCCGTCGGCGGCGGCGGCCTGGCTGCTGGGATCAGCCTCGCCCTCTCCCACCTCCGGCCGGACTGTCCGGTGTGGGGCGTCGAGCCTGAGGGGGCGGACGACGCCCGCCGCTCCCTGGCCGCTGGCGAGTTGGTCAGCCTCGACCACCCGACCACGGTCTGTGACGGCCTGCGCACCAGCCGCCTGGGCGAGCTGCCATTCTCGATCCTGAGCCGCCATCTTGGCCAGGTGCTGACCGTGCCGGACCACCTGTGCGGCCAGGCGGTGGAGCGGCTCCTGCGCGAGGCCAAGCTGGTGGTGGAACCCTCCGGTGCGGTGGGTTTGGCCGCGCTCCTGGCCGGAGCGGCCCCGTCCTTCCGCCGCCCCACGCTGATCCTGTCCGGCGGCAATATCTCCGGCAGCTACCTTGCCTCGCTGATCGCCGGCAAGTGAGTGCCCGGAGGAAATGCCATCCAGATTGAGAAGTACACCTAGCTTCTATTAACGGCCTGGGCGGACGGCGCTAGAGCCAGGCCGGCACGGGAAGCGGTGCATGTGGATCCTGGACCGGGACTCTCCAGCCGACTGGGCGAGCTTGGCGCGGCCAAGCTGCAGACTGTGCTGGAGGCCGCCTGCCGTATCTGCGCCAGCGACACCAATCGCACCGCCGCCGAGGTGGCCGTAGAGGGCGTTCGCGCCGTCACCTCGGCCTCCCAGGCTGTCGTCTTCCTCCGCCTCACACCGCATGAACTCTCGCCGCTGGCTTGGAGCGCCGACCTGCCGTCGCCGCTCAAGCTGGACCAGATGCCGCCCGCACTGGAGGCCCTGGCCTACACCACGGCCCAGAGTCAGCGCTGGCTGGAGGGCAGCGGCACCGCGACGCCGAGACCAGAGGCCATGGCCTGCCAGGCTGCCATGGCGGTGCCCACCGTCGCCCAGGATCAGGTCTGGGGCGTGCTGGCCGCCTACGGCCAGGACGGCCCCTTCGATGACGGCGACCTGGCGGCCCTGGAGGCGGTGGCTCAGGCTCTGGCTGTAGTCACCGCCGCCCGCTCGGCCATCAATCACTTCCACAGCCTGTGGGATGGCGCTCCGATCGGGCTGGCCAGCGTGGATCTGGAGGGCCGGATCAGCGCTGCCAACGCCGCCCTGGCCGGCATCCTCGGACTCAGTGCCGCCGATCTGGTCGGCCGCCTGGCCGCTGACTTCCTGGACACCACCCCCAGCCCAGACTGGACGGACCGCCTCGCCGCCTATGCCGCCAGCGGCGCCTCCCGGGCCAGTGTCATCTCGGCCCGGCGGGCCGACGGCGCCACGCTGGTGGTGGAAACCTGGAGCGTGCCATTGATTCTGGGCGGCACGCCGCTCGGCATCCAGATCGTGGTGCGCGACCTGACCCGGGAGCGGGAGGCCACCCAGCGCCTGGAGTGGCTGGCCGACCACGACCCCCTGACCGGCCTCGGCAACCGCCGCCACCTGGAGCAATCCTTCCAGACCATGCGCCAGGGAGACCCGGAGCAGCGCCTGACCCTCATCTACCTGGACATCCTCGACTTTTCAAAGACCAACGAGGCGCTGGGGCACACGGTGGGGGACCGGCTGCTCACCGAATTGGGCCACCGGCTGTCGGAGGTTTTGCCCCCAACCGCGGCTGCAGCCAGGGTGGGCAGCGACGACTTCGCCATCCTCCTCGCCGAGTCGGCAGACGCGCCGCCTTTCCTCCACCTCCTGGACGCCATCCGCGCCGTTTTCGAGCATCCCCTCGTCGCCGAAGACCACTCGGTCAGCCTCAGGCCGGCGATCGGCATCGCCCTCTACCCCCGGCACGCCCAGGACATTCACAGCCTACTCCGCGCTGGCGCCATCACCGCCTCGCAGCTGGGCGCCGAGGGCCCCACCTTCGCCTTCTACTCGGACAGCGCCCAGTCTCACCTCGACCTGGCCACCCAGATTGCCAAGAAGCTGCCGCAGGCCCTCGCCCGCGGCCACCTGGAGCCCTACTACCAGCCGATCGTCGACCTGGGCACAGGGCGGGCGGTGGCCGCCGAGGCGCTGTGCCGCTGGCACGATCCGGATCTGGGCCTGGTGTACCCCTCACGCTTCATTCCGCTGGCGGAGGAGAGCGGGCTGATCCGCGAGATCGGCCGCTTCATGATCAGCGCCGCCTGCCAGCAGGCGGCCAGATGGCGCTCCACCTACCGGCGTCCCGTGCGCGTCCAGGTCAACGTGTCGGCAGTCCAATTCGAGGATCCTGGGTTCCCGGAGACGGTGGCCCGGATCGTGGCCGACTCCAACCTGCCCGCCGGCTCGCTCGCCCTGGAGCTGACCGAGAGCGTTCTGATCCGGGTCAGGGAGATGTCCCTGGAGCCGATCCTGGCTCTGGGCCGCCTCGGCATCCCGCTGATCATCGACGACTTCGGGATCGGCTTCTCCTCGCTCAGCTACCTGCACTACTTCCGGGTCGACGAACTGAAGCTGGACCGCTCCTTCCTGGAGCCGGGCCTGAACGCCGAGAAGTCGGCGGACCTCTTGCGGGCCATGGTCCACTTCGCCAAGAGCCTCCACATGCTGATCACCGTCGAAGGGGTGGAACAGAGCGCCCAGGTGGCCGCCCTGCGCCGGCTCCGCTTCCAGCGGGCGCAGGGCTATGCCTTTGCCCCGCCGCTGCCAGCGGTCGCCTGTGACGCCTGGCTCTCCCAAAGCCGGATGGCGCTGGCCGACGGCGCCAAGCAGGTCTGAAGCCAGGGCGTTCAGGCCCCTGCCTCCGGCCGCCAGGGCGGCCCATGGCCGGTCAGGAGCAGCGTCGGCTGGATCTGGCACAGCCGCTGACCGCTCTCGGCGGCGGCGGCTTGGTCTTCGTTTACCCAGCGGGCGGCGAGGGTCGGTCCCTGCCGCCCCACCACCAAGGCATCTCCGGCCAGTACCACTCTGTCCTCCTGGCGCACCAGTGAGATGTGGCCCAGCGTATGCCCAGGTGTCTCCCAGACCGTGAAGCCGGCGACCTGGTCATTGGCCGTGAGCCAACGGTCGACCGGGACGGGGCGGATGAGGTGCACCATCACCCGGCGCAGAAGCCGGCGGGGCCGGAGGCCGCCGGTGAGGAACGGGCGCTCCCCTTCGGCGGCCCACACCTCGGCGCCGTGCATCCGGGCCAGCTCGCCGGCCCGGCCGCGATGGTCGACGTCCCCGTGGGTGAGGAGCACCACATCCAGCCTGATCGCTTCGCTCTCCAGCCAGTCCGCCAGCCTGCGGTGGTCGCCGGGCATGCCGGCGTCGACCAGGACCGTGACCTCGCCCTCACGGATCAGATAGCAGTTCGCCCCGGGCAGCCGGGGGCCGGCGAAGACGCCGGGTGCCAGCTCTTCCACGCGTCAACCTCCCTTTCGGGGATCCCTTGGCAACTGGTCTCCGAGTCCCTTCAGGCGGGCTCCAGGTCTGGGTCGATCACCGCCTGGCCGGGGGCGGTGAAGTAGAGGCAGACGGTGAGGCTGTGGCCTGGATAGAGCTCGGCCATCGCCCGCCGGTAGGCGCCC
>JAJZLH010000014.1 GCA_021803575.1 Bacillota bacterium | reverse complement strand
TCAGCCAGTGGCTGAGCGAAGAGCCGGTCGACCCCCGCCGCTTTCGGGCGAACCTCTTGATCGACACGGACCAGGACGGGTTTCCGGAAGACGCCTGGCTGCGCAGAAAGCTTGCCTTCGCGGGCGGTCTTTGCCTCGAGGTGACGGCCCGCCTCACCCGCTGCGCCATGGTGAACATGGAGACGGCGGCGCTGGCCGCGGACCCTCGCCTGCTCCGGCTGGTGGCCGAGCGCCATGAGGAGTGCTTCGGGGTGGTGGCGCGGGTGATCACCCCCGGGCGCCTCACCCGCGGTGCCCCGGTGTCACTGGGCTGAGGCAGGGCACACAAGCGCAGGCGGTCGGCGCCATCCGTCGCCGACCGCCCAGGATCTATGACGCTGGGTCCGGGTCCTTTAGTGACGGCTCTTGTCCGGTTCGCCGCCGTGGCCGGCGCCTTCGCTGCTGAACAGGGGACGCCGCCCCTGGAAGCCGGCGTGCAACTCGTGAAAGTAGAGAATCTCCGGCTCGCCCAGCTGCCAGCAGAGCAGGGCTGGCTGGCCGTCGATCTCGGCCGGGAAGTCGACCAGGCCGAGCGCCACGTTCTTCAGTTCGCAGCCGTGTTCGGTGATGGACCGCACCAGGCCGTTGGCCTCGGTGATGGTCTGGGTGAAGACGCCCTGGGCCAGCTCGATGTCATAGCGGAGGATGGGCTGACCGTCCTGGTTGCGGCCCACTCCCTTCAGCTGCTCGATCTCTGCGTACTTCTCCTGGGCAATCGCCTGCAGGTGCTGCAAGCGGTCCAGCCGCTGGCGGAAGAGGGGCAGCAGTGCGTTTGCCTCGTCGATCGTGAACTGCCGCTTGGCCATCTCCATCCCCCCTTGGTCGGACTAGGACCGACCCTGTACTGAGGATCACGACTCCCGGCTGGAAGGTTCCTGCCCGGAGCCCCCTGCCATGACAGGCTAGTTCACCAAGCCGAAAGTCCTTCCTGCCCGTCGGCCAGAATCTGTTCCAGAGCGGGGGAAGTGGCCTGGTGACAAGGCTCTCGGTCCGCTAGAATGGGTCCCGACGATGCCCGTGGGGAGGAAAGAGCGTGCGCCGAGGTGCCGTCTTCTGTCTCACTCTCCTTGCCGCCATGGCCGCGCCGGCGGCGGCCTTCGCCGCCGGACCGGGCGCCAGCGGGGGCCCCTCCCTGATCGATGTGGTGCTGCTGTTCGTGGCCACCTTCGCCGCTTTCCTGTGGCTGCTCAGCGTCTTCATCTAGCGTTTCGGAAACCGCCGATCATGCCGATGGTCAGCCGCCGCACCACCGGCAGAATGTCTCCGGGCGGCGGCGGCGGCTCCTCGGCCAGCACGCCGTCCAGGAGCGTTTCCAGCCCACCGACCAGAAACTGGCCGGCCGCCAGCACCTCCAGTGGAGAGCGGCTGCCATCGGCCAGTTCGTCGAAGTCGCGGGCCAATAGCCGGGCCATCTCACCGGCCACCGTCTGGACCCGGGCCCGCACGGCGGGCTGGGCTCCGTGCCGGGAGCTGGCCACCAGCCGGGCCAGCGGGCCCTGGGCGAGGAAGGAGGTCACGGCAGCCTCCACCGAGAGCAGGAGCTTCTCTTCGGCGTCTTTACCCCTGGCCCGGGCGGCCAGCACGGCCCGCATCAATTCGCCGTAGAGGGTGTCGAGCAGGTCCAGGAAGCAGGCCTCTTTGGACGGGAAGTAGCGGTAAAAGCTGCCGGTGGCGATCTGGGCCCGAGCGGTGATGCTGGCCACGGTCGCCCCCTCGTAGCCGAGATCGGAGAAGACCTGGTGGGCTGCTTCGATCAGGCGCTGGCGGCGGAGGGAGGAGGATTGGGTGTTCCGCATGCCGGAAACTACCACATGCCTGGCGCTTTCCCTGTCACAAGGAGCAGACAGGCCAAAGGGCGAATCGGGCCGTGACGCCTCGGATCGGGGAAGGAGCCCAGCACATGGCTGAGACCACACCGGAGCAGGCACTGGCGCGGCAGAGGAAGTTCATCGTTCCGGCCGTCGCCCTCTATTACGACGAGCCCCTGCTTCTGGTGCGGGGCGAGGGCACACACCTGGTCGATGTCAGGGGCAAGCGCTATCTGGATTTCTACGCTGGCATCCTGACCGTCTCGGTCGGTTACAACCACCCCCGGGTCAAGACGGTGGTCAGCGCCCAGCTGGAGGAGGCGAACCACCTCTCCACCTTCTACCTGAGCATGCCGATGATCGAACTGGCGGAGCGGCTGGCCGCCATCACGCCGGGCGGCCTGGAGATGTCGTTCTTCACCAGCTCGGGCACCGAGGCCAACGAGAGCGCCCTGCATATGGCCCGCCTGGCCACCCGCCGCCAGGAGGTGATTGCCCTCCGCTACGCCTACTCCGGCCACTCCACCGTCACCCGGTCCCTGACCGGACTGGCCAGCTGGCGGCCGCCGGTCGAGGTGCCAGGCATCCGCCACGCCCATGCCGCCTATTGCTACCGCTGCCCCTTCCACCGCACCCCGGACACCTGCAACTACGAGTGTGCCAGGGATGTGGAGGAGGTGATCCGCACCACCACCAGCGGCCAGGTGGCGGCCTTCATCGCCGAACCGATCCAGGGGGCCGGCGGCTTCATCACGCCGCCCGATCAGTATTTCCAGATCGTCCATGAGATCATCAAGCGCTATGGCGGCCTGTTCATCGCAGACGAGGTGCAGACCGGGTTCGGCCGCACCGGCAAGATGTTCGGCATCGAGCACTGGGGTGTGGAGCCCGACCTGATGACCTTCGCCAAGGCGCTGGCCAGCGGCGCGCCCATCGGCGCCACCATCGCCACCCGGGAGGTGGGAGCGGCCTTCACCGGCCCGGTGATCTCCACCTTCGGCGGCAATCCGGTCAGCATGCGGGCGGCACTGGCCACCTTGGAGGTGATCGAGGAGGAGGGCCTGGTCGAGCGGGCCCGGCTGCTGGGAGAGAGGCTCAGGACCGGCCTGGACGAGTTGAAGGCACGCCATCCCTTCATGGGCGACGTGCGGGGCAAGGGTCTGATGCAGGCGATCGAGTTCGTTCGCACAGAGAAGGCGCCGGCCCCGGACCTGCTTCGGGAGTTCATGGAGGGCACGATGCGCCGCGGCGTGCTGGTCGGGAAGGGCGGGATCGACGGGCACGTCTGCCGCATCTCACCGCCGCTCACCATCACCGAGGCAGAGCTGGAGGAGGCGCTCGCCGCCTTCGGCGAGACAGTTCGAGACATGGCCGGACGCCACCCAGAACTGGCCGGGATGGCCTGAGCGCGGGGAGGAGGCTGGCTGGATGCGCCTGTTGGTGCTGGTCACTCCGGAGGCCAACCGGGCCCTGATCCACCGCCACCTGGGCGAGGGTTCGTTCGCCGCCACCATCCTGGAGGCCACGGCGCACGGCCAGGGCGGCAGGTGGGCCACCGTCCTGATGGCGGTGGAGGAGGAGCGGGCGGAGGCGGCGGTCGACCTCCTGCGCAGCCTGATCAAAGAGGGTAAGGCGGCCGGCGAGAGCGAGCTATTCCTTCTGCCCCTCCACCACTTCACCAAGACCTAAGGACCGCCCCCGATCCTCTGAGCCCCTGCCGGGAGGCGAGCACGCTGTTAGAGGCCGCCCTGATCGGCTATCCGCGCGTCGGCAAGAGCACCTTCTTCTCGCTTTTGACCAGCCGCCAGCAGACGGCGCACGGCGGCGCCGAACGCGGGGTGGTGGCGGTGGCAGACAGCCGGCTCCAGGTCCTTGCCGACGTCTTTCACCCCAGGAAGGTGACGCCGGCCCAGATCGGCCTCGTCGACACGCCGCCGCTGCGCCCCGGGGAGGGCGGCGCCGACAGCCGGCGCTTCTTGGCCGAGATCCGCCAGGTGGACGCCCTGATCTTGGTGCTGGCCGACTTTCTGGGCCCGGGCGGGCCGCCGCCTGGGGAGGCGGCCGAGACCATCCTGCTCGAGTTGGCCCTGGCCGATCTGGAGATCGTGGAAAAGCGCCTGGAGCGTCTCGCCAAACAGAAGCGCACCGCTCAGGACGAGCTGGAGCGTGCAGTCCTGGAGCGCTGTGCCAAGGCGCTGTCCGAGGGCGGCACCGTGCGCGCCCTGAACCTCACCAAGGACGAGGCGACGACCGTGAAGAGCATCGGCCTGCTCACCCTGAAGCCGGTGATCCACGTGCTGAATCTGGCCGAAGCGGACCTCGCCGCCGGCGGCGAGCGCATCTTGGGCCTGGCCGAGCCGGTTCTTGTCACCTCGGCCCTGATCGAGCAGGAAATCGCCGAGCTGGCCGCCGCCGAGCGGCAGGCCTTCCTGGAGGCGCTCGGCTTTTCTGAGGATGGCATCAGCCGTCTCAGCCGCACCATCTACCAGCACCTCGGCCTCATCTCGTTCCTGACCGCCGGCGAGGACGAGGTGCGAGCCTGGACCATCGAAGCCGGCGCCAGCGCCAGGGAGGCGGCCGGCAAGATCCACTCCGACATTGCCCGCGGCTTCATCCGGGCCGAGGTGGTGGCCTATGACCACTTTGTGGCCGACGGCATGTCGATGGCCGTGGCCAAGGAGCACGGGCACTGGCGGCTGGAGGGCAAGGAGTATGCTGTCCAGGACGGAGACATCATCAACTTCCGGTTCCAGGCCGGACGGTAGGAGGCCCAACGTGGAAAATCGTTCGCACGATCTCTTTCAGCAGGCGCTTAAGCTGATGCCAGGCGGTGTGAACAGCCCGGTGCGGGCCTTCGGTGCTGTGGGCGGCGAGCCGTTCTTCACGGCCCGGGCCGAGGGCCCCTACCTCTACACGGAGGACGGCCAGCGCCTCGTGGATTATGTCTCCTCGTGGGGGCCGCTGATTCTGGGCCACGCCCACCCGGCCGTGGTAAAGGCAGTTGCCGAGGCGGCGGCCCATGGCACCAGCTTCGGCACACCGTCCCGGCTGGAGGTGGAGCTGGCGGCCCGCATCAAGGCTGCCATGCCGGCGGTGGAGCGGATGCGGATGGTCAACTCGGGAACAGAGGCCACGATGAGCGCCATCCGCCTGGCCAGGGCGGCGACCGGCCGCCGCCTGGTCGTGAAGTTCATCGGCAGTTACCACGGCCACGTCGATGCCCTGATGGTGTCGGCCGGCTCCGGCATGGCCACCCTGGGCATCCCGTCCAGCCCCGGCGTGACCGCGGGCGCGGTGGCCGACACGGTGGCCGTGCCATTCAACGACCTGGGCGCCGTAGAGGCTCTGTTCGAGCGACGGGGCGCTGAGGTGGCGGCGGTGATCGTCGAGCCGGTGGCCGGCAACATGGGCGTGGTGCCTGGGCGCGACGGATTTTTGAGCGGTCTCCGCCGCATCACTGAGCAGCACTCCGCCCTCCTCATCTTCGATGAGGTGATCACCGGCTTTCGCTTGGCCTACGGCGGTGCCCAGTCGCTGGTCGGCGTCCGGCCCGACCTGACCTGCCTCGGCAAGGTGATCGGCGGCGGATTGCCGGTCGGGGCCTACGGCGGGCGGAGCGACCTGATGGCGCTAGTAGCGCCGGAGGGCGCCGTCTACCAGGCTGGCACCCTGTCCGGCAACCCCCTGGCCATGGCCGCCGGCATCGCTGCCCTCGATCAGCTGGCCGTGGCCGGCACCTACCAGCGGCTGGAGGAGATGGCCGCCATGCTGGCCGATGGCCTGGCCGCGGCGGCCGCCGCCGCCGGTGTGGCGCTGACCGTGAACCGAGCCTGGACCATCTTCACACCGTTCTTTTCAGCCGGGCCGGTCGAGGACTTCGCGGCGGCCCAGGCTGCCTCCCGGGAGCACTACGCCCGCTACTTCCACGGCATGCTGAAGGGCGGTGTGTTCGTGGCGCCGTCGCAATTCGAGGCGGTCTTTGTGTCACTGGCGCACAGCCCGGAACTGATCGGAGAGACGGTGGCGCTCAGCCGGCGGGTGATGGCCGAGCTGGCCGAAGGCCGGCATTAGTCAAGCTGAACGGGGCCGACTCCATCGCAGAACGTGCGCTGCAGACACTAGCCCCTGCTGCGTCGGTTCTGGATTAGTGAAGCCGTGTGGGGTGTGCGCGGCGCCGGTTGCGGGCGGACATGGCAATCCACCGAGTCGGGAGGGTCGGTAGGCATCGAGCCACGGCGGGCGGCAGGGAACGGCGTGGGGGACTACGATCTCTTAAGAGGGACGTAGGGAGAGGAGGCGATGCGGGTGAGCCCTCCTCGGATAGCCATGCTGGCCCTGTTGCTGGTACTGGCCGGTTGTGGCGCAGCGCCTGTGTCGACCCACTCTGGGAGCGCCAAGGGCGCCACCAGGCAGTACAGTTATGTGTATACATCGGTGTCCGCCGCCACTGCGGGTCCGGTCGTGACCGCCTTGCGCTGTCCCCTGGGGGCCAGTGCGGTCTCCGATCGGTGTGCGGCAGCCGTCGTCCGCCTCATCAAGGGGCGTTGGCAGTGGGGGCGGCTCAGTGCCCCCGACCTGACACCGGTCGCCGTTTCCTTCATCGGCAACTCCGGTTGGATCGCCGCTACGACACCCGTGCCTTGCGGGCGTGGTTCCCCTGCTTGTGCCGCGACGGAGGTCCTGGCCAGCGGCAACGGAGGGGTCTCCTGGACTGGGGTGTTCACAGCCAAGGGACTGACGGCCAGCGCGCTCCAGTTCGTCGACCCGACGCATGGATTCATGTTCGCCACCACTCCGACCAGCCCGCAGAACTATGGAAAGCCCCTGCCCGCCCTGTATGAGACTGCGGACGGAGGGATTAGCTGGAGCCGGGTCAACACCCAGGGCTACAGTCCAAGCTCGATTTCATTCCCGACCCCAGAGCTCGGATGGTTGAGCGGCGAGAAGTGTCCGACACAGGGCAACTGTCAGGGTGCGTTGCTCCGATCCAGGAACGGCGGTGCGACCTGGACGGTGGCTGACCAGATTCCCCCCTTTTCGTTACCCAACAGCTTCTTCGTGGACTTTACCTCGGCGGCGGACGGTTGGCTGATGAAGCCGGTGCCGGCCGGGGGCTGTAACACCAATAGCTGCTTTGGGGCCCTGCTGGGCACGGCGAACGGCGGTGCCAGCTGGGTCACGCTCCAGCCAGCTGGGTTCTGGCCGGATCAGGCTACGATCGCCGCGGATACGGGTGTCGGCTTCCCGCTCGGCATCGACATGGCGACCAGTGAGGTGGGCTGGGTGCCAGTCCAGATGGGGGCCGGTCCGAGTGTGGGTGGCGTTGAGTACACCCAAGACGGCGGACGCGCCTTCAGACGGGTGGGGGTGCAGCAGGGCTGGAACCCGCTCGCCTTCACGGTCGATGGAGCCACCGAGACCGGATGGGCCATCGTCGAGCTGAAGCCCTTGAACTCGGCTCAGGCCGGGCACGGCATTCGGGGGATGGACCTGGTGTCGATCTCGCCAACGGGGGGCATCGGCGAAGTGGCACTCCCAAAGTGACCCGGAAGCGAACGGTCTAGGGGTGCGGTCTCAGTGACGGCGGCCGTTCTTTCGGGCATATCGGATCAGACTCCTAGGTGCCAAGAGGCTGGGATAGGAGTGTGATTTCTTCATCGTACGAGTCGACCGGTGTCTCCGCCTCTCGGCTGCGATGGGGTTCTGGCTAGTCTAGCGGCCAGCCTGCGCCGAGATTGGCCTGATCGGCCACGTGTGCTAGACTGACGGCCAAGATCGACCGCTCGGGAGGACGAGATGAAGGCAACCGCGGTTTCGGCCTAGCACCGCGGGCCCACCCGGCCCGGGGTAGCCTACCAGGACACCCTTGGGGTGGCCTGCCCGGGAGGGCGAATCCGGTTGTTGGAGTTGCGTCGCGCCACGGTTACCTTTGCCACCACCCCCCTATTTGAGAATCTGTCGCTGAGCGTCGCCAAGGGCGAACGCGTGGCGTTGCTCGGCCCCAACGGCTGCGGAAAATCCACGCTGCTGCGGCTGATCGCCGGCGAGTTGCCACTGGCCAAGGGGGCCACGCTGCACGCACCGGAGCCTTCAGCCGTGGCCTATCTGGCCCAGGAAGCCGCCGAGGACCTGGACGATCCGCTCAGCGCCGGAGAGCGCATGTACCGGAAACTGGCCTCAGCCCTCGGCCGAGGGCCGCGGCTGTTGCTCCTGGACGAGCCCACCAACCATCTCGACGAGCGCCACATGGACTGGTTGGAGCGGCGGCTTGTGGCGTTTACCGGTGCCATCGTGTTCGCCTGTCATGACCAAGCCTTCGTGGCGGCGGTCGCCACCAGGGTGTTGCACCTGGAGCGAGGCGAATTGCGTAGCTACGGCGGTGGCTTCGCCGGCTACCTGGAGTCCCGAGCCACCGAGCAGGCGGCCGCCCTACGGGCGCACCAAGCCTGGCAGCGTCAGCGTGACCACGTGGCAAAGGCGGCCCAGAGACAGCGGCAGTGGGCGGAGAAGGCCCATCGAGACGCTGGAGAGCGCAATCCCTACCTCAAGAAGAGAGCGGCCAAAGTCATGAAAGTGGCGATCGCCACCGAGCGACGACTGGGCCGGGTGGAGGAGAACAAGGTGGCCAAGCCGTGGCAGGAGCCTCGGCTCTCCTTTGGCTTCTTGCCGCCCAGCCGTCTGCCACCGCTGGTGGTCAGGGCCCGGGACCTCACGTACACCTATCGCCGCGGCTCGGCACCCGCCCTTGAGCTGGTCAGCCTCGAGATCGGCCGCGGCGAGAAAGTGGGGGTGGTGGGTGTCAACGGCAGCGGCAAGACGACCCTGCTCAACCTGATCGCGGGGTCGAGTCAGACCGCTGCCCACACCGCAGCGGCCGGAACGATGCGCGGCGAGCTTGCTGTCCATCCCGCGGCCAAGATCTTCTTCTTCCGTCAGGAGGGCGGGGTTGACCCGATCCGCACCCCACTCCGCCAGATGTTGGATGCCGGCGTTCCCGACGCGTCCTGGGCCCGCAGTATGCTCGGACATTTTAGGATCGGCGCGGAGAGCGCGCTGCGGCCAGCCAAGACGCTCAGCCCCGGCGAACGGGTGCGCCTGGGACTCTGTCTGGCGCTGGTCGGCGGCCCCGATCTGCTCCTTCTGGACGAGCCGACCAACCATCTTGACCTGGAGGGCCGTCAGGCTCTGGCCCAGGCGCTGGGTGCCTTCCCTGGGGCCGTGCTGTTCGTGTCACACGACCGCCACTTCAGAGCGGAAGTGGCGAGCCGATGCGTCACCCTGACGCCAGCCGGGCGGCCTGCCGCCGATTCGGCGTAAGCGGTGCCAGTCGTGTGCGCGGAGGTGGGGACAGGCGGGTCCGTAGGACGGGGCGGCATTCTTCTCTGAGCGACCCAGACTCCTAGGCGTCTGGAGCCTGCTTCGGCACCTCCCGTTCCAGCTGCGCGATCACCTCGTCCGCCATGGCCACGGAGTGCGCCTCAGTCGGGAAACTGCCGTCGGTGACCGCCTGGCGGTAGGCGACCAGGCCGGCCAAGGCCGCCTCCCCGATCTGGGCGAAGGCCCGGCTGTGTCTGAGACCGAGGTCCGGCATGGCCAGGAGATCGTGCCAGACCAGCACCTGGCCGGAGCAGCCGGGCCCGGCGCCGATGCCGATGGTCGGGATGTGCAGCTGGGATGTGATCAGGGCGGCCAGGCGAAATGGCATCACCTCCAGCACCACGGCGAAGGCGCCGGCCGCCTCCACGTCGATGGCGTCGGTCAGGACCCGGCGCGCGGCCTCCAGGTCGCGGCCCTGGGCCCGGCCGCTGCCCAGGGTGTGCACCGACTGGGGCGTGTAGCCGATGTGACCCATCACCGGGATGCCGGCCTCGACCAGCCGCAGCACCGTCTCGGCCACGCGGCTGCCGCCTTCCAGCTTGACCGCCTGCGGTCGTGCCTCTTTCATCAGCCGGCCGGCCGAGAGGAGGGCCTGCTCCGAGGAGGCCTGATAGCTCATGAACGGCATGTCGGCGATCACCATCGCCTCTTTGGCCGCCCGGGACACCATCGCCGTGTGGTAGATCATCTGGTCCAACGTCACGCTCAGGGTGTCAGGGTAGCCTTGCACCACCTGCCCGACCGAATCTCCGACCAAGATGGCGTCCATCCCGGCCTCGTCGGCCAGGCGGGCAGACGGATAGTCGTAGGCGGTGACCACGCACAGCGGCCTGGGGCCTCTCACGAAGCGGCGGACGGTCATCGGCATCTTGCGGTCTCCTCCCCAGGCAGCCTCTCAGCCGTTGTTCGCTCGCAGCACCCGTTCTCCCGCTTGGGGCGGCAGAGGAGGCAAGGGGCAGGACGCCCCCATCCCCCAGGTGCTGTCCGCCTCCGGCGTGAACAGGTGATCGAGGGCCAGAGCCAGGAAGGCCCGGATGGCGGGCGGGCGGGGCGGGTCCCGGGGGATGATCAGGCAGGTGGTGCGGGCCAGGTCCCCCAGCCCCTCCACCGGCAGCGCGACCAGGGCGTGCGAGGCCAGGGCCTGGCGGACGGTGGAGAGCGGTGCAAAGGCCGCCCCGAAGCCC
Source organism: Bacillota bacterium (assembly GCA_021803575.1). GTDB lineage: Bacteria > Bacillota > Sulfobacillia > JAJZYS01 > JAJZLH01 > JAJZLH01. The sequence goes on along the minus strand of JAJZLH010000014.1, from coordinate 39,581 downwards.
AGCGTGACCATGGTCACCACCGCCTCCTGGCTGTCGAACTCCAAGGTGACGTGCCAGGAGACGCCAGCCTGCTCCAGGGCGGCGTCGACGAAGGAGCGGAAGCGGGATGGCGCCTGGTAGCCGACTTGCGGCAGGCGGGCCAGGCCGCTGAGCGGCAGCGGGCTGGGCAGGCCCTGGGCCAGGGCGGGGGACGCCACCAGCACCACCGGGTCGCGGAACAGGGGCGTGGAGATGAGGCCGCTGTGCGCGACCGGTACCGTGACGAAGCCGACATCGACGTCGTTGGTGAGCACGCGCCCGACCGTCTCCTGGATCTGGCCGGTGCGGACATGGAGCCGCACCTCCGGCCAGCGGGCGGTGAAGGCGGCCAAGAGCGGCGGCAGGGTATAGACGCTGAGCGCCGTCACCGATCCGACCCAGACGTGGCCGCGCCCCGGCGTGTGCATATCGCGCACCAGCACCTCCAGGTCGGAGACGGTGGTGCTGACCCGCTTGGCGTAGCTGTAGACCAGGCGGCCGGCCGCAGTCGGTGTGACCTGGCGCCCGGTGCGGTCGAGCAAAAGCAGCCCCAGATCCTGCTCCAGGCGCGCCACCTGTTTGGTCACGGCCGGCTGGCTGCGCCGGAGCAGGCGGGCGGCCTTGGTGAAGCTCTCTTCTTCCACCACCCGGCAGAAGGCCAGGAGCTGGTCGAGCATGCCGACACCTCATTCCCGCTGGCTATGAATCGGATGCCGCCTGCGTATTTCCATTATAGACAGTGAGAGTGTAGATTGAAGCGAGAGGCAGACGAAGGGGGCCCGGGCATGGGCGACGTCGCCTGGAAGATCGGCGGCGACCAGGGCGAGGGGATCGACTCCACCGGCGACGTGATGGCCACGGTGGCCAACCGGCTGGGCTACCACATCTACGGCTACAAGTCATTTTCGTCCCGGATCAAGGGCGGGCACACCCACTACCAGGTCCGGATCGCCGACCACCCGGTGCGGGCAGCCACGGCCAGGACCGACGTGCTGGTGGCGCTGACCCAGGAGACGATTGACAAGAACGTCCAGGCGGTGGGCCCGGGCGGTGCGGTGGTGGCCGATCAGGCCTTTTCGCCGGCCCTGCCGGAGGGGTCGCAGCTGGCCCTGGTCACGATTCCGATGGCCCAGATCGCCCGTCAGATCGGAAACCCGCTGACTCGGAACATGGTGGCGGTGGGGGCGTCGGCGGCGCTCTTGCACCTGCCGATGGCGGCGTTTTCGGCCTATGTCAGCGAGAAGTTCGCCCGGAAGGGCGACGAGACGGTGGCTCAGAACCTGGAGGCGCTGGGGCAGGGCTACACTGCCGCCCTGGCCCAGATGCCGGAGGGGCTCTCGGTGCGGCTGCCAGCGGTCGAGCCAGCTGGGCGGCTCCTGCTCACCGGCAACCAGGCGGTGGCGCTCGGCGCGGTGCGGGCCGGCTGCCGGATCATGGCCGCCTACCCGATCACGCCGGCCACCGACATCATGGAGGAGCTGGTCACCCTCTTGCCCCGCTTTGGCGGGGTGGTCTGCCAGATGGAGGACGAGATCGCCGCCATCACGCTGGTGGTGGGAGCCGGCTATGCCGGGGTACGGGCGATGACAGCCACCTCTGGTCCGGGCTTCTCCCTGATGCAGGAGGGGATGGGCCTGGCAGCGGCGGCGGAGGTGCCGGCGGTGATCGTGGACTGCCAGCGGGCGGGACCCTCCACCGGCATGCCCACCAAGAACGAGCAGTCCGACGTGATGGCGGCCATCTTCGGCGGCCACGGCGGCGCCGCCCGGGTGGTGCTGGCACCGGGGACGGTGGAGCAGGCCTACCACGACATCGGCCTCGCCTTCAATCTGGCCGAGGGCTACCACCTGCCGGTGATCGTGGCCTCGGACCTGTCCCTGGCGGAGTGGACGCAGACGGTGGAGGCGCTGCCGTACGACGGGATAGCGGTGGAGCGGGGGCCGGTGGTGAGCGCGGCGGAACTGGCGTCACTTGTGACCGGCTTTGATCGCTACCGGCTGACCGAGAGCGGCGTCTCGGCCAGGAGCCTGCCTGGCCAGGCCCGGGGCCAGTACCTGGCCACCGGCGTGGAGCACCTGCCGTCCGGCAAGGTGTCGGAGGACCCAGCGAACCGCCGGCTGGAGATGGACAAGCGGGAGCGGAAGCTGGCCACCCTGGCCAGGGAGTACAGGGGCACGGAGTACATGGGCAACGAGCGCCCGGACGTGCTGGTCATCACCTTCGGCTCCACGGTCGGTGCGGTGGACGAGGCGATCGGGCTCAGCCAGGGCGTGGGCCAGGTGGCCCGGCTGCAGGTGCGCCGGCTGTGGCCGTTCCCGGCGGAGGAGGTGCTGGCCGCCGCCCAGGGCGCCGGAGCGGTCCTGTTCGTCGAGCAAAACGCCCAGGGCCAGCTCGCCCAGCTGGCAGAGATGAGCGGCCTCCATCACGCCCGCACCCGCCACCTCCGCCGCTATGATGGCACCCTGTTTTTGCCCGAGGAGATCCAGGGTGCGATCGTGAGTGCGTTGGACCTGGCGGCGAAGGGGGTGTCGTGAATGGCAGGGACGATCACGCTGGCCGACGTCAAGACCGATGAGAAGTCGTGGTGGTGCCCGGGCTGCGGCGACTTCGGAGTGCTGGCCGCCCTGCAGAAAGCGGTGGTGGATCTGGCCATCGCCCCCTCCGAGCTGGTGATGGTGGCCGGCATCGGCTGTTCGGGAAAGATCGGCAACTACATCAACTCGTACAACATCCACGTCGTGCACGGGCGCACCTTGCCGACGGCGATGGGCGTGAAGCTGGCCAACCGCTCGCTCAAGGTGCTGGCGGTGGGCGGCGACGGCGACGGCTTCGCCATCGGCATGGGCCACTTCATCCACGCCTGCCGGCGCAACGTCGACGTCACCTACATCACGATGGACAACCACATCTACGGCCTGACCAAGGGGCAGAACTCTCCGACCTCGGACCGGGGCGCCAAGGTGAAGACGGCGCCGGAGGGGTCGATCGAAGCGCCGGTGCGGCCGCTGCAGATGGCGCTGGCGGCTGGTGCCACCTGGGTGGGCCAGGGCTTCAGCTCCAACCAGGCGGAGCTGGTGGAACTCCTGAAGGGCGCCATCGGCCACCGCGGCTTCTCGTTTTTGAACGTGATCAGCCCCTGCGTCACCTACAACAAGGTCAACACCTACGCCTGGTACAAGCAGGTGCTGACTCGCCTGGCGGAGGATGGCGCCTACCGGTCGGACGACCGCCAGCTGGCGATGGCCCGGGCGATGGAGACGGACGAGCTGCTGACCGGGCTGCTGTTCGAGGATCGGGCCGCACCCTCGTACGAGGACCAGCTGGCCGGCTTCGAGCCACAGCCGCTCAGCGCGCAGAGCCTGGCCATGTCCCCTGCCCAGTGGCAGGAGCTTCTGGCCGAGCTGGCCTGAACGCCGGTGCGGCGGCGAAGGCGTAGAATGGGCTTGGAACTCTAACGCCCCGAGAGGGCGTACGGCGTCAGTTGCGCGAAGGAGGAGTTGGGCATGGAGGAAATCGTGGGCCGTGGCCTCGAGGACGTGGTGGTCGCAGAGTCGGACATCTGCTTCATCGACGGCCACGAGGGCAGGCTCCTGTACCGCGGCTACAACGTCGACGACCTGGCACGGGAGGCCACCTACGAAGAGGTGGCCTATTTACTGTGGCATGGCCACCTGCCCAAGGCTGACCAACTCGCCGAGTTCACGCGTGCCATCCAGCGAGAGGCCGCCCTGCCCGCTGACGTGGAGGCCTTCCTGGCCGGTGTGCCGGAGGGTGCCACGCCGATGGAGGTGCTGCGCACAGCCGTTTCCATGCTCTCCCTGAGCGATCCCGACTCCGAGCGGGTGGGCGACCAGACCGACCACGTCAAGGCGCTCCGCCTCCTGGCCAAGACGCCGACGATCGTCGCCGCCTTCGACCGCCTGCGCAACAAGCGGCAGCCGGTGGCGCCCCGGACCGGCTTCGGGCTGGCCAAGAACTTCCTGTACATGCTGCACGGGGAGGTGCCCAGTGACGAGGATGCCCACATCCTCGACGTCTGCCTGATCCTGCACGCCGATCACGAGTTCAACGCTTCCACCTTCGCCGCCCGGGTCACAGCCGGCACCCTGTCCGACATGTACTCGGCCATCACCTCAGCCATCGGCACCCTGAAGGGCCCCCTGCACGGCGGCGCCAACGAGCAGGTGATGCGCATGCTGCTCGAGATCGGCGACGAGGACAAGGTGGAGGCCTGGATCAAGGACGCCCTCGCCCAGAAGAAGAAGATCTCCGGCTTCGGCCACCGGGTCTATCGCACCGAGGACCCCAGGGCCCGCCACCTGCGAGCCTTCTCCGAGGAGCTCGGCACCCGCCGCAACGACCAGAAGTACTTCCGCATGACCCGTCAGGTGGAAAAGACGGTGATGGCCGCCAAGGGCCTCTACCCGAACGTGGACCTCTACTCTGGCTCGGTCTACTACCAGCTCGGGATCGCCATCGACCTGTTCACGCCCATCTTCGCCATCGCCCGCACCGCCGGCTGGACCACCCATGTCATGGAGCAGCTCACGCACAACCGCCTGATCCGGCCCAGGGCCCAGTACGTCGGGCCCGAGCGCGAGGTGTGGGTCCCGATCGGCCAGCGCTGAGCGAGTTGAGCGCCCGGGGTCTCCGGGCGCCGTCGCGCCAGGCCCCATGCCTAAGAGGAGGCAGCGAGAAGGATGGCTGACTGCGACCTGTTGGTTCTGGGCGGCGGCACGGGCGGTTATGAGGCTGCCATCCGGGCCGCTGAACTAGGGCTGAAGACGGTGATCGTGGAGCGGGACAAGCTGGGCGGCACCTGCCTGCACCGCGGCTGCATCCCGTCCAAGGCGCTGCTCCGCACCGCCGAGGTGCTGGCCGAGGCCAAGCAGGCGAGCAGCTTCGGCGTTCAGCTTGAGGTCAAGGGGCTGGACTATGCCCTCGCCCACCAGCGCAAGCGCCAGATCGTGGAGCAGCTGCACCGGGGAGTGGAGGGGCTGGTCAAGCGGGCCGGCATCACCGTCTACCACGGGCAGGGTGCACTCTTGCCCCCCTCCATCTTCGCCCCGGCCGGCGCCGTGGCCGTGGAGCCGCCGGGCGGCGAGACGGAGATGATCTCTCCGGACAAGATCATCATTGCCACCGGGTCGACGCCGCGGCCCCTGCCCGGCCTCGCCTTCGACGGCGAGCGGGTGGTGAGCTCCGACCACGCCCTCCTCCTGGAGACCTTGCCTGAGTCCATCCTGATCGTCGGTGCCGGCGCCATCGGCTGCGAGTGGGCGTCTTTGTACGCCGACCTGGGAGTGGCGGTGACGCTGGTCGAGGTGGCGGCCGAGGTGCTGCCGCTGGAGGACGTGGAAATCGCTCGGGTGGTGAACCGGGCGCTCAGCGGGCGGGGCGTGCAGATCATGACCCGGGCCAAGGTTAAGCCCGAGACCTATCAGCGCACAAAGACGGGGATCTCGATCGAGGTCACTGCCGGCGACGGCACAGACCAGGTACTGGAGGCCGCCCTATTGCTGGTGGCGATCGGGCGCGCCCCTGCCACCAGCGGCTTCGGTCTGGAGAACAACCAGAAGGTCTCGGTCGGCCCAGCCGGCATCGCCGTCGACGACCACTGCCGCACCGGTGACCCCAACATCTACGCCATCGGCGACGTGATTGGCCACCTGCAGCTGGCCCACGTGGCGGTGCTGGAGGGGCTGACCGCCGTCGAGACCATCGTGGGCCATGAGCCAGAGGGCGTGAACTACCTGCGCCTGCCAAGGTGCACCTACACCAGGCCGGAGGTGGCCTCGGTGGGGCTGACCGAGGCGGAGGCGCTGGCCGCCGGACATGAGGTGAAGATCGGCAAGAGCTACTTCAAGGCGAACGGCAAGGCCCTGATCGCCGGGTCCAGCGAGGGCCTGACCAAGATCGTCTCTGACCAGGCCACGGGCGACCTGCTCGGCCTGCACATCGTCGGGCCGCATGCCACCGACCTCCTGCAGGAGGGGGTGCTGGCCACCTGGATGCAGGCCACCGTCTACGACCTGGCCGCCACCAACCACGCCCACCCGACCCTGGTCGAGAGCATCAACGACGCCGCCCTGGCGGCCCAGGGGCGCAGTGCCTAGACGCGCTGCCTGGCCGCTGATCGTGGCGCTCTGCCTGGGCGCCCTCACCGCCTGCGGCATGGGCCCCCAGGTCGGGATCCGGCAGTGGGCCCTGACCCTGCCCCACGTGCGGAATCTGGAGGTCGTGGGCAGCGAGTTGGCCGTGACTAGCGGCACCGACTTATGGGTCAGCCCGCTCGCCGCCTGGCGACCGCAGCGGATTGCGCTGAGTCCTGGCGAGAACTGCGCCCTGACCGGCCTGACCAAGCCGACCCTGGTCTGCCTGGTGCCCAGCCAGGGTGGCACCACCGTGCTGGTGCAGCCCAGCTCGGGCCAGGGACTGGCCATCGCCGACCTGGTCTCCGCTGTTCAGACCATGTCCGTGGTGGCCGACCCTGGCTTCGTAGTGGTGGAGACGACCTTCACAGGCGGCAGCCAGCAGACGGTCGCCCTCGACCTGGCCAGCCAGGCGGTGGTCACGCTGAGCCTGCCGCCGGGGCGGCCGGTCGGCCTGGATGGCGCCACCTATCTGGCCGAGGTGAGCGGCATCGGCGGCAACCAGAACCTGATCGGCGTCAGCCTGCCCAGCGGCGTCAGCCACACACTGGCCGCCCTGCCGGCGCCGCTCCTCCACCCCATGCTGGCCGGGGGCTGGGTGTTCGGCTTCCCGCTCACCAGCCAGCCGTCGGTGCCGCGCTTTGATGCCTACAGCGCCTCCGGCGGCCAGCTGGCGCACCTGGCGCTGCCAGCCGGGCTGCTGGGCGGTCAGCCCTATGCGGTGGGCCCTGGCTACGTCTTGGTGACCGCGGGCGGCAGCTACCAGGTCTTCCTGGCCGCCGCCCAGGTGCGGGTGGCGCTGGGCCTTGCCGCCCGCCCCGGCGACCTGGTCGGCACCAACGGGCAAGACGTGGCCTACGTCCTCACGGGCCACACCCTCCACCTCTTTGCGGTGCCGGCCCAGCTGCCCTAGCTGCCGGAAAGGGGCGCAGCCGCCTCGTCCAGGTGGCCGGCCAAGGATGGAGCCGGCTCGGCCAAGAGGAAATGACGCCACCAGTCGGCGAGCAGGTCAAGCCGATGCACCCGGTGCCAGGGCCGGCCGCCCCGGGTCATGCCGTGCGACTCCCCCGGGTAGCGCACCAGCACAGCCGTCCTCCCTAGGGCCTTGAGGGCGGCGTAGAAGGACTCCCCCTGCCCGATCGGGCAGCGCTGGTCATTCTCCTGGTGCTCGATCAGCACCGGCGTGCGCACAGACTCCACGTAGGTCAGGGGCGACTGCTGGCTGAAGGCCGGCGCCTCGGACCAGGGGCGGCCGCCCAGCCGCTCATGCCAGTACCAGTACACGTCGCCGCTGCCTGCCATCTGCCGCCAGTCGGTGACGGAACGGGCGGCGTGAGCCGCTCTGAACCGGTCGCTGTGGCCGATCAGCCAGGCGGTCATGAAGCCGCCGTACGATCCGCCAGCCACACCCAGCCGCTGGCTGTCGATCGCCGGGAAGCGGGAGAGAGCGGCGTCGACCGCAGCCAGGAGATCGGCTTGGTCATGCACCCCCCACTCCTGGCGGATGGCCCGGCAGAAGGCCGCGCCGTATCCCTGGGAACCCCTCGGGTTGGTGGCGATCACCGCCACGCCCAGAGCAGCCAGGAGCTGAAACTCGAAGCTGTAGGTGCGGGTGTACATCATCATCGGCCCGCCGTGAATGGCGAGGATGGCGGGCAGGCGGCCCGCTGACGCCTGGGGCGGGACGAGGGCCCAGGCGTCGAGGACGGGTCCGCCCGGGGCCTGCGCCTGAAAGCGGGTGGGGAGGACGGGCGGATGGCGCCGGAGCAGGGCCCGGTTCAGCCCGAGCAGAACCCGCTCCCGGCCCCCGGCCAGGAGCACAATCTCGGAGGGCTCGGCGGCAGTGGCGCGAGCGATGACCAGACCCTGGGGATGCGCCGCCATGGCGTGCACGGTGTGGTCCCCGGCGGTGACGATCCGGCCGGGGCCGCCATCCAGGGGCACCTCCACCACGTCGACCCGGCCATCCTCGGAGATGAGGGCATAGGGCGCCGGTCGGCCGGGCGGCCAGATCACAGCTGGACCGGAGGGCGGCACCAGATCGGAGCTGGCCAGGTTGCCGACCGGCCGGTCGAGGCCAGACAGCAAGGGCTGACGGCTGCCGTCAGGCCGGATGCGGAAGAGCTGGTCGTTGCCGTAGCCGAGCTCTCTGGGGTCAGAGGCGACCACCAGCAGGTCTGGCCCCTGGGGGGCGGGCAGCACAAAGCCGACCGACCAGCTGGCGTCACCGGCCACCAGGCGGGGCCGGCCGGCTGGGCCAAGCTCCAGCTGCCACAGCTCCGCCCAGTCTGCAGCTGGCAGGTCGAGGCCCTGGCTGATGAACCAGAGCGACCGGCCGTCAGCGGCAAAGGCCACCTGCTCGATGCGCTGGCGCCAGTCGGTGAGGAGGCGCGGCCGGCCGTTCAGCGGCTGATGGATGATCTGGGTCTGGCCAGGGCCGAACAGGCCCTCGCCGTCCAGCTTGTAGAAGGCGCGGGAGGCGAGGCGCACGTCCGCGGTATGCCGCTCGCGATCGGTTTTGGCTGCTGCTGTGGCTGTCTCAAGGCGGCCGTGGCGCACCTCGGAGATGAGGGCGAAGGAGCGGCAGTCCGGTGCCCAGGCGTAGCTGCGGACCCCGCCCCGCAGGTCCGAGACCTGGCGCGCCTCCCCGCCTGCGGTCGGCATCACCCACAGCTGGACCGACTCCTCCTGCCGGGCGAGAAAGGCCAGCCACTGTCCGTCCAAAGACAGCTGGGGGCTCGTGTCATGCGGTCCCCTGGTGAAGGGCGTCACCTTCCGGCCCGGCCCGATCGCCATCACCTGGCTGTGCGCCGTGTTGTCCTTGCGGTCGAGCCGGGACTCCAGGTAGAGGATCCGTCCGTCGGCCAGCGCCTGCACGGCACCGCCCAGCCGGAAGGCGAACAAATCCTCTCCGACCAGTGGAGTTGCCATCCTAAAATCCCCCCTGTGTGCCCGAAGGATTCCGGTGCCGGGGCGCCAAGTCCTTGTCGCGGCCTTTGGCCAGCGCCAGCCGGCCGAAACACTCAGCAATCTCTTAGGGCTCAAGCCAGGCGCCTTCCGTACGATGGCCTTGACCTGAGGGCACCGCCAGCCGGCACCGGCACGGTCGGCCCAGGCGGGAGAAGGGCTGGGGGAAGGCTAAGGGCATGAAGCGGGTAGTGACCGTCATCGCCGTCCTAGCGGGCGTACTGGTGGTGGTGGTCGTGGGCCATCGCCTGATCGGAGGAGGCGCGCCCACAGGCCCCACCTATGCCCTGGCCGCCGCCGCCTACGGCACCCTACAGGTCGACGTCACCGGCTCGGGCACCGTTCAGGCCGAGAGCACCGCCAACGTCTATCCGTCCCAGGCCGGGACCATCACCTCGGTCGCAGTGGCCGTGGGCAGCCAGGTGGTGGCTGGACAGCTTCTGGCCACCGAGTCGGACGGCGGCAAATTGGAGAACCAGCTGCTGACCGCCCGGGCGGCGCTGGCGACGGACCAGGCCAACCTGCAGGCAGCGACCCAGCCAGCGGCCGCCTCGGCGGCCCAGATCAGCGCTGCCCGGGACAAGGTAGAGCTGGACCAGGAGCGCTTGGCCACAGACCAGGCGGTGGTGGCGGCGCTCACTGTGAAAGCCCCCCAGAGCGGCTTCGTCGGCTCGCTCAGCGTCATTCCCGGCCAGACCGTTGCGGCCGGCCAGACCCTGTTCACCATCGCCAGCCCGAGCGTGATCACCGTCACCGGGCACGTCTTCCAGTTTGATCTGCCCAGCCTTGCCGTGGGCCAGGCGGCGACGGTTCAGACCAACCTTGGTGCCAACCTGCCTGCCACCATCACTCAGATCGGCAACGCCGCCTCCGGCACGGTCAAGGGGCAGCCCGTGTTTCCCGTGACCGTGACATTGAACAATCCCGGCACCGAGCTGAATGCCGGCGTGGATGTGGTGGTCCTGCTCGGCAACCCAGGCATCTACGTGATGAACGGCCCGGTCGTCTACTCCCAGGTGGCGGCCGCCACCGCACCGGCAGCCGGCACGGTGTCCGCCGTCGACGCCTCGGCGGGAGCCCTGGTCCAGGCTGGTTCCCCGGTCGTGACGCTGAGCAGCCCGGCCGCCGAACAGGCGGTGGCTCAGGACCAGGCCACCCTCAGCCAGGACCAGGCGACGCTCGCCTCCCTCCTCAACCCGACGCCCGCCACCGCCCAGACGGTGGCTTCGCTTGAGGCCAAGCTGGCGGCCGACCAGTCGGCGGTGGCGGAGGCGGAGATGGCCCTGGCCGGGCTGCGCCTGGTCAGTCCGATCACGGGCACAGTGAGCGCTGTGAACGTGGCGGTGGGGGACAACACCTCGCTTTCCGGAGGCGCAGCTCCGGCCTTTACCGTCGAAGACCCGGCGGCGCTGCAGGTGGTGGTACCGATCGACCAGAGCCAGATCAGCGAGGTGGCGGTCGGGCAGCCGGTAGAGATCACAACCGACGCCCTGCCCGGCCAGACACTTGGTGGCACCGTGGCCGCCGTCTCGCCCACCGGCACCAACAGCCTGGGCGTCAGCAGCTTCAATGTCACGGTCAACGTCGATCAGGGCCAGCCCAGCGGCCTGAAGAGCGGCATGGCCGCCAACGTGTCGATTCACATCAGGACCATTGGGCACGCCCTCCTGGTTCCGGCCGTCGCCGTCACCGGTGCCGGGAATGCCGCGACGGTGGCCGTCCTGGTGGCTGGCAAGCCGGTCGTCAAGAAGGTGGTGGCGGGGGCCTCCAACACGGTCGACACCCAGATCATCTCTGGCCTGCGCCCCGGCCAAGAGGTGATCACGGCGGTTGTGACGCCCACCACTCAGCACGGGCTCTTCTTCGGCGGCGCCGGCCGCAGGGCGGCAGGCGGGGCGACCGCCCCTGCGCCGCGAGCGGCTGGTGGCGGCAAGGGCAAGGGCAAGGGATAACGTGACCGACGTCGTCCGCGTCGAGGACCTCAGGCGCACCTTCAGGACGGGTGCCATCGAGGTGCAGGCGGTGCGCGGCGTCAGCTTCGCCGTGACGGAGGGGGCCATGGTGGCGATCATGGGCCCGTCCGGCTCCGGCAAGACGACGCTGATGAACATGCTCGGCTGCCTGGACCGGCCGACCGGCGGACACTACTTTCTGGGCGGCGAGGACGTGGCCAGGAAGGGCGACGACGCCCTGGCCAGGATCCGCAACCGGCGCATCGGCTTCATCTTCCAGAGCTACAACCTCTTGCCGGCGCTGAACGCCCTGGAGAATGTGGAGCTGCCCCTGGTCTACCGCGGCCTGGCCGCTGGCGAACGCCACCTGCTGGCCGCCCAGGCCCTCTCGGAAGTCGGGCTGGGCAGACTCACCTCCTTCCGCCCCTACGAGCTCTCCGGCGGTCAGCAGCAGCGTGTGGCGATCGCCCGGGCGCTTGCCGGGACGCCCGATCTCCTGCTCGCCGACGAACCGACCGGCAACCTGGACTCCGCCTCCGGCGAAGAGGTCCTGGACCTGTTTCTGGAATTGCACCGGGGCGGGCGCACGCTGATCATCGTCACCCACGACGAGCAGGTGGCGCTCCACTGTGAGCGGATCATCCGCCTCAGGGACGGCGAGGTGCTCCTTGACCAGCCCGTCGACGCCAGACAGCGGCGGACCAAGGGCGACCTGGGCAGCCGGGCGGTGGCGCCATGAGTCTGGGCGAGGGCCTGCGCATGGCCTGGAGAGCGCTCGCGGCCAACCGCATGCGGGCCGGTCTCACCATGCTCGGCATCATCATCGGGGTGGCGGCCGTGATCGCCCTGATCACCGCCGGCCAGGCTGCCACCAGTTCCGTCACCTCCAGCGTGCAGGCCCTGGGGTCGAATCTGATCAGTGTCACCCCGGTGCGATCGGCCGGGGTCATTCTCTACCCTGAGGACGCCCGCTGGCTGCTTGAGGTGGTGCCGCAGATCAGGGCCGACGCCCCCTTGGTCGAGGCGTCCGTCACCGCCAGCTACGAGACGGTGTCGTGGAGCACCACGTTGATCGGCACCACGCCGGCGGCGCTCGCCATCGAGGGCCGGAAGCTGGCCGCCGGCCGCTTCCTGGACGCCCAGGACCTCCGCTTGGACCGGAGCGTGGCGGTGTTGGGCCAGACCGTGGCCCAGAACCTCTTTCCGGGCAGGAACCCGCTGGGGCAGACCGTCAGCGTCAACGGCACCGAATTCACCGTGGTCGGGGTCCTGCAATCCGTCGGCGGTGCCTTCGGCGCCAATGCCGACAACGTGATCATCGTGCCCATCAGCGCCGCCGAGTGGGTGGCTGGCACCACCGAGCTGACCGGCATCGAAGCGGAGGCCCGCTCGGCCGCCATCGCCCCGCTGGCGGTGGCCCAGATCACAGCCGTGCTCAACCACCGCTTCGCCACCACCAACGCCGCCGCTGTCATCTCCCAGGACCAGATCCTGAGCACGCTCTCCACCGTCACGGCCACCTTGACCCTGATGCTGGGCGGAATTGCCGGCATTTCGCTCCTGGTGGGCGGCATCGGCATCATGAACATCATGCTGGTCACGGTCTCTGAGCGCACCCGGGAGATTGGCCTCCGCAAGGCCATGGGCGCTTCCAGGCGAGCGATCCTCAGCCAGTTCCTGATCGAGTCCGCCCTGCTCAGCCTGGCAGGCGGGGCGATCGGCGTGGTGGTCGGCATCGCCCTCTCCCTGCTCCTCACCCACCTCCTGGGCGCCGGCGGCGTGTCCCTGTCCGCCGTCCTGCTGGCGCTCGGCTTCTCGCTGCTGGTGGGAATTGTGTTTGGCATCTGGCCGGCGGCCAACGCCAGCCGGCTCGACCCAGTGCAGGCCCTCTACCACAGCTGAGGCTCACCGGCTGAGTCTGGCCTGGATCGACTCCACAGCGCGGCGGGCGGCCCACCCGAGGATGGGCCGCAGCGTCGGCGGGGCACAGTGCCAGAGTCCGAAGCGACGCTAGATGTGAAGGGCGAGCGCCAGCAGTCCGGTGATCACGCCGGTCACAGCCACCAGCACGGCGATTCTGATCAGGAGACGGGCCGGGACGGCCCGGCCGACCATGACCAGCGAGGGCAGGCTGACCGCCGGCAAGGTGATCATGAGAGCGCCGGCGCCACCGGCGCCCAGCCCGTACGACAAGAGGGTCTGGATGATCGGCACCTCGCCGGCGGTGGGGATGACGAACAAGGTGCCGCCGATGGCCAGGCCGAGGGCGAGCAGGAGGCTGCCGCCCAAAGCCGGGGACATGGCCGGGAAGAGGAGGGCCCGGGCGGCGCCCAGGACCATCACGATCACGACGTACTCCGGGATGAGGCCGAGCGTCAGCCGCCACAGGTTGCGAGCCCAGGCCAGAAAGGGGTTGGCCGGCGCCTCCTGGTCGCTGTCCACGGCCTGGAGGGGAGCCTGGGTCGCCGCCTGGGGGACCAGCTCGTGAGTGGCAAAGCGGTTGCCGATGAGGGCGGCGGCGGCCACCAGCACGATGCCGACGCCGATCCGGAGCAGCGCCCAGTTCCAGCCCAGCACGAAGCCCATGAACACGATGGTGGCCGGGTTGAGGACGGGATTGCCGAGCCAGTAGGCCATCACCGCTCCCGGCGAGGCCTTGGCCCGGTGCAGCCCCACCACCACCGGCGCCGAACAGCAGGTGCACATCATGGAGGGGACCGCGGCCAGAGCGGCCAGGGTCGAGCTCTTGGCACCGGTCTTGCCCAGTGTCTTGAGCAGCCAGTCGCGGGGCAAGAGGGTCTGGACGGCCGAACCGAGCAGGAGGCCCAGCACGATGGCGGTCCAGATGTCGGCGCCATAGGCCAGGGCATAGTCCCAGGCGGCGGCCAGCGAGAAGGCAGGCGGCGCCGCCGCTGTGCCGGACACGATGGAGGCTCCGATCGAGTGCTTGGAGGCGGCGATCAGGGCCTTGCCGAACAGGGGGGACCACTTGACATAGAACAGGCCGCCCACCGCCAGCAACAGGAAGATGACGATTGCCCAACGGGTCAGGCGGTCCTGGGGACGGCTCACGGTCGCGGTGGCCACCGGCGCAACATCCTTTCCGGAAAACCGATTGCCCCCCGACACTACAAATTATGAAGCAGGAATACAACTAGTCATGCAAAAACTGAATATCTAGGGGGTGAGTGAGCTGGACCTCTTCGACCTGGACCTTTTGGCCGAGGCGGTGCGCCTGGGCAGTCTCAGCGCCGCCGCCCGCCGCCTCGGCTTCAGCCAGCCGACGGCCAGCCGCCGCCTGAAGCGGCTGGAGGCCGAACTGGGCGCCCGACTCTTGGAGCGCACCGAGAACGGGGTGAGGGCGAGCCGGGACGGGGAGGCGGCGCTGGCGTTCCGCCAGGCCGCCGCCGAGGCGCGCCGCCAGATGGAGCGCCAGCTCAGCGCCGGGCGCACGCTGGGCGGCGAGCTGCACATCGCCACCAGCAGCGCTCCCGCCAGCGGCCTCGGACCGCGCCTGATCGGCCGGCTGCTCGGGCGTTACCCGGAGGTCCGGGTCCGGCTCAGTGTCGGCGACTCCCGGTCGGTGGAGGAGGAGCTGGCTGGCGGCCAGGCGATGGTGGGGCTGTCCGGCCGCCGGCCGGAGCGGAGCGGCCTGCGCCACCGCCAGCTGGCCGAGGAGGAGACGCTCTTGGCGGTGGTGGCGGATCACCCCTGGGCCGGTCTCAGGGAGGTGGCGCTCGGCCAGCTCGAGCGGGCGTCTGTGGTGGTGCGCGAGCCCGGCTCTGGCACCAGGCGGATGGTTGACGAGCAGCTGGTGGCGGCAGGTGTGGACCTGTCACTCTGGCGGGTGGTGGCGGAGGCCGGCTCCGCGCTTGCCCAGCTGGCCCTGATCCGGGCCACCGGGCAGCCTGGCTTCGTGTCGGCCAGCGTGCTGGGCCAGGCCGGGGGCGACCTGGTCGGCATCCGGCTCAAAGGGGTGCGCCTGGTGCGTCCGATCGTGTTGCTATGGGCCGACCGCACGCTCACAGAAACGGCCGAAGCCTTCTTGCAACTCGCTTCTGAGCCGTGAGAGGCAGCACAGGGAGACGGCAGAAGCCGTCGAAGGGTGGGAGGGAGGTGAGACCATGGAGCTGTTCGAGGTGCACTTCAAGAACTACCGCCAGCCACGGCCCTACGCCCGCCATGGCATCGACCTCCGCCGCAAGTTCACCTACCTGGCCGCTCTGGAGATGACGCCGGTGGGACTGTGGCTGGACGTGCAGATTCCCGAGGTCAACCTGAAGACCGGTGCCACCCAGGTGGGGAAGGCCAGGCTGGCCGTCCCCTATGCCGATATCGAATACGTGCTGGCCTTCGACGACGGCATCCCCGCCCACCAAGACCGTCCCCACCGCATCGGCTTCATCCACGACGAACTGCTGCCGGTGCCGCCTCCGGAGGAGGCCGGGCCAGTGCGGCCCATCGCCTGAGTGTGGACGGCGCCATGGCGGCGGGCAGCTGAGTGGGGGCGATCGGGATGCGGGTGCTGGGCCTGGTCGGCTCGAGCGGCACAGGCAAGAGCCACCGGGCCAGCCTGGTGGCCATGGAGCGCGGCTACGAGGCGATCATTGACGACGGGCTCCTGATCAAAGACGGCAAAATCCTGGCCGGGCAGTCGGCCAAGCGGGCCACCTCCAAGATCCAGGCCATCCGTCGCGCCATCTTCACCGATGCCGGGCATGCCCGCGAGGTGCGGGAGACGATCAGCCGGCACGGGGTCCACCACCTCCTGGTGCTGGGCACCTCCCGCCAGATGGTGAGCCGGATCTGCGCCACCCTGGAGCTGCCCGAGCCGGAGGAGTGGATCCAGATCGAGCAGCTGGCCAACTCGGCGCAGATCCGGCTCGCCCGCCAGATGCGCACCCAGCACGGCCGCCACGTCATCCCGGCCCCCACCGTCGAGGTGCGGAAGACCTTCTCCGGCTACATGGTGGACCCGCTCCAGTTCATCCTGCGCAACAACAAGGCGCCGCAGAGCCGGGAGCCGATGATCATCGAGAAGTCGGTGGTGCGCCCCACCTGGAGCTACCTCGGCCGATTCACGGTCGACGACACGGTGGTGGCCGAGATCGCCAACCGGGCGGCCAGCGAAATCCCAGGCGTGGCCGCGGTGCGCCGGGCCAGCGTGGAGAGCTGGCAGCCGGGGGTGCGCATCACCCTGGAGCTGACGGTGGTGTTCGGCACCCACATCCCCTCCCTGCTGGAGTCGGTGAGGCGGCGGGTGGAGGCGGTGGTGGAGCAGATGACCGCACTGAAGGTGCTGACGGTGGTGGCGGTGGTGCGCCGGGTGGTGCCGGCAGAGGCCGCCGGGAGCCCGCTCGGTGACTGAGCCGAAGAACGCGGCCCCAGCCGCTGGCCGCGTCGTGCTGGTGGTGGAGGACGAGGCGGCGATTCGCGACCTGATCGCCTTTCACCTCAGCCGGGAGGGCTTCACCGTGCTGGAGGCAGAGGATGGCCTCAGCGCCGTCGCCACCTGGCAGCGGGAGCGGCCGGATCTGGTCCTGCTCGACCTGATGCTGCCGGAGATGGACGGCCTGGCCGTCTGCCGGGCCATCCGGCGCCAGGCGATGACACCCATCCTGATGCTCACGGCCAAGGGCGAGGAGGCCGACCGGGTGAGCGGATTGGATCTGGGCGCCGACGACTACATGGTGAAGCCGTTCTCGCCCAGAGAGCTGGTGGCGAGGGTGCGGGCATTGCTCCGGCGCACCGCCCCGGACGATGAACTCTTGCGCATGGGCCAGCTGGTGATGGATCGGCCGGCCCAGCGCGTGACGGTTTCAGGCCAGGCCGTCACCCTGACCCTGACCGAATTCTCACTCCTGCGCTGCCTCTTGGAACACCCCGGCCGCGTGCTGAGCCGGCGCTTCCTCTTGCAGGAGGTGTGGGGCTATGACTTCTTCGGGGACAGCCGGACGGTGGACGTCCACATCCACCACCTCAGGGAGAAGCTGGGCGACGGGGCTGCCCTGGTGATCGAGACGGTGCGCGGCGCCGGCTACCGGCTGGTCGGGGAAGAGCCGTGAAGGCATGGGCCTGGATGCCGCTGGTGGGCGCGGTGGTGGGAGGCCTCGTCGGGATTGGCTTCGGTGAGAGCGGGCTGGCCATCGGCATGCTGCTCGGCGCTGCCCTGCCCACTGGCTATCTGGTCAAGGTGAGCCAGGACCAGGAGGCGGCGCTGCTCGAGGCCAGCCAGGTCTCCCGCCGCCTGGAGCGGATCACGGGCGGGGCGGGAGACCTGGACAACCTGGAGGCCGACCTGCTCGAGCTGCGCGCCCAGGTCCAGGCCCAGGCCGGGCTGCTCAGCCAGTTGGACCTGGGCGTGGTGCTGGTGGACGGCCGTCGCCGCATCACGGCCATCACGCCCCGGGCCGCCGCGCTGCTCGGCGTGCTGCCCACCGCCGTGCTCGGCCTGCCGCTATTGGCGGTGTCCGGCATGCTGCCGGCGGAGGGAGCCCTGGCCCTGGCAGACGGCACTGAGCGGCAGGTGGAGCTGGAGGCGGCCGACGGCGGCCAGTTGACGGTGCGCCTCATCCCCTATGGCCAAGGCGCCGCCCTCGTCCTGCGCGACGTGACGGAGCTCTACCAGCTCAAACAGGCGGGCCAGGAACTGGTGGCCAACCTCTCGCACGAGCTGAGGACACCGCTCACCGCCATTGGCGGCTACCTGGAGACCGCCCTCGACGACTCGATCAGCCCAGAAGAGCGCCAGCGCTTCCTGGAGGTGGCGATGCGCGAGGTGGGCCGGATGGGGGACATGGTGGACAGCATGCTGGACCTGGCCAGCCTGGAAGGCAAGAGGCGGCCGCCCCGCCTTGCGCCGGTGGACATCGACCAGCTGGTCCAGGAGATCGCCGAGTCGCTGGCGCCCCTCTTCGCCAGCCGGCAGATCACCCTGATCTGCCGGGCTGAGAGCGGCCAGACTCTGGCCAGCGACCCCTCCTTCCTGCAGGAGATCCTGCTCAACTGCCTGGACAACGCCCAGAAGTACACGGCACCCGGAGGCACCGTGACGCTGGGCGCCCGGGCGGCCGATCAGGAGGTGGTGGTGACGGTGGAGGACACCGGCCGCGGCATCGCCGCCGAGGACCTGCCGCACATCTTCGACCGCTTCTACCGGGTGGACAGGGCCCGCAGCCGGGCCTCCGGCGGCACCGGTCTGGGGCTAGCCATCGCCCATCACCTGGCGGAGGCGGTGGGGGCGCACCTGGAGGCAAAAAGCGTAAGCGGCGTCGGCACCACGCTCAGCCTGCACCTGCCGCAGGCGGCGGCGGAGAGTCTCGAGTCGCCGGCCGGCCACGGCCCATGATTCACCAAAGCTTAAGACGGCGGGGCGGCCCGTGCCTTGTCGCCCCGGCGGCGAGTGGTCATGATACCAAGTGAGCCGGCCCGGCCTGAAGGAGGACAGCCCTTGGCGGAGGAGACGCTGCGCATTGAGGTCCGCCAGCTGAACCTCTTCTACGGTCAGGTGCAGGCGCTGCGCAACATCAACCTCCAGGTGATGTCTGGGCTGGTCACCGCCCTGGTCGGGCCCTCCGGCTGTGGCAAGTCGTCGTTCCTGCGCACTATCAACCGCATGAACGACATGATTCCAGGCGCCCGGGTGGAGGGCCAGGTGCTCCTGGACGGCGTCGACGTCTACGGCACGATGGACGTGGCCAGCCTGCGCAAGCGGGTGGGCATGGTGTTCCAGAAGCCGAACCCCTTCCCGCGCTCCATCTTCGAGAATGTCGCCTACGGCCCGCGCATCCACGGCCAGAAGAATCCGGCCGAGCTGCGCGACCTGGTGGAGCAGAGCCTGCGCCAGGCAGCCCTGTGGGACGAGGTGAAAGACAAGCTGCACCGGTCTGCCTACATCCTGTCCGGAGGCCAGCAGCAGCGGCTGTGCATCGCCAGGGCGCTGGCGGTCGGCCCCGAGATCCTCTTGATGGACGAGCCGGCCTCCGCGCTCGATCCGATCGCCACCGCCCGCATCGAGGAACTGGTGCACCAGTTGAAGTCCCAGTACACGATTGTGATCGTCACCCACAACCTGCAGCAGGCCTCCAGGGTCTCCCAGCACGCCGCCTTCTTCCTGGCCGGAGAGCTGGTGGAGGCGGGCACCACCTCCGACCTGTTCACGGCGCCCAAGGACCGGCGCACCGAGGACTATCTGACCGGGCGATTCGGATAGGGGGAAGGGTCATGTCCCTGCGGCCGTCTCCGTTCCACGACCAGCTGGAGTCCCTGCAGCAGGACGTCCTGAAGATGGGGACAATCGTAGAACAGGCTTTGGGCGATGCTGTGGCGGCCCTGGCCTCTGGCGACCTGGAGAGGGCTCAGCGAGTGATCGCCGGAGACGACGAGCTGGATCGCATGGAGATTGCGATCGAGCAGACCTGTCTCACCCTGATCGCCCTCCACCAGCCGCTGGCCAGCGACCTGCGCATCCTCGGCACCGCCCTGAAGCTGGTCACCGACATCGAACGCATCGGTGACCACGCCGTTGACATCGCCAAGGTGGCGGTGCGACTGGACGCCGAACCCCTGATCAAACCGCTGGTCGACATTCCGGAGATGGCGGCGGTGGTGCGGCGGATGATCCGGGAGTGCCTCAGCGCCTACGTGCGGCGGGATCCGGCCCTGGCCCGGGAGATGATCGGGCTGGACGACCAAGTCGACCATCTCTACTCCCGGGTGTTCCGCGACCTCTTGGCCGAGATGATCGAGAGCCCGGACAAGACCCGCCAGGGCGCCTACCTGCTCCTGGTGGCCCAGTACCTGGAGCGGGTGGGCGATCACGCCACCAACTTCGGGGAGTGGATCGTGTACATGGTGACGGGGGAACGGGTCGACCTCAACGCCTGAGTGCGCTAAGAGAAACCTGACATGACCGACGGGTCATGTTAGGTACCGTCCAAGATATGTAAAAATAGCTGACATGATGTTGACAGACCCCGCCGATCTTCCCTAGTCTGATGCGGGGAGGTGACGGGGTGGCATCGTTTCCGATTCGGGTGGCGATGGAGCGGACCGGACTCAGCGCCCGCCAGATCCGCCACTACGAGGCGCTGGGCCTGGTCATGCCGGGGCGGTCCGGCGGCGGCCAGCGCCTGTACCGGCCGGAGGACATCCGCCGGCTGATCCAGATCCGGGACCTGGTGCACGCCGGGGTCGGGCTGGGCGGCGTCCGCCAGCTGATGGCGGCTGACGCCAGCGAGGAGGCGGAGCCCCGCTTTGCCGGCGCGGCCAGCGTGCCGACCAGCCTGTACCCAGTTTTGGACCGGGCAGAGATGGAGCGTCTGGTGGCCCTGCATGAACAAGAGGAGGACGAGCAGTGAAGGCGTCCGAGGTGCTGGAGCTGATTGCCAAGGATAAGATCGCCTTTGTGGATCTCAAGTTTACCGACCTGCCGGGTTCCTGGCACCACGTCACCCTGCCCGCCCGCGAGCTGGACGCCGGCTCCTTCAAGGCCGGGCTGCCCTTCGACGGCTCGTCGCTGAGGGGCTTTCGCCAGATCGAGGAGTCGGACATGATCCTGATGCCCGACCCCGAGACCGCTTTCGTCGACCCCTTCTCCGCCCACAGCACCCTCTCGCTGGTGGCGGACGTACTGGATCCGGCGCTCCGCCCCTACAGCCGCGACCCCAGAGGCGTCGCCAGACGGGCCGAGGCCTTCCTCCAGGCGTCTGGCATCGCCGACCGTGCCTACTTCGGGCCGGAGCTGGAGTTCTTCGTGTTCGACGACGTGCGCTTTGATAACCAGCCGCACACCAGTTTCTTCACGGTGGATGGCGAGGAGTCGGAGTGGTCGGGCAGCGAGGCGGGCAGCCGGCCCGGCTACCGGATCCGGGCCAAGGAGGGGTACGCGCCGGTGCCGCCGCTCGATGCCCTGAGCGACCTGCGCAGCGAGATGGTGCTCCATCTCGAGTCGATCGGCCTGAGGGTGGAGCGCCACCACCACGAGGTGGCGACCGCCGGCCAGGGAGAGATCGGGTTCGGCCATGATACCCTCCTGCGCACCGCCGACAACGTGCTCGCCTTCAAGTACGTGGTGAAGAACACGGCGATCGAGAACGGGCGCACGGCCACCTTCATGCCGAAGCCCTTGTTCGGTGACAACGGCTCCGGCATGCACACCCACCAGTCGCTGTGGAAAGGCGACCGCCCGCTCTTCTTCGATGAGGCCGGATACGGCCGGGTGAGCGAGTTGGCACTCTACTACATCGGCGGCATCCTCCGCCACGCCCCGGCCCTGGTCGGCCTGTGCAACGCCTCCACCAACTCCTTCCGCCGCCTGGTGCCCGGCTACGAGGCGCCGACCGACCTGGTCTTCGCCCAGGGCAACCGGTCGGCGGCGGTCAGGATCCCGATCTCGGCCGTCACCGCCAAGACCAGCCGCATCGAGTTCCGCACGCCGGACTCTACCGGCAACCCGTATCTGGCCTTCGCCGCCATGCTGATGGCCGGCCTGGACGGCATCCGCCATCGCATCGACCCGCGCAAGCTGGGCATGGGACCGCTCGACAAGAACATCTACCACCTCAGCGACCGGGAGCGCAGGAAGATCCGTTCGGTGCCGGCCACCCTGCCTGAGGCGCTGGCCGAGCTGGAGAAGGATCACGCCTTCCTGCTTGAGGGCGACGTGTTCAGCCGGGACCTGATCGAGGCCTGGATCGCCTACAAGCTGGAGCACGAGGTGCATCCAGTCGCACTGCGCCCCACCCCCTACGAGTTTCACCTCTACTACGACATCTGATCCTCTGCCCGAGCCGCCCGCCGCTATCCCGCGGCGGGCGGTTGGCTATAATGGACCTGTCCGCCAGCAAGTCGGGGAGGCATGCCAGTGGTTGCACACCGGCTCGGCATCAATGGCTTTGGCAGCATCGGCCGACGTGCCCTGCGGATCGCCCTCAGCGACGGCCGCTTGAGTGGCGGAGTGATGATCAACCACACCCAGCCGACGGCTCTGATGGCCCACCTCCTGGCCCATGACTCCACCTACGGCCCTTACCAGGGGACGGTCGCCGCTAAGGCGGACGCCCTGATCGTGGACGGCGTGGAGATCCCGGTCAGCTCCGAGCGGGACCCGGCCCGGATTCCCTGGGGCCGCCACGGCGTCGGAATCGTGCTGGAGTGCACCGGCAAGTTCCGTAGACGGGCCGAGGCCGCCGCCCACCTGGCGGCCGGCGCCCGTCTGGTCGTGATCTCGGCGCCGGCCAAGGACGACGACCTGATGGTGATCTACGGCGTCAACCACAGCCAGTTCGACCCTGCCCGCCATGAGGTGATCTCGGCCGGCTCCTGCACCACCAACGCCCTGGTGCCGGTGCTCTCCGTCCTGCTTGAGACCTTCGGGGTGGCGCGGGGGCTCCTCACCACGGTGCACAGCTTCACCCGCGACCAAGCGCTGGTCGACGGCAGCCATCGCGACCTGAGGCGGGCCCGGGGCGCCACCCAGAGCATCATTCCCACCTCGACCGGGGCGGCCGAGGCAGTGCGCCGGGTGCTGCCCGAGCTGGATGGGCTGGTCACGGGGCTCTCGCTTCGGGTGCCGACACCGGCGGTGTCGATCGTGGACCTCAGCGCCGACCTGGTGCGGCCGGCCGACGCCGAGGCGGTCAACAGCGCCTTCCGGGACGCAGCCACAGGACGGCTGGCCGGCGTCCTGGCAGTGGAAGACGCGCCCCTGGTGTCGATCGACTTTCGCGCCAACGCCCACTCGGCGGTGGTCGACTCCGCCCTGACCATGTCGGTCGGCCCGATGGTCAAGGTGATGGCCTGGTACGACAACGAGTGGGGTTACGCCACCCGCCTGATCGACCTGGCTGTCTATCTGAGCGGGCGCCTGTGATGGAGTTCGCCACCATCGCTCAGCTGCCAAAGGCGGCGTCCCGAGTGCTGGTGCGGCTGGACCTCAACGTGCCCCTGGCCGGCCAAGAGGTCGCTGACGACTTCCGGATCGAGGCGGCAGTGCCCACCGTGCGATCCCTCCTGGCCCGGGGCCTCGACCTCACCCTGATCTCGCACCTGGGACGGCCGGGCGGCAAACCGGAACCGGCGCTCAGCCTCAGGCCGGTGGCCGCGGCCCTCAGCCGCCAGCTGGGGCGGCCGGTGGAGTTTCTGGCCGGGGTGCCGGGCGATGCGCGCTACCGGGACTGGCGCGGGAGCGCCGGCGGGAGCCTGGCCCTGGCCGAGAATCTGCGCTTCGACCCCGGCGAGGAGGCCAACCAGATGGACTTCGCCCAGCGCCTGGCCGCCGGCCGCCAGGCCTTCGTCCAGGACGCCTTCGGCAGCCTGCACCGGGCCCATGCCTCCACCGTCGCCATCGCCCGCCTCCTGCCGTCGTCGGCCGGACCCCTCTTGCAGGCGGAGGTGGAGGCGCTCGACCGGCTGCTCCATGACGGCAGCCGCCCCTTCGGGCTGGCCATCGGCGGCGCCAAGATGAAGGACAAGCTGCCGCTGCTCCGCCGACTGCTTCCCCAGGTCGACCTGGTGCTATTGGGCGGCGCCCTGGCCAACACGTTCCTGGCCGCCAGCGGCAAGGGCGTCGGCCAGAGCCTCTACGAGCCGGGCCAGCTTGAGGTGGCAAGGGAACTCCTGGCCAAATGGCCCGGCGTCATCCACCTGCCCACCTCCGTGGTGGTGGCGCGCGGCGCCGCGGTGGAGGAGGTCGGCGTGGACGCCGTGCCCGAGGACGCCAGGATCATGGACATCGGAGAGCGAACGGTGGAGGCCTGGCGACCTCTGGTGCTGGAACTGAAGCGACTGTTCTGGAACGGGCCGATGGGCCTCTACGAGCAGCCACCCTTCGACCGTGGCACCCGTGGCCTGGCCCGGCTGGTCGGCGCCATGCAGGGCCTGTCCGTGGTGGGCGGCGGCGACTCTCTGGCCGCCATCCGCCGGCTGGGGCTCGCCCAAGCCGTCACCCACCTCTCGACCGGCGGCGGGGCGGCGCTGGCCTATCTGCAAGGAGACGTGCTGCCAGGGCTCAGGGCGCTGGAACAGGGGTGAGCGTGATGACACCGATGGTGGCGGCCAACTGGAAGATGTACAAGGGGGAGCCGGAGGCGGTGGCCTGGACCGAAGAGGTCTGCCAACACCTGGTGCCGGGGGTGCAGGCCGTCGTCTTCCCGCCGGCCACCGCCCTGACCGCGGTCCGGCAGGCGGCGGCCGGCCGGCCTCTGGCACTGGGCGGGCAGAACGCCTTCTACGAGCCGGAGGGCGCCTACACCGGAGAGATCTCGCCCCAGATGCTGTGGGCGGCTGGTTGCCGCTACGTGCTGGTCGGCCACTCCGAGCGCCGCTACATCTTCGGCGAGACCGACCGCGAGGTCGCCCTCAGGCTGCGCGCCGTGCTCTCGACCGAACTCACGCCGATGCTGTGCGTCGGCGAGCAGATTGAGGACTACGACCGCGGCGACTACCACGGCGCCATCCAGCGCCAGATGGGCGTCGCCCTGAAGGGGCTGGAGGCCGAAGAGGTGTCCCGCCTGATCGTCGCCTATGAGCCGGTGTGGGCGATCGGCACCGGCCGGGCGGCGACCGTGGTCGAGGCCGAGCGGGCAGCCGACATCATCCGCCAGGTGATCCGCCGCCTGTACGGTTCTGATCTCGAGGTGCCGATCGTCTACGGGGGATCGGTGGTGGCGGAGAACGTGCGCAGCTTCGTCGAGGTGGCGCACCTGGACGGGGTGCTGGTGGGGTCCGGCAGTCTCGACGCCGGGGCCTTCCGAGCGTTGGTGGCGGAGGTTTCGGGGGCTCGGGCGCCGTGAGGCCGGTCGCCCTGGTGGTGCTGGACGGCTGGGGCCTGGCTGCCCCAGGGCCGGGCAACGCGCTCTCCCTGGCCCGCCTGCCGGTGTGGCAGAGCCTTCAGGCCTGGCCGCACGCCACGCTCCAGACCTCGGGGCCAGCGGTTGGCCTGGAGGAGGGCCAGGCCGGCAATTCGAACGTGGGCCACCTGCACATCGGAGCCGGCCGGATCGTCCTCTCCCAGATCCGGCGCATCGACCTCGCCATCGCCGACGGCAGCTTCTATGAGATGCCGGCCCTGGCCCGAGCGCTGTCAGCGCCCCGGCTGCACGTAGTGGGGCTGTTCTCGGACGGCGGGGTGCACAGCGCCCTCGGCCACTGGCGGGCGGTGACGGCGGCCAGGGCGGGCCGCGGCCAGACCTACTATCACCTGTTCACCGACGGCCGGGACGTGCCGCCCCGGTCGGCGGGGACCGACCTGGCTCGAGCCGCTGACTGGCCAGGCTTCCAGATCGCCACCCTGGGCGGCCGCTTCTACGGTATGGACCGCGACCATCGCTGGCCGCGCACCGAGCGGGCCTACCGGGCGATCGTCGACGGCCAGGCCAACCGCCGCGCCGACTGGCAGGAGGCGCTTCGGGCCAGCTACGAGGCGGGCGTGAACGACGAGTTCGTGGAGCCGGTCTTGATCAAAGACTATGACGGTGCTCAGGCAGGCGACGCCTTTTTGTTCCTGAATTTCCGGGCCGACCGCGCCCGTCAGCTCAGCCACGCCCTCTCCGACAGGGAGTTCCCGCACTTCAGCCGCCCGCGCGGCGCCTTCAGCCTGACCACCCTCACCGACTACGAGGCGGACTGGAGCGGGGCCACGGCCATCTTCGCCACCGAGGCGCTGGAGCACACGCTGGGCGAGGAGGTGAGCCGGGCCGGCCTCCGCCAGGCCCGGGTGGCGGAGACGGAGAAGTACGCCCATGTCACCTACTTTCTGGACGGGGGCCGGGAGGACGCCTTTTCTGGCGAGTGGCGGAACCTGGTGCCGTCGCCGGCGGTGACGACCTACGACCTCCAGCCGGAGATGTCGGCCAGGGGCGTCACCGACGCCGGCCTCAAGGCGCTGGCCGAAGGAGCCGATCTCCTGGTGCTGAACTATGCCAACCCGGACATGGTCGGCCACACTGGCAGCATCCCGGCTGCGGTGCGGGCGGTGGAGGCGGTGGACGCCGAGCTGGGCCGCCTCCTGGCTGGAGTGCAGGATTGTGGCGGGGTGGCCTTACTGATCGCCGACCACGGCAACGTGGAGATGATGATCGACCCAAAGACGGGTGGCCCGCACACCGCCCACACCGCCAATCCGGTACCGGTGGTGCTGGTCGGGCGCCCGGACGTCCAGCTGCGGAAGGGCGAGCTGAAGGACGTGGCTCCCACCCTGCTCGATCTGCTCGGCCTGACGGTGCCGGATGCCATGACCGGCCGCTCCCTGCTCGTCCCCATCCAGCCCTGAGGAGGCCAGCCACGTGCCGGTGATCCGCCAGGTCCACGGCCGCCAGATCTACGACTCCAGAGGGAACCCGACGATCGAGGTCGACGTGGTGCTGGCCGACGGCACCACCGGCCGGGCCGCCGTACCGTCCGGCGCCTCCACCGGGCGCTACGAGGCGGTGGAGCTCCGAGACGGTGGCAGGGCCTTTGGCGGCAAGGGCGTGAGCCGAGCCCTCGCCCATGTCGACGGGGAGATCCAATCCCTCTTGGTCGGCATGGCGGCGGAGGACCAGGCAGAGATCGACCGCCGCCTGATCGAGCTGGACGGCACCGCCAACAAGAGCCGGCTCGGCGCCAACGCCGTGCTGGGGGCGAGCCTGGCTGTGGCCAGGGCAGCCGCCCACGCCCAGCACCTGCCGCTCCACCGCTATCTGGCCCAGGACGGCCAGGAGGCCACACTGCCGGTGCCGCTCTTGAACGTGCTGAACGGCGGCCGGCACGCCGACAACCGGCTCGAGATCCAGGAGTTCCTGATCGTGCCGCATGGCTTTGACAGCTTCGCCGAGGCTCTGGCCGCCGGCGTCGAGGTGTACCAGGCGCTGCGCCGGGAGTTGGTCCTGATCGGCCAGCGCACGGCGGTGGGTGACGAGGGCGGCTTCGCGCCGGACCTGTCCGACGACGAGGAGGCGCTTCGCCTACTCCTGCAGGCGGTGGAGCGGGCTGGCTACCGGCCTGGGGAAGAGGTCTCCCTGGCGCTGGACCTGGCTGCCAATGAAATGCGGCAGGGCGACGGCTACCGGCTGAACGGCGCCGTCCTCAGCGCCAAGGCCCTGATCTCCCAGCTGGCCGACTGGAGCGAGCGCTTCCCCCTGGTGTCGATCGAGGATCCGATGGACGAGGACGACACCCTGGGCTGGCAGGAGGTGACCGCTGCGCTGGGAGGCAGGCTGCAGCTGATCGGCGACGACAACTTCGTGACCAGCGCCGCGCGCCTCCGCCAGGGCGCGGAGGACCACATCGCCAACGCCATCCTGATCAAGCCCAATCAGGTCGGCACCCTGACCGAGACCCTGACCACCATCCGCACGGCGCGTGAGCTGGGATACGGCGCCGTGGTCTCTCACCGCTCCGGCGACACCGAGGACCCCCTGATCGCCGACCTGACGGTGGCGACCGGGGCCGGGCAGATCAAGACCGGAGCACCCTGCCGCCAGGAGCGGCTGGCCAAGTACAACCGCCTCTTGCGCATCGCCGAGCAGGTGCCGGACGCCCCCTACGCCGGTCGCCTTGTCTTCAGCCAGGGCCGGTGATACGATCAGCGCCGGAAGGTGGGGTTCCCTCTGAATAGCGTCCTCTTGATCTTTCAGATCCTGGCCGGGGCTGCCGTGGTCATCACCATCCTCCTGCAGTCCGGACGGGGCGCCGGCTTCTCCGGTTTCACCGGCCAGGGCCAGGGCGGCGCCGAATTCTTCTTCGGCCAGCAGAAGGGGCTCGACGAGGCGCTGGGGCGCGTCACCGGGGTGGCGGCCGTGGTGTTCGTGGCGCTCACCTACATCATGGCCAGGCTGTGGACCTAGCCGCGATCAGGCGGTGACCTGGGGGGGCGCTGGCACAGCCGGGCGCCCCCCTTCTGTCAGGTAGGGGAGAGAGGGGCGGGGTGGCGGAGATGGCGGAGCGGCAATCTCGCCAGGTGGCCGAAAATCGGCGTGCCCGCTTCGACTACCACCTGGGCCAGCGCTACGAGGCCGGGCTGGCCCTGACCGGGACAGAGGTCAAGTCGCTGCGCCAGGGCAGAGCCCAGCTACAGGAGGCGTACGCCATCCTCAAGGACGGCGAGGCCTTCCTCTTGGGGGCGCACATCGCCCCCTACGACCGGGCCACTTCCTTCAACCACGACCCGACCCGCACCCGCAAGCTACTCCTGCACAGGCGGGAGTTGCGCGACCTGGCGGTGGCGGTCGGGCGTCAGGGCATGACGCTGGTGCCGCTCCGGCTCTACTTCACACCCTCCGGCCTGGCCAAGCTGGAGCTGGCCCTCGGCCAGGGCAAGAAGGCTTATGATAAGCGCAGGGCGATTGCCGAGCGCGACGCGGAGCGGTCGATCCGGCGGGCGCTGAAGAGGCGCCGCTGAGTTGTGCGAAGGAGGTTTGGGGGCGAATCAGGTTCGACGTACGGCTGATGCATGGGGGAGCGAGCCGAGGTCCCGTGCCTCGTAAAACAGCGGGAAAACAGATAACTGCCAATAACAGTTACGCTCTCGCTGCCTAACTAAGGCGGTGACGTCAGCACCGGTGCCCCTGCCGGCCGGTGCACGACGAATGAGGCGGGGTGCTCCGGTGCGTGCGCCTCTGGCGCATCGGCTAAGACATGCAGCGGCTGGCCATTGGGCCAACGTCCGGCTCCGGGGACGGCCTGAGGCGAGACAAGCTCCTGGAGACACGCTCGTAGAGCCCACGTGAAGCGGTTGTACGGACCGGGGGGGCAGTTCCCCCGCGCCTCCACCAACTATTTGAGACCGGGACCGACGGGGCGAAGAGGGGAGGAGTGGCCGTGCGGGTGACCGTGATCGGCGCCGGCGCCATGGGCTGCCTGATCGGCGCCCGGTTGCGGGAGGCCGGTGACGAGGTCACCCTGGTCAGCCGCAATCCGGTCGTGCGCCAGGCGGTGGCCGCCCAGGGCGTGGTGCTGGCGGAGGGCGGGGTGCGTCAGTCCATCGCCCTGCCGATCCGGGCGGAGCCCGGGGGGCCATCGGCCGAACTGGTGCTGATCATGGTCAAGGCCGACGACACCCCCTCGGCGGCAAAGGCGGCCCGGGCGGCCGTGGGCGCCGACACGGCGGTGCTCACCTTGCAAAACGGGCTGGGCAACGTGGAGGCCATCCTGGCGGAGCTTCCCGGTTGCCGGCTGCTGGCCGGCAGCACCACCGTGGGCGCCAACAGCCACGGCCCTGGCCAGGTGGAGGCGGCCGGCCGCGGCGCCACAGCCCTCGCCCCCTGCTCGGCCAAGGACCTCACCTTGGCCGAGGAGATCGCCTCCCACCTGGATGGGGCCGGACTGAACTGTCACGCCGAGCCTGATCCCTGGCCCTTGATCTGGAACAAGGTGGCGGTGAACGCCGTGATCAACCCCATGGCCGCCCTCCTCGGGCTGACCAACGGCCAGCTGCTGGAGCTGGGCGGCGTCGAGGAGCTGGCCGGGTCGGTGCTGGCCGAGGTGCAGGCGGTGGCCAAGAGCCAAGGAGTGGCTGTGGCGACCGACTGGCATGCGGTGCGGGGCGTTCTGGAAGTGACCCGCGCCAACCGCTGCTCGATGCTGCAAGACCTCCTGGCCGGGCGGCCGACCGAGATCCGGGCCCTGAACGGCCGGGTGGCAGCACTCGGCCAGGCGGCCCAGGTCGCCGCGCCGGTCAATGCCACGCTGGCCGGCCTGGTCGCCCTGGCTGAGCGCCGGCGCGGAATTTCTGCCTACCCCTAGACAAGGTAATCCGAACATATTACCTTAGGGCTGTCCTAATGTTCGGATATGGGAGGGCGGGGGCGTGGCCGTCAGAGCTGAGTACAAGGACGAGGTCCTGAAGGTTGAGCCGAAGGGTATCGAGCCGGTCCGCGACGAGGAGCGGCACGGCAGGCCATCGAGTCTGTTCACGCTGTGGTGGGGTGCCAACGTCGAGTTCGCCACGCTGGCGGTGGGCGCCTTGCCGATTGTCGTCTTCGGCCTTGGCTTCGGCCAGGCGGTGGTGGCCCTGGTCCTGGCCAACGTGCTCGGTGCCGTCCTACTCGCCCTCTTGTCCTTGTATGGCCCTCGCCTCGGCGTGCCGCAGCTGATCCAGTCGCGGAAGGCCTTTGGCTACTACGGCAACTACCTGCCCGGCATTTTAAACTTCGTGGCCGGCTTCGCCTGGTTCGCCGTCAACACGGTGCTGGGCGTGGAGGCGCTGCAGTACCTGATCGGGCTCACCTTCGCCACCGCCCTCATCCTGATGCTGGTGGTGCAGGTGCTGATCGCCATCCTCGGCTACAACATGATCCACTCCTTCGAGCGCTACATGTCGATCCTCCTCACCATCGTGTTCTTGATCGTCAGCTACTACGCCGTGACCAAGGCCAACGTGGCGATCGGCTTCAACCCCAAGGTGGCTGGCGCAGCCGGCCCCAGCGGCGCCTTCATCCTCACCTTCTCGGTCGCCTTCTCCTACCTCCTGGGGTGGATGGCCTTCTCCTCCGACTACTCCCGCTATCTGCCTAAGTCGACCAAGCCACGCACCATCTTCCACAACGTCTTCTGGTCGGCGCTGGTCTCCTGCGCCTGGCTGGAACTGGTCGGGCTTCTGCTCTCCACCGTCAAGCCGATCTTCGCCCCGACCGATCTGGTGACCGGCCTGGTGCCGCACGCCATCGCCGTCATCACCATGCTGGCCGTGATCGTCGGAACGGTCACCGCCAACGTGCTCAACATTTACTCTGGCGCCCTGTCGGCCCTGGTCGTGAACATTCCGATCAAGCGCTGGCAGTCGGCGATCGTGGTCGGCGTGCTGGGCGCCCTGGTGGCCTGGACCGCCGGCCAGGGCAACTTCCTGACCAACTACACCTTCTTCCTGTACCTGCTCGGCTACTGGGTCGCCCCCTGGGTGGCGATCGTGCTGGTCGACTTCTTCCTGGTGCAGAAGGGCGAGTACCACACCGCCGTTTTCTACGACAAGAGCCGGGGCGTGATGCCGGGCTTCTGGTTCTGGATCGGCTCGGTGGCGGTCTCGGTGCTGTTCATGAATCAGTACCTCTCACCGCAACTGAACTTCATCGGGCCGATCGCCAACGCCCTGCCCCAGCTCGGCGACATCACCTACTACGTGAGCTTCCTCCTGGCCGGCACCGGCTACCTGTTGTACAGCCGCAGCCGCTCTGGCGCCAAGGCCGCGTCCCAGGTGGCGGAGACCGCCGGAAAGTAATCCCTGGCCGCCGGGGAGGGGGCCGGCCCCGGCCGGCCCCCTCGGCGCGCCCGATCGGTTACGATCATCAGGATGAGGGGGGATTCGATGCGGCTGGGACGCGCCGCCGACGAGATGCGCCCGGTGACCATCACACCGGGCTGGCTCAGCCATGCCGAGGGCTCGGCCCTGGTCGCCTTTGGCGCCACCAGGGTGCTCTGCGCCTGCTCGGTCGAGGAGCGGGTGCCGCCCTTTCGGCGGGGCAGCGGCGGCGGCTGGGTGACGGCCGAGTACGCCCTCCTGCCCCGCTCCACGCTGACCCGCACGCCCCGCGAGGTGGGGCGCGGCGCACCCGGCGGCCGTACCCACGAGATCCAGCGCCTGATCGGCCGCTCGCTGCGCGCCGTGGTCGACCTCAGCCGGCTGGGCGAGCGCTCACTGCTCCTGGACGCCGACGTCCTGGAGGCGGACGGCGGCACCCGCACCGCGGCCGTGACCGGCTGCTACGTGGCGATGGCGATCGCCGTGAACAGGCTGGTTGCGGCGGGCACGCTGGCCTCGTCGCCGCTTCGAGAGCAGGTGGCGGCCGTGTCGGTGGGGGTGGTCGATCAGGAGCTCCTGCTCGACCTCGACTACGGCGAGGACGTGCGGGCCGAGGTCGACATGAATGTGGCGATCACCTCCTCCGGAAACTTCGTGGAGGTGCAGGGCACGGCGGAGGGAGCGCCCTTTTCGGAAGAAACCCTCACCCGCCTCCTCGCGCTGGCCAAGAAGGGTGCCGGCGAGCTGCTCCTGGCCCAGGCCGCCGCGGTGCGTGCGGACAGCCAGCCGTGAGCGTGCGGGTCTGGCTGGCCAGCCGCAACCCGGGCAAGGTGCGCGAGATGAAGGCGCTGCTCGCTCCCTACCTGGAGGTGTGTCCCTGGCAGCGCGGGCAGCCCCCCTTGGAGAGCGGGTCCAGCTACCTGGAAAACGCCCTGCTCAAGGCCCAGGCGGTGCGGGCCGAAACCCTGGACTGGGTGCTGGCCGACGACTCCGGGCTGGAGGTGGAGGCGCTGGACGGCCGACCCGGGGTGCACAGTGCCCGTTACGCCGAGGAGGGTGCCAGCGACCGGGAGAACCGGGCCAAGCTGCTGGCCGAGATGGCCGGATTCAGCGGCGATGCGCGGCGCGCCCGTTTCGTGGCGGTACTGGTCCTGCTCCGCCTGGGCTACCCTGCCCTGGCCGTGGAGGGCAGCTGCCCAGGCACCATCGCCGCCGCCGAGCAGGGCGAGGGCGGCTTCGGCTACGACCCCATCTTCGTGCCCGATGAGCTGAGCGTCACCTTTGCAGCGGCCAGCGACCTGGAGAAGGCCGCCGTGTCGCACCGGGGCCGGGCTGCCCGCCAGCTATTGCACGAACTCCAGCTGGGCGGTGTCTTTGACCCCGGCAGCCGGGCCGGATAGAATGAACGAGACACTGTCGGGGCGTGGCGCAGCCAGGTAGCGCACTTGGTTTGGGACCAAGGGGTCGCGAGTTCGAATCTCGCCGCCCCGACCAGTCAGAGACAGGTTTGGGCGGGCGCCGCGGGACAGGGCGGCGCTAGAGTTTTGCCGCCAGGCGGTAGCAGTTGCCGCCAGAGGATTTGGCCAGGTACATCGCCTGGTCGGCACGGCTGACCAGGCGCTCTTGCTCCTCGCCGTCCTCCGGGAAGAGGGCGGCGCCGATCGACACGCCCAGCTGGAACACCACGTCGTCGACCTTCACCGGCTCCTTGGCCATCTCAATCAGCCGGTTCAGCAGCTGTGTCAGGTGCTCTTGATCGTGGACGGCGTCGACCAGCAGGACGAATTCGTCTCCACCGAAGCGGGCCATGGTGTCGACCGCCCGCAGGGACCCGGTCAGACGCTGGGTGAGCTGACGCAGGATGCGGTCGCCAAAGTGGTGGCCGTAGCTGTCGTTGACAGACTTGAAGTCGTCCAGATCCAGCACGCAGACCGCAAACGACCGCCGGTAGCGGCGGCCGGCCTCCAGCATCTGACCCAGCCTGTCTTCCAAGAGAAGCCGGTTGGGCAACCCGGTCAGGGGGTCGTGGTAGGCCATGTGCCGCACCTGCTGCTCGGCGGTGGCCTCCTGGTCGATCAGGGCCAGATGGGCCAGCGCGAAGGAGATGCTGGACACCAGCTCCGCCATCAGCTCCTGAATCTCGACCTGGCCGAAGGCATTCGGCTCCTTCGAGTAGACGCTGAGGGCGCCGGCCACCCCGGAGGCGTCCTGGAATCGGGACGAGATGCACGAGCGCAGTCCGAGCGGCTCGGCGTACTGGCGCCACATGGCGAAGGAGGGATCGGTCAGGATGTCGGAGATGATCTGCGTGCCCTCGCCGCGCAGCGCCCGCCCGGCCGGCCCCTGGCCATAGGGGCTGGCCGGGTCGACGCTGACCTTGAGCGTGGTGAGGTAGGCGGTGGCCTCGCCGGAAGAGGCCGTGATGTCCACGTCGCCGCTGGCCGGGTCGGCGAAACCGATCCAGGCCAGCACGAACTGGCCGTCGGCGGTGATCGTCTCGCACATGCGGGTGAGTAGGCTCTGCCGGCTGCGCGCCCCGACGATGCTGAGGTTGATGCGGGACAGGATGGCATTCAGGCGGCTGAGGCGAAGCGCCTTGCGCTCGCTGTCGGCCAGCCGGAGCAGGAGCATCTGGGTCTCGACGCTGAGACCCATCTGGCTGGTGATCAGGCGCAAGAGGCGCATCTTGGCGGGGCTGGGCCGGCGCACCGCCGCCCGCCAGCCGATGGTGAGGGCACCCACCACCCGGTCCTCGGCGTGGATGGGCATCGCCAGGATGGACTGGCCGCCGGCGGCGGTGAACCAGGGAAGCGTAGGCATGGCGTCGTCGGGCCGGTAGAAATAGGTCTTGCCGGTGGTGAAGGCCTGCCCGGTGACGCTCTCGTTCGGGGCGAACGGCTGGCGCCATGTAGACGCATCGGCGTCGTCGGGGAAGCCGGAAAGGATCACGTAGCGCAAACAGCCGTTTTCTGCCGGCAGGGCCACGCCGGCGAACTGGGCGCCCAGCAACTGCCGCGAGGCCTCCACGGCCAGCTGAAAGGCCGTCACGAAGTTGGGGTCGACCTCAGTCGGGAGGTGGGAAAAGGCGTCCATCTGGGGCAGGCCCCCAACCGGTCAGGATGCGCTCGGCTCGGTGGTGGTGACTATTGGCCCCCGGCTCTGAACAATCCTGCACGCTGAGATGGCGGGGCGGGCGCTGGTCTGTGATACTCTCTTGGCACGCGGGTGTAGTTCAATGGCAGAACTTCAGCCTTCCAAGCTGATAGCGCGGGTTCGATTCCCGCCACCCGCTCCACCTGTATCTATCGCCGATGGACGACCTCGCTTGACACGGCGGACGGCCGCACCTAGCCTGAGCGTGAGCGGCGGGTGGATAGCCGACCGCGTGTGTTTACGGGCGCCTGTAGCTCAGCAGGAAAGAGCAACTGCCTTCTAAGCAGTGGGTCGGGGGTTCGAGTCCCTCCAGGCGCACCAAACCAAAACCCGCTTCCCGAAAGGGATAGCGGGCTTCACAATTGTAGCAATTCTTGGGTCTAGGCTTGAATTGGGCACTCTCGGCAAAAGTTAGCGCGAATCTCGCATGGCACGGCTGGTCAGGGACCAGATGGTGTCGTGGCCCCAGGGGTTCTCGGCCATCTCATAGGCGTCATCCCAGAAGGGGTCCCACGCCGCTACTTTCTGTATTGCTCCCATCCGTGTGCTCCATCTCCCTTCGATGGAGGAAAGGGCCAGAGCTCTCCGCAGAGAGACTTGGCCCTGAGAGCCAGGATAGGGCGCCTTCACTGGGCTTAGCGTCAGCGGTCAGAGTCCTTGTCTAGGTTCGGCTGGCTCTGTCGAGCCATCGACCCGTCGTCGGCCGCCCTCGCCTCCCGAGCCATCGTGATCAGGGTCAGGTAGCGATCCGCCATCACCTCGACAGCTCGTGCCGTGCAGGCGACGAATGGGCCGAGATCCCCGTCGTCGGCCAGACGGATCGCCTGGATGTACTCAGCGCGCTGGGCCGCCTCGTAGAGTGCCGGCGGGTAGCCGTGTCGCATCAGCAGCAGGTTGGTCAGCAGTCGGGCTGTGCGGCCGTTGCCGTCGACGAACGGGTGAATCTGTGCCAACTCGAAGTGGGCCCTGGTCGCAAACACCACTGGGTGGCTCTCCGCTGGGCCCCGGCTCAGCCACTCCGAGAAGTCGGTCATCAGGTCGGGCAGCTTCACCCAGTTCGGGGGCACGTGGGTGGAACCCACAATGTAGACTGGCTCGCGGCGTAGGAAGCCAGCCTCCTCCTTGAGGATGCCGGACATGATGATGCGGTGCATCGCGTAGACGGTGTGCTCAGTGACCGACGCGTCGTCCT
Organism: Bacillota bacterium; assembly: GCA_021803575.1. Taxonomy (GTDB): domain Bacteria; phylum Bacillota; class Sulfobacillia; order JAJZYS01; family JAJZLH01; genus JAJZLH01. Next base: position 3,932 of record JAJZLH010000014.1, on the reverse strand, counting down.
GGACGACTCGCTCCAGCCAGTTGAGTGCGTCGCGCATGTTCAGCACTTCGAGGTGCTCCCTGACCGACTTGCCGGCGATGGTGACCCCGTCCTCGAGCACCACCTGGGTCTCGGCCAGGGAGAGAGTGTTGCCCTCAATGGCAGTGGTCTCATGGGCGTACCTCACCGTGAAGTCGGCCTTCAGGGACCCGAGGGCGGTCGGTCCGAGCGGCCGCGCCTGGTCGATCTCCATCTTCTTGCGATCGACCCGGGCCAGAATCTCAGCCGAGGTCATGCCGACCCTCCTCAACCCTCTTCTCTCCGGCCATGCTCCCCATTCGCCGCCATGGCGGTGACATCCCCTTCGTCGACTGCCGTCTGCTCTGAGCAGCGAGCCGACAGCAACCCTGCCGCTTCAGCCTGCCACGGTCCTGGGTGAGGTGGTTGGCTGTGACAGGATCTGTCTCGGACCCCTCTGGCTGGCTGACAGCCCTTAGGGTCAGGAACCCAGGGGACAGGCTGGCTTCCAGGAGGAGGAGATGGGGAGATGGGACGCAAGGGAGCCGCCCACGTTGACGGACGTGGCGAAGGCAGCTGTGTAGTAATCTGTGTAGAGATAAGTGGTATTGGTGTCATCTCCCTGCCATCCATGTCCACTTCTGACAACTCGCCAGAGTGCGCCCGATCGGGCCGCGGGCGCTGAACCCCTGGCAGGGTGCGGAAACTCCATTTGGGCCGTCTCCTTCCTTAACCAAGCCGTGGGTCGGGGGTTCAAGTCCCTCCAGGCGCACCATCCATCATCTGCGACGTGACCTGTTACTCGCAGTGGCAGGTCGCCCCCGACACAGCCTAGCCCACGGCGACTGGGCATGCCGCCTGATCCTTCACCTGTCGACCTCGAGGCGAATTTACAGCACTATCCGGACCTGACTCGGGAAGGTTGCCCGTCTTGAACGGCCTTGCGCCAGTTGTCACCCAGGCGAGTGAGGCTTCGGTGCATGTGGGACCGGTCACGCCTGGTCGTCAACGGCCCAGAGGGTCCAGCACCCCTGGCGGTCCTGGCGGAGTTCCAACAGGAGGCCGCTCCCATCCTCCACCAGAAACCGCCGATGGTGACGGCGCAGCCGCCAGTCGGAAGAGCGGTCGGGGCGGTCCACCTCGGCCCGCACCTCAACTGCGATGCGGCGCCCCGCCCAGCACACGGTGTGGGGAGCGCCACGCTCCATCTCGACCTGAACCGCCTCACCGACAAATCGACGCATGCCAGTCCCTCCGGCACCCGGGCTTAGGCAGCGGACGTATCCGCACCGCGACGACGCTTCGGCTGCCTACACGCTGTCGCCTGCCAGCGTGCCGCTCCCTCTCTTCGCCGGTCGTGGCCGTTGGCAGGAAGCACGGGTCTGGGCCCGTAGTTCAGACGGCCAGCGACCCAAGCCGGTCAGGTTGCGCCATCGGACGGCTGTCTGCTGAGGACGCCCTCGAGAATGGCAGACGGCTCGCCTAGGCACGCAGGGCGCGCCAGGCCATCAAGCCGCCGGCGCCGACCAGGCCCAGGCTGGCCAGGATCTCGAGCAGCCACACGCCCCGCGCCGAGATAACCCTGCGCAGAGCAGCCATGCCTAGGGAGAGCACCGAGAACCAGGTGAGAGACCCCAGGCCCACGGCGGCGAGGAGCAGTGGTAGGCTCAGGTCGCCGCCGAGGATGTGCGAGGTGCTGGCGGCCGCGAAGATGGCCCCCCACGACGCCATCGTCATTGGGTTGGCGGCAGTGGCGATCAGCGAGGTGCGCAGTGCCAGGAGCGGCGAGCCCACCTCGCCCGCCGTCTCCAGGCCAGAACGCACTCGCAGCGCTGTCCAGAGATGGCGGACGCCCAGAAAGACGATGACGGCCGCTCCGGTCAGGCCGAGAGCCAGCCTCAGCCCTGAGATCTGGAGCAGCGTGCTGGCTCCCAGCACACCGAGGCTGGCGTAGGCGGTGTCGATGATGGCGGCGCCGAGGCCAATGGCGAGGCCGACGCGAAGACCGCCGTGCAGGGTGCTCCTGGCGCAGAGGAGCCAGATGGGCCCTACCTGAGCGGCCACCAGGAAGCCCATGCCAAAGCCGAGAGCGACCGTGTTCACGCTTCTTAACCCCCTCGCTGTCAGCGGTCGCAAGGCATCACCGGCAACCCGGGAGAACGGCGCAGCGGGAGCGCGATGGGGGCCGTTCGGTCTCCCCGTAGGGGTCCCACCCGATGACGCACAGTGGATCCCGCAGCACCTTCTTGCCCCTCGCCGGGAATCCTGTGTACCGCCGCCAGCAGGTGATCTGACACCGGTCATGGTATCGAGCAAGCGAAAGAAGCGGTGAAGCGATGCGGGTGAGGCGGTTCGGAGACGCGGCGGGCTTCATGGCGGCGGCGGGCGCCTTCTTGCTCCGTGAGGAGGCCCTAAACAACCTGCCGCTGGGCATCTTGTCAACGTTTCGGACCAACCCCGGCCACTACCCGGATCCCTACTTCCTGGCGGTGGAGGACGGCGAGGCGGTGGTGGCGGCTGCCATCCGCACGCCGCCGCACAATCTGATCCTGACCGAGACCGCCCGCCCGGATGCGCTGCCCTGGATTGCCGACCACGCCGCCAGCACATTTGGCACCCTGCCCGGCGTGATCGGGCCGGACCACCTGACCGAGCGCTTCATGGCCCTGTGGCAGGAGCGAACCGGCCAGAAGGGTAGGGTGGCCGTCAGGGAGCGGATCTACGAGCTGACTCGCGTGACCTGGCCGAAGGCCCCGCCCGGCCGGCTGAGGCGGGCCGAAGGCGCCGACCGCTCCCTCTTGGTGAACTGGTTTACGGCCTTCCACGGCGAGACGAACACGGGCATGGGGCCAGCGGAGACGGCTGCCCGGAAAGGGGTGGAACGCCACTTGGGCGATGACACGGCGGGTCTTTGGCTATGGCAGGACGAAGAGCCGGTCTCGCTGGTCGGGTCGGCGGGACCGACCGGCTCCGGGATCCGGGTGGGGCCGGTCTACACCCTGCCGGAGCGGCGCGGCCGGGGCTACGCCAGCTGGCTCACCGCCGCGGTCAGCCAGCTCCGTCTGGATGAGGGTTATCAGCGGGTGTTCTTATTCACAGACCTAGCCAACCCGACCTCGAACAAGATCTACCAGGCGATCGGCTACCGCCCGGTGGGCGATGCAGCGCAGTGCCAATTCTCTGACCCCGAGCTGAAAGTGACGCCGTGACGCGCTGTCTGGGCGAAGGCGCTGTTGCCAGCGGCAGAAGGGCGGGCAGGAAGGGGCCGGAGCGGGGCAGCCCGGCAGTCAGGACGAGGCCGGCGGGCCGGTGAAGTCAGGGGGATGGAACCGAGGAGGGATGAGGGATGGTGGAGCAGGCAAGGAGCGGGGAGGCCGGTCGAGAAAGCGGTTGGCACCTTCTGGGCCGCGCCCTTCGCCTCTCCTGGTGGGCATGGGCCTTGGTGGTGGCCCTGATCGCCGTGCTGGCCTCTGGCAACCTCCTGGCCCTCGATTACCTGCACGTGCTGACCGGCGCCACCTGGACCGGCATCGACCTCTTCCTCGGCTTCGTGCTCGGCCCGGTGCTACGCCGGCTCTCCTTGGAGGGGAGGCGGGCGGTGGTCGGGCAGCTGATGCCGCGCACCCTGGTCTTCCTGCCCATCCTGGCCGCCGTTGCCAGCACGTCCGGCTACTACCTGGCGAGCCGCCTCGGCTTCTCACAGCCGGGGCCCATGCACGCCTGGTTCGTGGCCGCCGGCGTGGTGGCCCTCATCCTGTTCGTGCAGGGCATCGGCATCCTGTTGCCCACCAATCTCCGAGTCTATCTGGAGATCCAAAAGGCCGAACCGGATCTCGGCCGGGTGGGCCGGTCGATGCGCCGCTACCTCGGCTTCACCGCCGCCCAGGGCCTCTTGCAGCTGGTGATCATCTTCATCATGGCCAACTTCATCTTCT
>JAJZLH010000012.1 GCA_021803575.1 Bacillota bacterium | reverse complement strand
CCACCTCTTCGCCGGCCACCACCCGCCAGGCGTCCTCCAGGGAGAGCTGGCCGCCGTCGATCAGGACCACGCGGCCGCCTCCTTGGCCAACTCGGCGAAGGCGGCCAGCGCCTCCGCCACGTCGGCTTGGGACACGTCGAGGTGAGTCACCAGGCGCAGCCGGTTCGGTCCCACCGCGTTGACCAGGACGCCCCGCGGCCGCAGCCGTTCCACCCAGAGCGGGGCCGGGGCTGTCACATCGACCATCACCATGTTGGTGCGGTGGCGCACCGGGGCTACCGACAGGCCAGGCAGGGCGTCCAGACCGTCGGCCAGCTGGGCGGCGTGCCGATGGTCCTCCGCCAGCCGGCCGACGCCGTCGGTGAGGGCGGCCAGGCCACCGGCCGCCAGGATGCCGGCCTGGCGCATGCCGCCCCCCACCACCTTGCGGTTGCGCCGGGCCTGGGCGATGAAGCTGCGGCTGCCCAGCAGCACCGATCCGACCGGGGCGCCCAGGCCCTTGGACAGGCAGATCGACACCGAGTCGAAGCCGGAGGCCAGGGCCTGGGCCGGGACCTCCAGCGCCACCGCGGCGTTGAACAGGCGGGCGCCGTCGAGGTGGGTGGCCAGCCCCAGCTCCCTGGCTGCCCGCAGTACATCCTCTGTCTCCTCGACCGTCCACACCTCGCCGCCTGAACGGTTGTGCGTGTTCTCCACCGCCACCAGGCCGGGGCGCGGAAAGTGGAGGTCAGCCGGACGCACGTGGCGGCGGAGGTCGTCGCCGCTGAAGCGGCCGGCCACCCCCAAGATGGGGTGCGGCATGGCCCCAGCCACCCGGGCGCAACCGCCCTGCTCGTAGTAGAGGACGTGGGCCTCGGCCTCGGCGTAGAGTTCGTCGCCGGGATGGAGGTGAGTCATCACGGCGACCAGGTTGCTCATCGTTCCGGACGGGACGAACAGCCCGGCCTCGAGGCCGACCAGCTCCGCTGCCCGCTGCTCCAGCTGCCTGACCGTCGGATCCTCGCCGTAGACGTCGTCGCCCACCTCGGCCACCGCCATCGCCTGGCGCATGACCGGACTGGGGCGGGTCACCGTGTCGGAGCGCAGGTCAATGGCCATGACTCCACCTCTCCCTGGACCACTGGTGGCGAGGACGGCGCGCGACAAGGGGGCTCACGGCTGAGCCCCCAATTCCGTTGCCCCACCATGCCGTGTCCCGACCGGTTCAGAACCTGCAATTGCAGGTGGGTGCCCTCCCAGATGGTTACCGAGTCCCATGCATCGCATAGTTTCTCTCGCCGCCCGGAGAAGCGGGCTCCCATGTCGTCGATTTGGGCTCGAACGCTAGGGAGACACGCACACGGCAGGGCTCTCTTCTCGCCTGTGATTCTACACCGCCCAGGGTCACGTCTCAAGACACAGGCGGCCGCGGCAGGGGATCTGCCAGCTCGACCACGAGGCCGAGTTCGGCCAACTGGGCCGCCGTCACCTGACTGGGGGCTCCGGTCAGAGGGTCGGCTCCGCTGGAGAGCAGCGGGAAGGCGATCACCTCGCGGATCGTGGTCATGCCCGCCATCAGCATGACCAGCCGGTCGAAGCCGAAGGCGATGCCGCCGTGTGGCGGCGCGCCGTAGCGGAAGGCCTCGAGCAGGAACTGGAACTTCTCCTGGGCCTCCTCTTTGCTGAGCCCAATCTGGGCGAAGATGCGCTCCTGCAGCGGGCGTTGGTGGATGCGGATCGACCCGCCTGCCACCTCGAACCCGTCCAGGACCAGATCGTACTGCTTGGACCGCACGTCTCCCGGGCTCTCTTCGATGCGCTCCAAGTCCTCGTCCAAAGGTGCGGTGAACGGATGGTGGACAGCCTGCCAGCGGCTGTCCTCGCCGTTCCACTCCAGGAGCGGGAAGTCGGTGATCCAGACGAACTGGTGCGCTCCGCTCGGAATGAGGCCCGCCTCACGGCCGAGGCGGAGGCGGAGGGCACCCATCTTCTCCAGGAAGACGTCGCCTGGGCCGTGGGCGACCAAGAGCACACCCTCCCCTGCTCCCCAGCTCTGGGCCAAGGGACCGTCGAAGAAACGGCCGAGTGAGCCGCCCGCCTTGCCCTCGGCCAGGCTCAGGCTACCGAGGTCGACTCCCGCCGCCAGCGAGAGGGCATCGATCTCTTTCCGGCTGAGCGGCCTGGGCGAGGCCAGGGCCGCCACCCGCTCGCCCTGGCGGGCAGCCTCGGCCAAGAAAGGCACTGTCCCCGCCAGGGCCTCTGGCGTGAGGTTCATGATCGGCATGCCGAAGCGCAGGTCCGGGTGGTCGGTGCCGTAGGCCTCCATCGCCTCACGGTAGGTGAGGCGGGGGATGGGCTCCTCCAGCTGCCAGCCCGCCACCTCCCGGGCCAGGGTCAGGGCCAGGCTCTCGCCCAGGCGGATGATGTCGTCGCGGTCGACGAAGCTTTGCTCAATGTCGATCTGCACGAACTCCAGCTGGCGGTCGGCGCGCAGGTCCTCGTCCCGGAAGCAGTGCACCACCTGGAAGTAGCGCTCAACGCCAGCCACCATCAGGAGCTGCTTGTAGAGTTGCGGCGACTGGGGCAGGGCGTAGAAGCGGCCCTTGGCCAGCCGGCTCGGCACCAGGAAGTCGCGCGCCCCCTCCGGCGTGGACCGGCTGAGGCTGGGGGTCTGCACCTCCCAGAAGCCCTGCTCGGCCAGGTGACGGCGCGCCACCTGCAGCGCCTGGTGGCGGAGTTCCAGGTTCCGCTGCATCTGCGGCCGGCGCAGGTCCAGGTAGCGGTGGCGAAGGCGCAGGCTCTCCTCCACCTCGCCCTCATCGGCCGGCGAGATCGGCAGCGGGGCCGCCTCCGCCAGCACCGTGAGCTCACTTGGCACGATCTCCACCTGCCCGGTGGCGATCTTGGGGTTCACCCTGGCCTGGTCGCGCTGGTGCAGCTCGCCTCGGACCTGGACCACCCACTCCGGGTGCAATGCGGCCGCCAGGGCGAAGTGGGGGTTCTCAGGGTGGACCACCACCTGCACCAGGCCGCTGCGGTCTCTCAGATCGAAGAAGACCAGTCCGCCATGGTGGCGATGGCGGTGCACCCAGCCGGCAACCAGCACCTCGGCGCCGGGGCGCATGCCGGCCAGTTCGGCGGTGGCACACCGCTGGCGCCAGTCCACGCTCACAGGCCCGACCTCCGCCCGGCCAGGCGCTCGGCCAGTTCGTGGGCCGGGTAGCGCCCCTCTGTGCCGTCCCTGAGGCTGCGCACCGTGAGCAGGCCCGAACGCCGCTCCTCCTCGCCAAACACGGCCACGTGGTCAAACCCCTCTTTGTCCGCCCGGCGGAACTGCGCCTTGAGTGAGCGGTGGAGAAGCTCCATCTCGACGCTGAGCCCGCTCCGGCGCAGCTCGATCGCCATCGCCAGGGCCGGTCCCTCCAGGGCGGCCTCGGTCACCGCCAGGTAGAGGCGCGGCGGCGGCGGGGCCCCGCCGTCACCCAGGGTGATCAAGAGCCGCTCCAGGCCCAGTCCGAAGCCGACGCCGGCCAGGGGGCTGGCGCCGATCGCCTCCGAGAGCTGGTCGTAGCGGCCGCCGCCGCAGAGGTCGGACTGGGCGCCCAGGGCGCCGTGGCTGACCGCGAACACGGTGCGGGTGTAATAGTCGAGGCCGCGCACCAAGAGGTCGTCGAAGCGGTAGCGGATGCCGACCTGGTCGAGCAGGAGGCACAGCTGGCCGAGGTGTTCCTGGCAGGCCGGACAGAGGTGGTCCCGGCTCTTCGGGGCACCGGCCTTGAGCGCCTGGCAGCCCTCCCGCTTGCAGTCGAGCAGGCGCAGCGGGTTGATCTCCAGGCGGCGCTGACAGTCCGGGCACAGTTCCTCCCGGTGCGGCCGGTAGTACTCCTGGAGGGCACGCCGGTAGCCGGGGCGGCAGGTCAGGTCGCCGATCGAGTTGAGCGACACGGTGAGGTCCTCCACCCCGGCCTCCGACAGGAAGCTCCAGGCCACGCCGATCAGCTCAGCGTCTGCCAGCGGCAGATCAGTGCCCAGGATCTCGCAGTCCAGCTGGTGGTGCTCGCGCAGCCGCCCCCTTTGCGGGCGCTCGTAGCGGAAGTGGGACTGGATGCAGAAGAGCTTGTGCACCCCGCTCAACGAGGCCTCGTGGTAGGCCCGCACCACCGAGGCGGTGGACTCCGGGCGCAGCGTCAGGGAGCGTCCGCCCTGATCGGTGAAGGTATACATCTCCTTCTGCACGACGTCCGAAGACTCGCCGCTGGTGCGGCTGAACAGTTCGGTCGCCTCGAAGGTCGGCGTGCGCACCTCGCCGAAGCCGGCCCGCTCACAGACCTGGCGCGCCAAGGACTCCAGCCATTGCCAGCGCTGGCTCTCAGGGGGCAGCACATCGGCGGTACCGCGGGGCCGCTGCACCACGCCCAACACGCTCCTCACCGGCTCGATCCGCTCATTCTAGAGGCGGCCTGATGGCCTGTCAAAGCGCCGCTCGCCTAGGCGGAGGCATTCTCCTTGCTGGCGGCGGCTTCCCGCCACAAGGCCGCGAGATACCGAAACAGCGTGTCCTCGACCTCGCCCAGGTGCGGTGGCGAGATGTTCTCGGCGGTGTCGGTCGGCCAGTGGTAGTTGGGAATGGCGCCGTCCGGGCCCTGGCCGATGAAGGTGATGGCGGCATAGCCCTGGGCGCTTGTCCACATCATGTCGGTGGGCAGGAGCAGGGTGCGCCCGACCGACAGGTCGGCGGGGCTCTCCTCCGCCAGCCGCTCGGCCAGCCGGATGAGGGCGGGCGAGTAGCGGAGCGGCAGGGCCATGCCCTCGCTTCGCAAGTAGCGAAGGCCGCCTCCTGCCACGTTGTCGAGGTTCACGAACACGACGCTGGCCGGCTCTGGGCGCTGGCTCTTCAGCCAGTGCAGCATGCCGCGCGCCCCCACCTCCTCGCCGCCGGTGAGCAGGAGGCGCAGCCGGGCGCCGTCCCGCGGCCACTCACCGCTCTCCACGGCCGCCCTGGCCCGCCCGGCCAGGGCGATGGCGCACGCCACCCCAGAGCCGTTGTCATTGGCCCCGACCACGTCCTGGCCGGTAAGCGCGGCCACCGCCAGGGAGGCGCTGATGGCGGCCAGGAGGACTGTGCAGGCGGTGAGCAGCGCCATGGGCAGGGGGCGGGGGTTGAAGGCGACCACGCTGGACAGGACCGGCACACCAAACAGGCCGAGGTAGGCGAGCAGGAAGTACCAGCGCAGGCGGAGGCCGAGCCTGGGGTGGAACAGCCAGCTCGACCACTGCGTGTCGTGGTGGGCGACCAGCACGATCTCACCCTCGCCCTCGCCCGTTACGGGGGCATCCAGGTTGTAGGTGATGCGGCGGGGCAGGATCAGGTCCAGGTTGATGGGCAGAGCCAGAAGCTCTCCGACCAGAGGCACCAGCAACAGCCACATCAGGAAGGGGGCGAGGGCGCCGATCAGGTGCGGGAAGCGGAGCTGTGCTACGGCCAGCACCACCAGCGGCAGGGCGCTCACCACCGGTCCCCAGTACAGCGTGCGGCTGGGCGCCAGAAAGGCCTCCCGACGCACCGCCAGGCCCTCCTGGCCGAGCGTCTGGTCGAGCCAGGCCAGCGCCTGGGCGCCGCCCTCGGTACCAGAGCGGCGGGGACCCAGTTTCGCAAGATCTCGGAGCAGGAGCCAGGAGCGGGCGCTGGGACTCTCAGCCGCCATGGCTGTGGCGACTCTCCCACTCCGGGCGCAGGATGCCCATCACCGTCACGTCCTGCAGACCGTCCTGGGTCTGGCGGGCCTGGCGGAGGACGCCCTCTGCCAAAAAGCCCTCGCGCTCGTAGAGCCGGACCGCCTTGAGGTGCCGACTCTCGACGGTCAGCCAGACCCGGTTCAGGGCGGCCACCTGAAAGGCGTAGGCGAGCACCAGCCGGATCACGTCGGCGCCCAGTCCCTTCCCCCACAGCTCCTTCCGCCCGATCACCAGGCCAAGCGAGGCCTGTGCCGCCACAGTGTCCAGCTTCCCCAGCTGGGCGATGCCGACCGGCTCCTGGGAGTCTCGAAGCGCCACCGTCCACTCCAGAGACCCGGGGCTGTCGTCTTGCAGGTAGGGCACCGGCACCCCATCCAGCCAGCCCAGGTAGCGGGTGACCTCAGGGTCGCGGAACCACTCCTGGCGGGCAGCCAGATCTCCCCACGCCACCTCGCGCAACGTCACCAGGTCACCGATCAGCAAGGGCCTGCCCTCCCCAACCTCGCCGTTCCGGCTAGTGGCCCACCGTCTGCCGGGAGGGCGCCCCCGCCATCTCGGCCAGGGTCATCGTTCCGATCGCCTGTTGCATCGACTCCCTGAGTTTGACCCAGACCTGGCGGGTGACGCAGAAGGGCACCTGCTGGCACTCCGGCTGGTCGGTCGCCACGCACTCATAGGGGGCGAGGTCGCCCTCCAGGGTCTCCAGGAGATCGAAAACCAGGATCTCGTCGGCGGGCCGGGCCAGGCTGTAGCCGCCATGCGCGCCGCGGGTGGAGGTGACAAATCCGCCCTTCCGGAGCTCGACAAAAATCTGCTCCAGAAACTGCTCAGACAACCCCTCCGCCTCGGCCAGCTGGCGAAGCGGCACCGGCTCCGCCGCCTCCCGGCCGGCCAGGGCTGCCAGAGCCCTCAGGCCATACTCGCTCCTTGCCGACAGGCGCATCTCAGCCACCCTCCCAGTCGACCAGAACGCTCTCCCCGTCCACCTGCACCGGATAGGAGGCCACCGGGGCGGTGGCAGGCAGGCCGGTGGCCCGCCCGCTCATGAGGTCAAAGCGGCCGCCGTGGCGGGGGCAGATCACGGTGTGCTCCACCACCTCACCCTCAGAGAGTGAGGCCTGGGCGTGCGAGCAGGTGTCGTCAATGGCAAAGAAGCCGTCAGCGAGGTGGAAGACGGCGACTGTGCGCTCGTCGTCGACCGGTTTGGCCCGGCCCTCGCCGAGCGGTATCTCGGATACCTGGAACAGAGTCTGGTAGGCCACTTAGCCGACCGACCCTTCCATCTCCAGCTTGATCAGGCGGTTCATCTCCACGGCGTACTCCATCGGCAGCTCCTTGGTGAACGGCTCGATGAAGCCCATCACGATCATGCGGGTGGCCTCTTCCTCGCTCAGGCCACGGCTCATCAGGTAGAACAGCTGATCCTCGGAAACCTTCGACACGGTGGCCTCATGCTCCATGGTCACCCGGCTGTCCAGCACCTCGTTGTAGGGAAGCGTCTCCGAGGTGGACTCGGCGTCAAAGATCAAGGTGTCGCAGTTGACCTTGGACTTGGAGTTCTCGGCACCCTCCGCGAAGTGGACCAGGCCGCGGTAGGTGGTCTTGCCGCCGCCCTTGGAGATCGACTTGGAGATGATGGTGGAGGTGGTGTTGGGGGCCAGGTGCATCACCTTGGCGCCGGCGTCCTGGTGCTGGCCCTTGCCGGCCACGGCGATGGACAGCACATGTGCCTTCGCTCCCTCGCCGACCATGTACACGGACGGGTACTTCATGGTCAGGCGCGAACCGATGTTGCCGTCCACCCACTCCATGGTGGCCCGCTCATGGGCGACAGCCCGCTTGGTGACCAGGTTGTAGATGTTGTTCGACCAGTTCTGGATCGTGGTGTAACGGAAGCGGGCACCCTGCTTGACGATGATCTCGACCACCGCCGCGTGCAGCGAGTCGGTGGAGTAGATCGGCGCCGTACAGCCCTCGACGTAGTGGGCGAAGCTGTCGTCTTCACAGATGATCAGGGTGCGCTCGAACTGGCCCATGTTCTCGACGTTGATACGGAAGTAGGCCTGCAGCGGAATGTCGCTCTTCACGCCCTTCGGCACGTAGATGAATGATCCGCCGGACCAGACCGCCGAGTTGAGGGCGGCGAACTTGTTGTCCTCCGGTGGCACCACGGTGGCGAAGTACTGGCGGAAGAGGTCTTCGTGCTCCCTGAGCGCGCTGTCGGTGTCCAGGAAGATGATGCCCTGGTCGGTCAGTTCCTGCTTCAGGCTGTGGTAGACCACCTCGGACTCGTACTGGGCGCTGACCCCAGCCAGGTACTTGCGCTCTGCCTGCGGGATGCCCAGTTTCTCAAAGGTGTCCTTGATCGACTCCGGAACGTCGTCCCAGGTCTTGCCCTGACGCTCGGTGGGCTTCACGTAGTAGGTGATGGAGTCGAAGTCGAGGTGGCTGAGGTCGCCGCCCCAGGTGGGCATGGACTTCTTCCGGAAGATCTCCAGGGCGCGCAGCCGGAAGTCGAGCATCCACTTCGGCTCGTGCTTGATCTCCGAGATGGCCCGCACCACATCGGCACTCAGCCCCTTGCCGGAGCGGAAGACGGACACATCGACGTCATGGAAGCCGTACTGGTACTCCTCGACGCTGGGGACCTGCCGCGTGGCCATCTCAGAATCCCTCCTCATATCTGGCGATACCCTTTTGCAGTGCGTGAAAGGGAAGGGTTGCGCACTTCACCCGCATCGGAAACTGCGCCACTCCGGCGAAGGCGGCCAGCTCGGCCAGCTCGTCGGTCGGGGCCTGTTTGCCGCTGACCATCGCCGTGTAGGCGTCGATCAACTGCTTGGCCTCGGCCAGGGTGCGCCCCGCCACCATCCCGCTCATGATGGAGGCCGCAGCCATCGAGATCGAACAGCCCACGCCATCGAATTTCCCCTCCTCGATGGTGCCTCCCGGGCCCACCCGCACCTGGACGATCACCTCGTCGCCACAAGTCGGGTTGTTGAGGCCGGCCTGGAAGCTGACCGGTTCGGCCAGGGACCCCTTGTGCTGGGGATGGCGGGCGTGCTCGAGGATGATCTCGCGGTAGAGGTCAGTGAGCGACATGGTGAAAGAACTCCATGGTGGACATGACGCTGGCGACCAGCTTCTCGACGTCTTCCTCGCTGTTGTAGGCGTAAAAACTGGCCCTCACCGTAGCGACCACTCCCAGGCGGCGCATCAGCGGCTGGCAGCAGTGGTGGCCGGCCCTGACGCAGATTCCTTGCTGGTCGAGGGCGGTGGCGACATCGTGCGGGTGCACGCCCTCTAGATTGAATGATACCACGCCCAGGCGGGCGCCGCCGGGGCCGTAGACGGTGACGCCTGGCACCTCGCCGAGCTGGCTGGCAGCCAGTTCACCGAGGCGGCGGTCGTGGGCCGCCACCTCGGCCATGCCCAGGCCGCTCAGGTATTCGCAGGCGCGGGCCAGGCCGATGGCCTGGGCGATCGGCGGCGTGCCGCCCTCAAACTTCTGCGGCGCTTCCTTGAAGGTGGCGCTCTCCGCCTCGACGTGACTGATCATCTCGCCGCCGAACTGGAAGGGCGCCATGGCGGCGAGCATCTCACGCCGGCCGTAGAGTACGCCGATGCCGGTTGGGCCCATCATCTTGTGGCCGGAGAAGGCCACGAAGTCGGCTTCCATGGCGTGGACGTCGACCGGCAGGTGGGGCACGCTCTGGGCGCCGTCTACCAGCACTATGGCCCCCAGCCGGTGAGCGGCCCGCGAGACGGCACCGACATCGAGCGGCAGGTTGCCGAGCACGTTGGAGGCCTGGGCCAACGCCACCAGCCTGGTGCGAGGACCCAGCGCCCCAAGTACCGCCTCAGTCTGGACGCTGCCGTCTGCTGCCAGTTCCACAAAACGCAGCCTGGCCCCGGCGGCCCGTGCCGCCTCTTGCCAGGGCACCAAGTTGGAGTGGTGCTCAGCCTCGCTGGTCAGAATCTCGTCGCCAGGGCCAAGTGCCGCCCTGGCCCAGGCCCAGGCCACTGTGTTCACCGCATCGGTGGTGCCGCGGGTAAAGATCACCTCGTCGGCGTCGGCCCCGATAAAGGCAGCGACCGTCTCCCGGGCAGCCTCGAAGGCAGCGGTGGCACGGGCGGCCAGGCCGTACACGCCGCGGTAGACGTTGGCGTTGTCGTAGCGATAGAAGTGGCGAAGCGCCTCCAGCACCACCTCCGGCTTCTGGGCGGTGGCCGCCGAGTCCAGGTAGGTGAGGGTGCGGCCTTCGGCTGTGCTGAGCAGCGGAAAGTCTGCGCGCACGCCTGTGAAGTCCGTCATCTGGCGATCGTCTCCGCCGCCAGTTCGGAGATAGCGTCACGCACGTCGGCCAGGGGAATGCGGTCGAGGATGGTGGCCAAAAAACCCGTCACCAGCAGCAAGAGGGCGTCCTTTTCCCGGATGCCGCGGCTCATCAGGTAGTAGAGCTGCTCCGGGTTGACGCGCCCGGCGGCGGCGGCGTGTCCCGCCTTCTGGACGTCGTCGTCGTAGATCCAAAGCGCCGGGATCAGGTCCACTCGGCACTCGTCGCTCAGCATCAGGGTCTTCTCCTTCTGCCAGCTGGCGCAGCCGTGAGCCCCCTTCTTGATCTCGGTGAAGCCGGTGTACACCGCTTTGGCGCGGCCGGTCATCACGCCCTTAGAGTCCATGTCTGAACTGGTGTGGGACGCCCAGTGGTTCATCTTGGTCTGAAAGTCGAGAACCTGATCGCCCGCACCCAGGAACACGGCGTAGCTCTCGGCGCTGGCGCCCTCCTCCTCGAGCAGGGTCTGGTTGGTGGTCAGTACGCGCCCGCCCCCGGCCTGGGCCACAATCCACTCCATCCGGGCGTCGCGGGCCAGGTGGGCGAGCCGGGGCTGGAAGGCCCTCACCTCAGCGCCCAGTTTCTGCACGGTGGCGTAGCGCAGGAATGAACCCTCGCCCAGGAAGGCCTCAAAGGCCGAGTTGACCCGAATTGCCGACGAGCCAATGGACAGCTCTGTCATGACCAGCGTCACCTTGGCCTGCCGCTCCAGCACGACCAGGGTGTGCGGGTAGGCATCCTCCTGGCCCAGGGCGGAGATGATCTCCAGCGGGGTGTCGATCTCCACGCCAGCCGGCACGTAGAGGAGGTGACCGCCCTGCAGGTAGGTGCGGTGCAGGGCGGCCAGCAGGTGATCGGGGGCCAGGATGTGGGAAGCGAGATAGGGTTCGAGCAACTCTGGGTGCTGGCCCATGGCCTGATCGATGCCGATCAGCAGCACGCCCAGCTCCGCTAGGGCGGGGTCGATCTGGGCGCTTTGGACAGCGCCGTTCCAGGTGATGAGGTGGGTTCCGGCGTCACTCCTCACCTCGACCGCCGTCTGCGGGGCCGCCGCGTGGCCCGGTAGCGCCTGCTCCAGGCCCCAGCGGTCAATGGCGGTCTTCTCCGGGCGCGGCAGAGCCAGGCTCTGAGAGGCCTGCCAGGCATCCTCACGGCGCTCCAGAAGCCAGGCTGGCTCGCCCTTCTCGCGGCAGCGGGTCAGGTACGGATTGTGGACCAGCGTCTCGGCCACGCCAGCGCCTCCTATTCGGCGAGGGCCGGGTCGGCCTCGGTCTTGATCCAGTCGTAGCCGCGGGCCTCCAGCTCATCTGCCAGTTCGGGCCCGCCGGACACGGCGACCTTGCCGCCGATCAGGATGTGCACGAAGTGCGGCTTCACATAGCGCAGGATGCGCTCGTAGTGGGTGATGATGATCACCCCCATGTTCTCGCTGAGCAGCGTATTGACGCCGTGGGCGACGATCTTGACGGCGTCGATGTCGAGACCGGAGTCGATCTCGTCCAGCACGGCCAGGCGAGGGGCGAGCACAGCCAGCTGGAGAATCTCGTTGCGCTTTTTCTCGCCGCCGGAGAAGCCCTCGTTGAGGTAGCGCTGGGCGAAGTCCGGCTCGATGTCGAGCAGCTTCATCTTCTCGGTGAGCAGCTTGTGGAATTGCAGCACCGGCATCGGGTGGTCCGGATTGAGGCTGTTCACGGCCGTGCGCAGGAAGTTGCCGGTGGTCACCCCCGAGAGCTCCTGCGGATACTGCATGGCCAGGAACAGGCCCCGCCGGGCCCGCTCGTCCGGCTTCATGCCCGTGATGTCGACACCGTCGATCAAGATCTCACCCTGCGTCACCTGGTAGCGGGGGTGGCCCATCAGTGTCGAGGCCAGCGTGCTCTTGCCGGTGCCGTTTGGCCCCATGATGGCGTGAACCTCGCCGCCCTGCACGCTGAGGTCGACCCCGCTCAGGATTTCCTTCTCGTCGATCGACACGTGCAGATCCCGGATCTCGAGGCTGGGTCGCACTGGCATGGCCTCCCTAAGCTCTAAGGTGAATCATGAGTTGGTGGCTCAGGATTCCATGCGGAGTATAGGCGAGAGGCACAGGGTTGTCAAAGCGGCTACGGCGGCTGGCTGAAGCGGCGCCTCGAGCTGGCGCCGCCCCTTCCCGCCGTCCGCCGCTACGGGCCTAGTGGGCTCCAGATCGTCGTCAAGGCGAGACAGTGCATTGATGGTCCTGGCCAGGTTCGGGGTCTGATGCGATGGTGGCAGCCAGAAAGCTGTTCACCCGTCATCGGGCGTTTTGTGTCGACCGAGCCGACGACTGGTTGGAGGTCACATCCAGACTGGGAAGGTGACACGACTTGGTTGCTCTCAGCCAGTCATCGGGGTCACCAGCCGATCCGGTAACGCGGGATGGTCCCGCCTCGGTTGAACACCGTCTGGGGGAGCGGGAAGGCGTCGCAGATCCATGCTGTTGGCATACTTCCAGCGGCAAGGCGCCGTGGGCGAGTCCACACAGCAAAGCCATCATCGAGCCCGCGTCAGTTTCCTTATCGGGGCCAGTCGCGCGGCTAAGGGCCAAGGTGAGAGAGGCGAGGCGGATGGGTCTCGGCCATGCGCCAGATCACCACCGCCATGGACAGCAGCACCAGACCCCCGATCAGGTCGATGCTTCTCACCATGCCCAGGCTGCCGATGGTAGCCCCCAGCAAGAGACCTCCGATCGCGTAGCCACCGTCTCGCCACAGCCGATACACGCCCAGCACGCCGCCTCTGATCTGGGCCGGCGCCACATCGGCGACAGCGGCGTTTAGGTTGGGGTATAACAGCGCCATGCCAAGTCCCATCACTGCTGCCGTGATCACCCACCAGGCGAACGCGTGCCCGGCGGCAAAGATCAAGATCCCGCCTCCCAGCAGCCCAAGGCCGCTGACGATGGGCAGCTTGCGGCCAACGTAGTCGGAGATGATGCCGGTGCCGAACTGGCCGATGCCCCAGACTAGGGTATAGGCGCCGGCAATCAGTCCGATCTGGGCAATGGGTAGACCGATCCGATCTAGATAGAGTGGCACCACGCCCCAGACTAGGGTGTCGGCCAACTTGTTGGCGAGCCCGGCCTGACTCATGGCCGAGAGGCTGCGATCTCGGACAGTGGTCAGCCAGAAGATCTGGCTGGCAGTGTCAGTGGCTGTGGGTGGAGCCTCCTCCTCAGCGCCCAAGGCAGGTTGCCTAGTCGCGACCTCCCGCAGCGCCCGGTTTTGGGTCTCATGAATCACCAACAAGCTGGTGGCCAGACCCGCCCCAATCACTACCGCACCATACAGGAAAGGGGCTTGGAGGAGCCCGAAGCGAGCGGCGATGAAGGCCGTCACAGTTGTGGAAATGGCGACTCCCAGATAGCCGGTGCCTTCATTGATCCCCATCGCCAGGCCCCGTTGGCGGGAGCCTACCAGATCCAGCTGGCTGGTGATGGTCATTGTCCAGGCAAACGCCTGGTTCGCTCCCAGGAGGACGTTGGCGATCACCACTGCCAGCCAGCTGTGTACAAACAGCAGCAGTCCGATCATGGGCAGGGCCGTCAGCCAGCCGAGGACCAGGATCGGCCGCCGTCCCACTCGGTCCGACCAGTGCCCGGCCACCAGGTTGAGGGCAGCCTTGGTCACCCCGAAGGCCACGATGAAGGAGAGCACCAGGCTGGCCGAGGCGAGATGGTACACGTCTTGTCCGAGCAGCGGCACCACGGTGCGTTCGAGGCCCACCGTCATTCCGACCAGCACTGTACTGACGGCCAACCACAGGAATTGGCTGAGATTGGGGCGGATGCCGGCGGCGGGCGGCTCGACCACCAAACGGCCTAGCGGCCGGGGGACTGGGCCAGTGAGCTGGTGCCCTGGGCAGGAGACGGGCCACTCGCCCCGTCTACCACCACTGACTCCACCAGTGTCGCTCGAACGCCACCTTGGCGGCGTGCCAGTGCTTGCCTGCCTTATAGACGTGCACGTCGGGCAGCGGTTCATGGTAGAAATTGCCGCGGGCGAAGCCGGCCACGCTGCGCCCCATCTCCACGAAACACTCGCCAACCCCGTAGAATTTTTGATCCCCGCCTCTACCCGTCAGGCGGCGGGCGACCGTTTCCGCCACTGCCTCCGCCTGGCGGTGGGCAAACGTGCCAGCCTTGGGCAGCGGCTTGCCCAAGAGAAGTCCGATCCCGGTGACGTCGCCAATGGCAAAGACGTTGGGGAAGCTGGTCTCCAGCGTCTCTCGGTTGACCTGCACCCAGCCGCCGGCTGGTGCCAAGCCGGCAGCCACCACCACCGGCGGTGCGACATGCGGGCTGACGTAGGCCAACAGGTCGTACGGAACCTCCTGGCCACCTTTCATGTAGAGCTTGCCGTCGTTCACCTTCTCCACCGTCTCGCTCGGATGATAGGCGATGCCCCGGTCCCGAACAGCGGCTGCCACCGCCTCACTGACGCCGGGCCCTGCCACCCCCATCGGCATGGGCTCGGCCGCCCATATCTCCACCTGGACGGCATCCCGCCTGTGCTTCTGGCGGAGATAGCCGTCGATCAGCATGGCCGCCTCATAGGGGGCGGCCGGGCACTTGAACGGCACCCGGCTGACCAGCACCACCACCCGTCCTTTGGTCAACGCCGCCAGGCGGCTGTGCACCGACTCGGCGCCCTTCACCGTGTAGAGATCGCCGGCTTCCGCCGCCAGTCCCGGCACCAGCGAAGGGTCGAGGTCTGCACCGGGCGACAGGATGACGGCGTCTCCGCTGAAGGTCTGACCACCGGCACGAACCGTACGGGCCTCGGGATCGATGGCATCGACCCGGGCATGCACGACCTGGATGCCCTTCTCGCGCAGGTCGCTGAAACGGCGGGTCACTTGGTCAGCCTTGCGGGTCCCCCCGGTGATCCACAGCAGCGACGGCCAGAAGGTGTGCACCGAGCTTTGCTCGATCACCACCACTTGGTCATCGGCTGGCAACCGGCGCCGGAGTTCGTGGGCTGACACCATCCCGCCAACGCCGCCGCCCACAATCACCACGCGATGCATGAAGTCCCTCCTTCCAAACTGATCGGCTCCGCACGAGATCGTGTCGCCTAGAAGACGAGCACCCGGTCTGCCTCCAGCGTCCAGGAGCTTAGTTCGGCCATCGTGCTGCGGTGGACGCCCGTGACCAGATCGTCGTCGCCAAGGCCACGGGCGTCCATGCAGGTACCGCAGGCAGCGCATTCTGCTCCCTGGCGGATCAGCACCTGGAGCATCCGCTCCAGGTTGTAGTAACCGTTCGCCGTCTGCTGCCCGCGTCGGGCACAGCCCACGGCGTCCGCCATCAAGAAGACCCGCACCGTGCACTCCGCCTCCTTGGCGACGGCAGTGGCGTGTCGCAGACCGTTGTAAGAGCGCTCAGTGCCATACGGCGGGTCGTTCAAAATCCACAGCAGCTGTCGCATTGCGCTTTCTCCCTTCGGTCATGCCCGCTACGCCCTTCGGCCGCCGTATGGTGGCCGGCCTACCCCTGTCCAGAAGCCACGGTCAGTCCCTGGGCTCGCCACTCAGGCACACCCTCGTTCAGCCGGATCGCATGGTACCCATGGCGGCGCAGGAGCGCCACCGCCTCCAGGGACAACACGCAGTAGGGCCCCCGGCAGTAGGCCGCAATGGTCCTGTCTCGAGGCAATTCAGCCAGCCTATCGGCCAGCGTCTCCAGGGGCAGCGACAGCGCCCCCGGCCAGTGTCCGGCGGCGTACTCGTCAGCCGGTCGGACATCCAGCATCAGCACTTGGTCGCGATCTGCCCGCTGTCTGAGCGTGGCGAGGTCCACGGCCTCCACCTCCGGCTCGGCAGTCAGAACCGCCTCTGCCACCTCGCGCAGCTCCGCATAATAGTCCTCGGCTACCTGGCGCAGGGTCTGGAACAGGGTGCAACTCAGTTCACCGCCGAGACTGTAGATGGCATAGGTACCGTGGCGCTCCCGCCGCACCAGGCGGGCTTCGTATAGCACCTGCAGGTGTTGCGAGGTGCTGCCCATCGACAGGTCGCACTTCTGTGCCAAGCGCTCCACAGAGGCCGCACCCTGGCACAGCAGATCCAGCATCTCCAGTCTCTTGGGGTGCGCCACCGCTCTGCCCACCCTCGCGACCTGCCCGTAGACAGCGTCCTTGAACTGTCGGTGGTCATTCCCCACGTCGATCCCCCCATCCTATCTAATGCTCTATAGATTAATAGATTATTCTTGGTGATGGTCCATCAATTCCTGCTCTCTACCCAGCCGAGCGCGGTGAAATCGAGGCATCCCCAGCCGTTTGCCTCACCCGCAACCTACCGAGGGCGTGCGGTCAGGGTGAATCCCACGTGGCGAGCGCGATCTGTGTTTCCTCGAGTCGGGTGAACGAGAGGATTGGCATCCGCAAGCGTCGTGATCACTGGCCGGGCGCGCGGTCGTGATACAGGTCAGCCCGGCGCCAAGTTCTAGGACGGCCGTCCGCTGCCCGCCGCGACCACTCCAGGAGCAGTGCGCCCCACGCCGCATCAGCCGCCTGCTCCTGACCAAGCCGCAGCGCGACCCTCTCCCGCACTAAGGCTGCCGCCGACTGTCCAGTCCGCCTCGCCAGTCGCTTGAGAGCTCTGTCCTGTTCGGCGGCCAGGAGAATCTGTCTGCGAATCACCGCCATCACCTCGCACCAGGGCTTCCACACATGTTGTGGGTACAGGGAGCCCTGACGGCAACCCCAGGCTCTGTGGTACACCATCGGCCTGGGCCGACTAGGGGATCAGGCCCATCTCCCGGCCCACCTTGGCAAAGGCGGTGACGGCCTCGTCCAGGTCGCTTTCGGAGTGACCGGCCGTGACGATGGTGCGAAGCCGCCCCTTGTCCTTGGCCACGGTCGGGTAGGCGATGCCCTGGGCGAAGACGCCCTCTTTCATCAGCCGGTCCGACATCTCCATCGCCCGCGCCCCCTCACCGACTATCACCGGCGTGATCGGCGTCTCGGAGTGGCCGCAGTCGAAGCCCAGATCCTCAAGCTTGGCCTTGAAGTAGGCGGTGTTGGACCACAGCCGCCGGTGGCGCTCCGGTTCCGATTCCATGATCTCCAGGGCGCGGATGCAGGCCATGGTCACGGCTGGCGGGTGAGATGTGGAGAATAGGAACGGCCGGCCCCGGTGCACCAGCCAGTCGATCAGCGCCCGGTTGCTGGCCACGTAGCCGCCCAGTACGCCCACCGCCTTGGACAGGGTGCCGACCTGCACGTCGACCTGGCCGTCCAGGTGAAAATGGTGCACGCTGCCCCGGCCAGCCTCCCCCAAGACGCCTGAGGCATGGGCGTCGTCGACGTAGCTGATCGCTCCGTAGCGCTGGCAGAGGGCCACGATGCCGGGCAGGGGTGCGATGTCCCCGTCCATGGAGAAGACGCCGTCGGTCACCACCAGGCGGCGCCGCGAGGACTGGGCCTCCTTCAGCTTGGCCTCCAGATCGTCCAGGTCGCGGTGCCGGTAGCGGACGATCTGGGCCCGGGACAGCCTGGCGCCGTCGATGATGGAGGCGTGATTCAGCTCGTCGGAGATGATGGTGTCGCCCTCGCCCACAATGGTCGGCACCACGCCTGAGTTGCAGGTGAAGCCGGACTGGAAGACGATCGCCGCCTCGGTGTGCTTGAAGGCGGCCAGCTTCCGCTCCAGCTCCTCGTGGATGGCCATGGTGCCGATGATGGTGCGCACGGCCGCCGTGCCTGCTCCCCAGTCCCGGACGCCGGCGATGGCGGCCTCCTTCAGCCGGGAGTCGTTGGCCAGTCCCAGATAGTCGTTGGAAGAGAGGTTCACCACCTCCTGGCCGTCGATCACAGCCCTGGCCCCCTGGGGGCCCGCCAGCACCCGGTTGGTGCGAAACAACCCGTCCGCCCTAAGCTGCTTGAGCTCCTGGTCCAGAAAGTCGAGTGCCCCCATCTTAGACACCTCCGGGAAAGAGTACGATCTTGGCCGCCTCGCCGCTCTCCAGAAGCCGCATCGCCTGCGCCACCTCGCTCATCGGCAGGCGGTGCGTGATCAGGGGCCTGAGGTCGACCCGGCCGGAGGCCTGAAGCGCCTGGCCCCGATACCAGGTCTCGAACATGCGCCGGCCGGTGATCCCGAGCAGCGTGATGCCCTTCATGATCACCTGGTTGCCCAGGTCGATGCGGACGGGGCCGGACGGCAGTCCGAGCAGAGCCACGGTGGCACCGTTGGCACAGGCGGCGAGCGCCTGGCCGAGTGCTTGTTCCGACCCCGACATCTCCAGCACCACGTCCAGGCCGCGGCGGTGGGTGAGTTCCAGGAGGGCCCGGGCGGCATCCTCCCGGCTGGCGTCGATCACGGCGTCGGCGCCCATCTTTTCGGCCATGGCCAGCCGCCAGGCGCTGAGGTCGACCGCCAGCACCTGCTCGGCACCAGCTGCCCTGGCGATGGCCACGGCCATCAGTCCGATCGGCCCGACCCCGATCACCGCCACCCGGCGGCCGACCAGCGGCGTGGCCAGCGCCGTGTGGACGGCGTTGCCGAAGGGTTCCTGGATGGCGGCCAGCGCCGGGTCGGTGCCCGCTGGGTTCACCCAGCAGTTCTGGGCCGGCACCACCAGGTACTCGGCGAAGGCGCCGTCCCGATCCACACCGAGGATCGACACCTGCTCACAGATGTGCGCCTGACCGGTGCGGCACGGGTAGCAGATGCCGCACGCCAGGTGGGTCTCCACCGAGACCAGGTCCCCGACCGCCACGCCCACGGCGCCCGCCCCCAGTTCGACCACCTGGCCGGCGCACTCGTGGCCCATCGTCATCGGCGGCTTGACCCGGCCCGCCGCCCACTCGTCCCACACGTAGACGTGGTGGTCTGTGCCGCAGATCGACGCCGCCAGCACCCGGATCAGCACCTGGCCCGGACCCGGCTTCGGCGTCTCCCGCTCCATGACGACCGCACCCTCTTGGGCCGCCGTCTTCACCACCGCCTGCATCGTCTTCACTGCCTTGGCCGCCTCCCCAGACCGATGGTCAGAACTGGCGCTCGCTGTCGATCAGGATGGTGACCGGCCCCACCCCGTCGGTCACCACCCGCATCATGGCACCAAACACGCCCTGGCGGACCGGCACCCCCAGCTCCTCCGTCTCGGCAGCCAGGAGGGCGAGCAGCCGGCGGGCCTCCTCCCTGCCCGCCGCCCGGTGGAAATCGGGGCGGTTCCCCTCCCGCACATCGCCGATCAGGGTGAACTGGGGCACCAGCAGGAGCTGGCCGCCGGTATCGCGCAGGCTCCGGCTCATCTTGCCGGCTGGGTCCGCAAACACCCTGAGGTTGGCAATCTTGGAGGCCACGGCCGACGCCGCCCGGTCGTCATCCCCTTGCGCCACCCCGACCAGGGCGGCCAGCCCTTCGCCGATCTCTGCCACCCGCTGGCCTCTTACCTCGACCCAGGCCGCCTGCACCCGCTGCACCACAGCCCGCATCAGGTTGCCTTCTGGCGCGCCACCCGCTGCACCGAGATCACCTCGGGCAGTGTGCCCAGCTGGTCGATCAGGCGGGACAGCTCGCCGATGTTCCTGATCTCCACCACTGCCGTCACGGCGGCGGTGGCGTTGCGATAGCCGCGGGCCTTGGCGGAGAGGATGTTGACCCGGTTGGCAGCCAGGATGGTGGCCACATCGGCCAGGAGTCCCGGCCGGTCGAGTGCCCGCACCTCGATCTCAACGGTATAGGTGCTGCGAACGTCCTTGGGCGCCGCGCCGCTGCCAGCCCAGGCCACTTCCACAAAACGGCCGGAGTCCTGCTCCAGGTGGCGCAGGTTGTAGCAGTTGGTGCGGTGGATGGTGATGCCGCGGCCACGGCTCACGTAGCCGACGATGGGTTCGCCCGGCACAGGCGAGCAGCACCCGGCCAGGTGCACGAGCAGGTTGTCTGCCCCCTGGACGACCACACCCGACGAATCGCTGGCTGCCTTCTGCCAGCGCTCGGGCAGAGACTCGACCAGGGCTGGTGGCGGCGTGGCGGGCAGCTTCTCACGCAGCTTGGAGATGACCTGACCGACTGAGAAGCCGCCGTAGCCGATCGCAGCCAGAAGGTCGTCGCCCGACCCGTAGCGGTGGCGGCGGCCGATCTCAGCCAGCCAGTCCTCCTTGACCAGGCTCTCCGGATCGAGGCCCAGCCGCCGAGCCTCCCGCTCCAGTAGCTCCCGACCCTGGCGGATGTTCTCCTCCCGGTTCTTGGCCTTGAACCACTGGCGGATCCGGTTCTTGGCGGTCGAGGTGGTGGCGAACTGCAGCCAGTCGGCGGATGGCCCCTTGGCGGCCCGCGAGGTCAGCACCTCGATGATGTCGCCGTTGTGCAGGTGGTAGTCCAGAGGCACGATGTGCCCGTTCGCCTTGGCGCCGATGGTGGCATGTCCGACGTCGGTGTGGATGCGGTAGGCGAAATCGATCGGCGTCGCGCCCCTGGGCAGCTCCAGCACCATGCCCTTGGGTGTGAAGACGAACACCTCGTCCGAGAACAGGTCGATCTTCATACTCTCGAAGAACTCGTGCGGTTCGGTGAGGTCGCCCTGGATCTCCAGCACCTGGCGGAGCCAGGCCAGCCGCTGGTTGAAGCGGGGATCGGTCTCCCCCTCCTTGTAGATCCAGTGGGCGGCAATTCCGTACTCCGCGGTGTGGTGCATGTCGAAGGTGCGGATCTGCACCTCGAAGGGGCGGCCGTCGGCGCCCAGCACCGTGGTGTGCAAGGACTGATAGAGGTTGGACTTGGGCATGGCGATGTAGTCCTTGAAGCGGCCCGGGATCGGCGTGAACAGGGTGTGCACGATGCCGAGCACGCCGTAGCACTCGCGGGCGTTTTCGACCAGCACCCTGACCGCGATCAGGTCGTAGATCTCGCGGAAGTCGCGCCCCTCGCGCTTGATCTTCTGGTAGATCGAGTAGAAGCTCTTCGGCCGCCCCTGCACCTCGGCCGCGATACCGTGCTGCTGGAGGGCTTCGGTCAGCGAACTGACGATCGCCAAGATCTGGGCCTCGCGCTCCTGCCGCTTGTCGGCCACCTTCTCGGCGATCTCGCGGTAGGCGGGCGGATCGAGGTGGCGCAGCGCCAGGTCCTCCAGCTCCCACTTCAGCCGGCTCATGCCCAACCGGTGGGCGAGCGGGGCGAAGATCTCCAGTGTCTCCTGGGCGATCGCCTTCTGCCGGGCCTGGCTGAGCGCCTTCAGCGTCCGCATGTTGTGCAGGCGGTCGGCCAGCTTGATCATCATCACCCGGACGTCTTGGGCCATGGCCAGGAACATCTTGCGCAGGTTCTCCGCCTCGGCCTCCAGATGCGAGCGGTCTTCCAGCTGCGTGAGCTTGGTGACGCCGTCGACCAGGCTGGCCACCTCGTCGCCGAAGCTCTGCTCGATCTCGGCCAGGGATAGGCTGGTGTCCTCCACGGCGTCGTGCAGGATGGCGGCGGCCAGGGTCACGGCGTCCAGGCGCAGCTCGGCCAGGATGCGGGCCACCGCCACCGGGTGCGTGATGAAGGCGTCCCCGCTCTTGCGCTGCTGGCCGGCATGGACGCGCCCAGCCACCTCCACCGCCTTTTCGACCAGAGCGCGCTCAGCGTCCGGAAGGTAGCCGATTTCCTGGCCAAGCTCGCCTTCCGCCCGCATGCCATCACCTCCTCTTGGCCGGCTCAGCCGACCTCGAGCACTGAGAACACCGGCACCTCACCCAGTGCTGCCCGTCCGGCCAGGGCGGTCAGCTCGACCAAAAAGCCAAACCCCACCGTCTCGCCGCCCAGCCGGGCCACCAGATCGGCAGTGGCCAGCACGGTGCCGCCCGTGGCCAAGAGGTCGTCCACCACCAGCACCCGCTGGCCTGGCCTGACGGCATCCTGGTGGATCTCCAGCATCGCCTCGCCGTACTCCAGCTGATAGGCACCCCGTTCCACCCGATGCGGCAGCTTGCCCGGCTTGCGGACGGGAATGAAGCCCTTGCCCAGGCTGAGCGCCAGCGGTGCGCCGAGCAGGAACCCTCTGGCCTCTGGCGCCACCACCAGGTCGAAGTGAAGCGTGCGGGCCCAGGTCACGACCTGGTCAAAGGCCTCCCTGAAGGCTTCTGGATCCTGGAGCAGCGGCGTGATATCGACGAACTGGATGCCGGCTCTCGGGAAGTCGGGGATCGTGCGCAGTTTCGTGGCCAGCTCCACCGCCTACACTCCCTAGCGACCGGCCTGGGGCCGCTCCTCGCCGTCCGCCAGGGTTACCCTAACACAACTGCGCTCACAGCCAAAACGAGCAAACGTAGGGCTGGAGAGGAGATCCACTCGATCGCCCCCCCGTTCGCCGCCATTCAGGCCGAGCTCGGCCAGCACCTGAGCGGCGGCCGCCGCCGTCCAGGGATCGCCGGCCGAGGCAGGTCCGGCCTTGCCCAGGCGGCGCCAGGCGGCGAGGATGTCCTCTCGCACGAGCGGCGCCCCTTTGGCCGGCTGTGGCAGGAGGTAGGCCTGGCGCCACCCGGCCGCTCGCCACCGCCCCAGCTCGGCCTCGGTCGGCGGGTCCAGAAAGACCAGGGTGTGAGCGCCTGCCACCTTTGGCGGCCAGTAGCCAACCCACGCTCTCACCCAGCCCTCTTCCTGGAGGGCCTGCCACCTGGCCGGTTCCAGCCCGGGCCCGAACGGCAGGACGTCCCTCTCCACAAGCCTGCCTGCCCAGGCTGCCTTCAGATCGGCAGTGACCAGGAGCAGGCTGCCTGGGCGATCTGCCAGTGCCGGCCACCCGCCCGGCCATGGCACCAGCTGAAGGCCCTCGGCTGGCCCCGGATCCGCCTCATCCGCTTGGTCCGCACCGTCCAGCCAGATCTCGGCCACCTCGGTCCAGAGCGAAGGCCGGAGCGCCGTCACGGCCAGCCGGCTCTGCCGGGTATAGGGATCTGGCTCCAGCTGCCCGGCCACATCAACCAAGGGCGGAAGCGGCAGGTGTTGGGCTGCACTCCACCACACGGCCGGCAGGGTGCCGACCGTGAAGGCGAGGTGACGGCCGCCTTCGCCGATCTGGCGGACGCTCCCCACAGCGCCGGTCGCCACCATCCAGCGCAGCGGCTCAAAGGAGGCGCCAAACGGTGCCAGCCGGTCCTGGGCCGCATGGACAGAGGCGGCGTCGGCCACCGGCAAGAGCCCGTCCACAGGCAGCCGGGAGGAAAAGGGGCCGGCCAGTTCCCGGCGCAGGACCTGCCACAGCCGGGGCAGGTTGGCCCGGGTGGTCTCGAAGCCAGCCGCCTGGGCGTGACCGCCGTAGCGTGAGAGGAGACCTGCCGCCGCCCCCAGCGCCCCTCGCACATCGCAACCGAGCGGCGCCCTCGCCGAACCGATCACCTGCTCCTCCACCACCGCCGCCACCACGGCCGGCCGGCCGGTGCGGCCGGCCAGGCGCGAGGCCAGGATGCCGATCAGCCCCGGCGACCAGCCGTCCTTGGCCAATAGGATCGGCCCCTCTGCGGGCTGATCGGCCAGGGCGGCCAGGCCCTCCGCCTCGATCACCTCCAGCCCTTCCCGCCGCTCGGCGTTGACCGTCTCGACGCGCTGGGCCAGGGTCCTTGCCTCCGCCCCCTCGGCCAAGAGCAGGCGCACGCCGTCGTCCGGGGAGCCCATCCGGCCCAGGCTGTTCAGGCGTGGTGCGATTCGAAAGGCCAGGTCCTGAGCGCTGAGCGGTCTGGCGAGCCGGGCCTGCTCGAGCAGGGCGGCCAGCCCCGGCCGAGGGCTCTGATTGATGGCGGCGAGCCCCCGCTGCACGATCCAGCGGTTCGCCCCGAGCAGCGGCACCTGATCGGCCAAGGTGCCCAGCGCCGCCAGGTCGAGCACGGCCGCTCCGTCCCCGGCCAGGGCCCAGGTCAGGATCAGGGCCAGTCCTGCACCACAGAGCGGCGGCCTGCCCGCGGCCAGCACCGGGCTGATCGTGACGCTGGCCTGGGGCAGGGCGTCGCCCGGCAGGTGGTGATCGACCACGACCACGCTGAGACCCAGCTCACGGGCCCGCGCAACCTCGGCCACAGCGGTGATGCCGCAGTCCACAGTCACCAGCACCTCCACGCCGTCCTCGGCCGCGGCCTCGACCGTGGCCAGGGAGAGACCGTAGCCGCCGAGGAAGCGATTGGGGAGCCGCCAGCTGACCGAGCGGGCCAGAGGGCCGAGCGCCAGGACGGTCATGGCCGTAGCGGCCAGGCCGTCGACATCGTAGTCCCCGAAGACCAGCACAGAGCGCCCTTGCACCGTCTCCTTCAGCCGATCCTGCTCCGCCTCTGTCAGAAACTGCCGCCAGTCAGGCGGATCGGGCGCGAGGACCTCCTCACCGAACCTCTCGGCAATGAGCCCGCGCCGCACCATGGCCTCGGCCAGAGGGGCGTCGAGACCGGTGGTTGCCATAAACGCCCCGACCTGGTCAGGGTGGCACGGCGGCAGCCAAAAGCTAAGGGGCGGGCTGCTCACGGATTGGCGCTGGGATCATGGGGAACGCGCTCGGTCTCGGCGACGGGGGCCTTCGGCGCACTCAAGGCGCCTGGAGTGCCGACACTCTTCTCCATGGCCTGGTGGGCCGCCACGGCGGCATCCCGCTCCGCCTTCAGTTGACTCACCTCTTGGCGGTGCGCCCCCTGCATCTTCCACATCCGGCTGGCGCCGATCAGGGCGCCCAGCACCACACCGACCAGGGCCGACAGCAGGATGACCAGCACCAGACTGACCCCGGGCAGACTCCAGAAGTAGGCCTGGATGGTCACCTGCTGCGAGTTTTGCACCGCGAACACCGCCACCAGGACAGCTAGCACCAGTCCGACAATAATGCCTCGCATCGGCAATTCCCCCTTGTCTAGGGAGTTCGCTCCCCCCCGGGTCTAACCTGTCGCCATCCATCTATCAGCGTGGGCGGCCAGAGGGGCACCGGCCAGGCGGCCGGTGCCCCTCTTCCTGGGCGGTGCTGGTCAGCGCCGCCGCCGCCTCTTGCGGCCCCGCGGCCGGTTGCGCCCGGCCGTCTGCTGCCGCACCGCCTGCTCGGCCAGAGGATCCGGTGTCGCCAGCTTGGGCCGGGGAGCCGGCGCCCGGCCCACCCGCACTGCCGCCGCCGCTTCCTGGGCCTCGACCCGCGAGACCCAGTCGTACCAGATCGGCGAGGCCAGGAGGATGGACGAGTAGGCGCCGAAGACGACGCCAATCACCACCGTCGCCGCCAGGTCCTGGGTGGTGGTGCCGCCCAGAACCAAAATCGCCGTCATCGCCATCACCACCACCGTGGCGGTGGCGATCGACCGGCCCAGAGTCTGGTTCAGGCTGAGGTTGACCACCTCGGCCAGGCTCTCCTTGCCGCGCTTTTTCAGGTTCTCCCGCACCCGGTCGAAGATGATGATGCGGTCGTTGATCGAGTAGCCGATGATGGTCAGCACGCCGGCCACGAAGGGGGCGTTGACGGTGAAGTGGATGAGGGCGACCAGCCCCAGAGAGACGAAGGCGTCCCAGAACACGGCGAAGATGCCGGAGATGGCGAAGCGCAGGTCGAAGCGGATCACCATGTAGAGAATGATGCCCAGCGACGCCAGGAGAACGGCGATGATGCCGCCGCGCACCACCTGGGAGGAGAAGCTGCCGGTCACCTTGGTGAAGCTGGTGATGCTGTACGGGCCAACGTCCCGGCTGAGGCTGTGGTCAACGGTGGCGCGCAGGGTCTCTGAAACCGGCGGCATCGAGATCTGCACGTTCTGGGTGGAGTGGCCGAGATAAACGACGAAGTAGTTGGTAACGCCATCCTTCTTCAGGGTGGCGTCCACGGCGGCCAGCTGCACCGGCTTTTGAAAGTGGACCTGCATCTGGATGCCGCCGGCAAAATCGATGCCGAGGTTCAGTCCGCGCACGAAGAAGCCGGCCAGCGCCACCACCAGGATGACGGCGGACAGGACGTAGAACTGGCGCCGACGGCCCATGAAGTCGAAGTGAAAGCCCATGCCGGTTGACCGCCCCTTATCCCAGGAAGACTTTCAGGTTGCTGACCAGCACCGAGTCCTCAGCCAGACGGAGCAGGTAGCGCGTGAACAAGATGGCGGTCACGAAGCTGATCGCCACGCCCAGGCCCAGCGTCACGGCAAAGCCGCGCACATCGCCGGAACCGAAGTAGTAGAGCACGATGGCGGCGATGATGGTGGAGACGTTGGAGTCCAGGATGGCCCGAAAGGCGTTCCGGAAGCCTTTGTCGAGCGCCGTCTTGACACTGAGCCCGGCGCGCAGCTCTTCTCGCACCCGGGCGAAGATGATGACGTTGGCATCGACGGCGATACCGGCTGACAGGATGACGCCAGCCACGGCCGGCAGGGTCATCACGAAGCCGACGGCCACCAGGATGGCGACGAACAGCATCAGGTAGAAGAAGAGGGCCATGTCTGCCAGGAAACCTGCAAAGCGGTAGGCTGCCACCATGAACAGGCCGATCAGGGCCATGGCCACCAGGCCGGCCACCTCGGAGGCGTGGATGGAGGAAGCACCCAGGGTGGCAGACACCGCCGTCGCCTCGATGATCTTGAGCGGTACCGGCAGGGCGCCGGAGCTGAGCAGGGTGGCCAGCTGCTGCGCCTGCTGCAGGGTGCCGATGCCGGTGATCTGGGCCTGGCCGTTGCTGATCACCGACTGCACGGTGGCGGTCTCGATGTTCTTGCCATCCAGGAAGATGGAAATCGGCTGGTGCAGATAGGCTTGGGTGGCAGTCGCAAACGCCTTGGTGCCGGCCGCGTTGAAGGTGAGGTTGATCACGGCTCCCGTGCCGCCGGTCGACGCCAGAGCCGCCTGGGCAGAGACCAGATCGGCGCCGGACAGGATGGGCTGGCCCTTGGGCCCCTTGAACTCAAGCTGGGCGGTCTGGCCCAGGGCGGTGATCGCCTGCTGCTGATTCTTGATGCCAGGCAGCTGGGCCACGATCTGGTTCTGATTCTGGATCTGGATGCTGGGCGAGGAGACGCCAAAGCCATTGGCGCGAAAGGCGATGATGTTCTCGACCTTCTGCATGTCGGCGGCGGTCACAGGAGCGGTGGCCTGAAGCACCACCTGCACCCCGCCTTGCAGGTCCAGACCCTGCTTCACGTAGCGGAGGGCGGGGTTGACGCTGGTAAAGTAAAAGGCCACCGCGAGGAGCACAACCAAGATGGCGACCAGTCCGCCGAGTCCCCTGCCTGACATTGGAGACCTCCCAGGGCAACGTGCTGTGTGGGCCGGCCAGAAGGAGATGGCCACCGGGATTATATCAGAACGCCTGACCGCCACCATCGGTCCTGAGGGATCACCGGCCTAGGGCACCAGGATCCGCACCTCGCCGACCCGGCGCGTGACGCGGCGGCTATCGAAGTACTCGAGCAAGGGGATGGCGTAGCGGCGGCTGGTGGCGATCAGGTCCCGGAACTCACCTGCCGTCATCTGGGGGTGGGCTTCGAACCACTTCCTGATCCGCCGTTCCGCCTCGTCGAGGGCGGAGCGGGTGAACCACCACTCGCCGATGCGCACCGCCTGGGCACTCTCCACCAGATAGCGGCCCAGCCGCTCCAGCTCGCCCAGCGGCAGAGCCAATGCCTCAGCCAGCTGTCCAGCCGACGGCGGCGCGAAGGGCGTACTCTCGAGCAGCGCCAACAGGCGCTGGGCGGGTTCGGCCAAGGGGTGCGCCTCGTCCGGGCCGGTGGCCAGCCCGATCAGCTCGCGCCCCTGCCGCAGTCCCGAACTGCCGGCAAGCTCGCTCATGAGCTGGGTGAAGGCCGGCCCCTCCAGCTCGGGGAAAAATCGCTGACGGACAGTTTCAGGTCGCTCGCCCAGCCGCTCCGGCTGGTCCCGCCGCAGCTGTTCGAGGTAGGACACCAGGGCCCTCTGGCGCACCGCGAGCAGATGCGCGCTCAGCCACTGGCCGCCGAGCCGCCGCAAGGTTTGATCGGCGGCCAGTTCACGGAGCAACTCAGCCGGGGCCGCCCCTGCCGATGCCGGCTCCATCTGGTGGCGGGCCTCGGCCCTAAGTCGCCCGGCCAGGCCGCCGGTCTCCATCTCACCCAGGTCGGCTAGGTCCTCGGCCCGCCGCCGCCGGTAGCGGCCCTTGGTCGCAATCACCACACCGCCGCCCACCGTGGCCTGTGGCGCCACCTGGCGCAGCACCAGCCGGTCGCCGGGCAGAAGCCAGAGCGGCCGCTCCAGGCGGACGCGGGCCAGGGCGCTCTGGCCTGGCTCCAGCCGGTCGCCTTCGAGCAGGACCACCTGGCCGATCACCTCAGATGTCAGAGCGTGGATGTGGAGGCGCTGATTCGAGCGCATCGACGGCGCTCCGGACACGAGGGTGAGCCGGACGTAGACGGTGTCGGTGCGCTCGCCGCCGCCCTTGCCCAAAATCAGGCTGCCCCGTCCCACTTCGGCGGTCTCCACCTGGGCCAGATTGAGGGCGACCCGCTCACCTGCCCTGGCTACCGTCCGGGCCTCCCCGTGCACCTGGATCTGCCGTACCCTGACCGGCCTCTCGGCCGGCACCGCCACCAGGCGGTCGTCGAGCGAGAGGCGGCCGCTCAAGAGGGTGCCGGTGACGACAGTGCCAAAGCCGCTCATCACAAAGGCGCGGTCGACGGGCAGGCGGGCCGGACCCTGGTCTGAGCGGGCAGGTCGGGCCAGGCTCAACTGGTCGATGGCGGACTTGATCTCAGCCAGGCCCGCTCCCGTGCTGGCCGCAAAGGGCAAGATCTCGGCCCCGGCCAGAAAGGTGCCGGCCAGCTGTGTCTTGAGTTCGTCCCGCCGGCGCTTCAGCACCGCCTCATCCACCAGGTCCGCCTTGGTCAGCACAATCAGGCCGGCCTCCAGCCCCAGCAAGGACAGGATGGCGACATGCTCCTCGGTTTGCGGCATCACACCCTCGTCGGCTGCCACCACCAGCAGCACCAGATCCATGCCGAACGCTCCCGAGACCATGTGCCGGACAAAGCGCTCATGACCCGGCACGTCGACCACACCGGCACGCCGCCCGGACGGCAGCACGAAGGGGGCGAAGCCCAGCTCGATCGAGATGCCGCGCCGGCGCTCCTCGGGCAGCCGGTCGGTCTCCCGGCCGGTCAGAGCCCTGATCAGGGTGGTCTTGCCATGATCGACATGGCCGGCCGTGCCGATGATCAGGTAGCTGTCCCTCACCGGTTCGCTCACAGCTGCACTCTCCTGCCATGCTCACCCATTTTCACCGCACCCTGTCACCGTTCTCCTTGACTCGCTCCCTGGGCCACCCATACAATGGGCCGATGGTCGGCGGGTGGTGGCGCAGTTTGGTAGCGCGCTGCGTTCGGGACGCAGAGGTCGCAGGTTCAAATCCTGTCCACCCGACCATTGGTCCGATCGCCGCCTCCTGGTGAGGCGGCGCTTTTCGTTGCCGCCCAGGACAGCCCTTCGGGCAGCCGGCGGTCCAGCCAGCCCTGAAGCATCTCGGCATAGCCGGGGTAGCCGCCCGTGACAAACAGCCGCTTGGCCTCCGGCCAGCTCACAAAGGCGGCGTCCTGGACTTCGTGCACGGGCCCCAGGCTACCGCCGCTCATCCGCATCACGAACAGCACGACCAGTTTGTCGACGCCCGGCCTCTCCGGCAGCGGATAGCGGTGACGGCCAAGGACACGCACCGCCACCGCCTCCACCCCGGTCTCCTCCTGCACCTCGCGCCTGGCCGTGGCGGCGAGATCTTCCCCCGGTTCGCGGTGACCCTTGGGCAGGGCCCAGCGGCCGTGGCGATCCCGGACTACCAGGACCTCTCCCGCCTGGTTGACCACCAGCCCGCCGCTCGACACCTCTCGTCTGACCACAGCTAGTCGTCCCGTTCAGCAAACTCCCGCATCACCGTCTGGTAGGTGGACGGGTACTCGGCCTGATAGCGCAGGTAGTGCGGCACCGGATACCGGACACCGCCCTTGTGGCACCCCTCCAGGCCCTCCACGAAGGCGTCCAGCTGCTGGTAGGGCAGGGAGAAGGCCATCTCGTGGTCCTGGGTCTGCCCGAAGACGCGGTCCCCATAGCAGGGCAGGATGACCTGCGCCTCACCGGTCAGGCGGGTGCGGTTGATGATCTCGGCACAGTCGGCGCGGGCGCTGAAGCTGGAGGTGAGGCTGCCGCCCTTGCCAAACAGAGCGGCCGCCACCGCCACCATGATCTGGGCCGAGTTGCCGTAGATCGCCACCACCTCTGGTGTGAAGGTGGCCCGGGCCAGGGGCCCGACCAGGATGGTCCCGGCTTGGGCGGCGTCCACGGCGGCCACCGCTGCCTCGGTGCGCTGGGCGGCGGCCCCATCTTTGGCATACATGCCGAGAGCCAGTGTGCCCTCGGCGTAGGTCGTGGTCGGGGTCTCGAAGCCAAAGGCCACCTGCGCGATCGGGCAGGAAAGGTCGTCCCCGTCCATCGCCATCGTCCAGCCATAGCGGCGGGCGATGGACACGCCCTGGCATACCGACAGCGTCACGCCGAGGTCCCGTTTCGGCCGTCTGGCCCGCTCCGGAATCTCTGTCGGATCGTGTACCACGGCGATGGCGAGCGGGAACGTGTCCGGCCTCAGATAGCGTTCAATGGCCTCGGCGGCCGCCCCCAGGGACAACATGACGCCTTCCCTCCAGCGCTCAGATCTCGGGGCGAGGCGCAACGAGAAGAGCCTTCGCAGAGGCGAAGGCTCTTTCCTTGTCGGCGTCTACTGCTCGCTCAGCAGTGCGAGTGGACGGCCTTCTCCTCGTCGGTGGTGAAGGAGTGGCCGCAGCCACAGGTCTTGACCGCGTTCGGGTTCTCGATCGTGAATCCGCTGCCGGACAGCTCGTCGATAAAGTCGATGGTGGCACCGTCCAGGATGGGAAGGCTCTCCGGGTCAACCAGCACCTGAATGCCGCCGGCCTCCGCCACCAGATCGTCCTGGCTGCGGTCGTCGAAGGCCATCCCGTACGAGTAGCCGGCACAACCGCCACCGGTTACGAACACCCGCAGGCCCTTGCCCTCGCCGCCCTGCTCCACCATCAGATTCTTGACCTTTTCCGCCGCCTTGTCTGTGATCGTGACCATGGGCAGGCCCTCCTCAGAGACTCTTCATTGCGCCAAGAGTATAGCACACTTCGCCGCTCAATCCTGGGCCAAGAGCTCGGGGCACAGTTCAGCCAGGTCGGTGAAGAATCCCGAGACCGCCATCAGCCGGCGGGCGGCCATCGCTACACCCGGGCCATAGGCGCGCCGGGAGGTCACCTCATGGCTGACCGTCAGCACCTCGCCCACGCCGCCGACCCACACCTCCTGGCGCGCCAGGAGGCCGGCGATCCGGATCGCGTGCACTGCGACGGCGACGCCTTCGGCCTCAAGCCGGTCCCGCAGGTCCCTGGCCGTACCGGACGGGGCATCTCGCTTGGCGATGTGATGGCCCTCCACCACCTCCACCCGCCCGTAGCGGCGGCCCAGCTCCAGCGCCATCCGCCGCTGCAGGAGGGAGCCCAGTGCGAAGTTGGGGATGATCGCCACGGCCAGGGACCGCCGGGCAGCCTCCTGAGCGAGGCGGGAGGCGGCCTCGCTATCGATGCCGCTGGTACCGATCAGCACCCTCAGACCCTTGGTCAGCGCCTCGGTGGCCAGTGACACCGCCGCCTCCGCCTGGGTGAAATCGATGTAGAGGTCGGCCTGGGCGCCGATCTCCGACACGCTGGCGCTGAGCGGTATCCCTCTGAGGCGCCCCTCGCCCAGCAGCCCGCCCAGATCCCCTCCGGCCAGGCTCCGCCCGACCGCGCCCACAATCTCGAAGCCGTCCTCCTGCACCAGGTGGCGCGCCACTTCGCTGCCGGTCTTGCCGGTGGCGCCACCCAGCACCAGTCGGATCGGGCTCACCGCCGACTCACGACCGGAGCAGGCTCTCCAGCTTGAGGGCGGTGCCCAGGTCGCCGTCCACCTTGATGCGCCCCCCCATGAACAGGGCCATGCCCGAGGTCTGGCCCTGGGACAGGGACACGAAGTCAGGAACGCTCAGTGACACCTCGGCCGTGGCGGGCTCGGTCCCGCCCTCGCTCAGCACAGCCTGGCCGGCGGCGATGCGCAGGTCGAAGGTGCCGCCTCCTTCACCGCCAAGACGCAGCCGGTACAGGACGTCCAGGTCAGTCAGCAACTCGGGACGCCCATTCAGGCGGGCCGTCAACTCGGTCAACGACTCCTTGGCAGCCATTTCCTCTCTCCTCTCAGTCTCCATCTGGGCGCTGGTATCAGCCGCCTTGGGCCATCAGCTCGCGCAGGACTCCCAGCAGTTCGCCGTGGGTGTGCCTCCCTCCCGCCACCACCGTGACGGCGGTGGTGAGATCGTGCCGAGACACCTGCCACCCGTTTCCCTCGTGGTCGGTCACCACACCGCCCGCCGCCTCCACCACCAGCGCCGCCGCCAGCACGTCAAACAGGCGGTGCACCGGCCGCTTTTGGCCCAGGCCCAAAAATCCGCCCAGCCGTCCGTCCGCCACCGCCGCCAGGGACCAGGACGGGCAGGCGAACAGGCGGATACCCCGGCTTCTCGCCACCACCGCCAGGAGAGCCTGCTGGGCAAAGGGCTCACGGATCGGGCCGAAGGCCAGCACCGCCTCAGCCAGGCTCTGGTCCGGGCAGTGCACGGGGCGCCCGTCGAAGAAGGCGCGCTCGGTCCCCTCGGCGCTGTACGTCTGGTGGGTGGCCAGGTTCCGCACCACGGCGGCCAGGGGCCGGTCCCCTGAAAAGGCGGCCAGAGCAGCCGTGTAGACCGGCAAATCCAAAATGGCGTTGGCGGTGGAGTCGACCGGATCCAAGAGCACCTCGATCGGATCCGGGCCCTTGACCAGGGTCAGCTCGCCCCGCTCCTCGGAGATCACCCGCAGCGGCCAGTCGGCCTCGGCCAGGACCCCGAACACCGCCCGTTCGGCAGCCTGGTCGACGGCCGTGGTCGGCTCGCCGTCGGCGCCGTCGCCCACCTTCTCGGCGCGCACATTCCGGTCCATGGCGCCGACGGCCCGGTCGGCCGCCTCGGCGGCGGCCAGGAGCAGGGCTCGGACGGCGCCCTGGCTGGGCATCGTCACACCAAGAGCGGCGCCGCCTGCTGGGTGTGCAGGTCCAGCACGTGGCGGGCGATCAGCATCCGCTGCACCTCAGACGTGCCTTCATAGATCTCGGTGATCTTGGCGTCCCGCATCATGCGCTCGGCCGGGTACTCCGAGGTGAAACCGTACCCGCCCAGGATCTGCACACCCTTGACCGTGCCGCGCATGGCTGCCTCGGAGGCGAATAGCTTGGCCATGGAGATGGCGGCCGCCGCCCGCTGGCCGCTGCCGTGCAGCCAGGCGGCGCGGTAGGTGAGGAGGCGCGCTGCCTCCACCTCTGTCTCCATGTCGGCCAGCATCCACTGAATGGCCTCGTACTCGCCGATCAGCTGGCCAAACTGCTGGCGGCTGAGGGCATAGGCGGTGGCGGTGTCGATCGCTCCTTGCAGGATGCCCACCGCCTGGGCGGCGATGCCCACCCGACCGCCCTGCAGGGTGCGCAGCGCGATCTTGTAGCCGTCGCCCTCCTCTCCCAGCCGCCGGTCCTCGCTCACCACCACCTGGTCCAGCACCACGTCACAGGTGGCGCTGGCCCGGATGCCCAGCTTGTCGAGCAGGGGGCCGAAACTCACGCCCGGCATGTCCTTGTCCACCACAAAGGCGCTGAGCCCCTTCTTGCCCTGGTCCTTGTCGGTCACGGCGTAGACCACGTAGCGGTGGGCCACCGAGCCGTTGGTCACAAACACCTTGCGCCCAGTCAGCTCGTAGCCGCCGGCCACGCGCTTGGCCACAGTGAGCAGATTGGCGGCGTCCGACCCGGCCTGAGGCTCGGTCAGGCAGTACGCGCCCAACACCTCGCCGCGGCAGAGCGGTGGCAGGAAGCGCTGGCGTTGCGCCTCGTTGCCGTTTCGGAGGATGCACTCGGCGTGCAGGCTGTTCTGGACGTCCAGGATGACGGCCGTGGTGGCATCGGCTCTGGCCAGCTCCTCGAGGGCGATGGCGTAGCTGACGTAGTCGAGGCCGGCGCCGCCGTACTCGGTGGGCAGGTTCATGCCCAGGTATCCCTGTTCGGCCAGCAGCCGTACCGACTCCCACGGAAACTCGCCGCTATGGTCGGCGGCGGCCGCCCTTGGCTTGATCATCTCCTGAGCCAGTTCGTGCACAGCCTGACGGATCGCCTGCTGGTCCTCGCTCAGTTGAAAGTCCATGCCCTGACTCACGCCTCCTTGGTGATCGGTCGCAACAGGGCGCGGGCCGCACGCTCCGGATCGGTCTCCCGGGCGGCGATGCGAGTGATGGCCTCCTGCCAGCGGTCATCCCCGGCACCGGCCCGGATCTCCTCCACCGCCAGTTCGGCCAGGGCCTCGCGCAGCCGGCGGTCGGCCTGCTGGCGGCGCCTGGCCGCCTGGCGCTCCAGTTCCTCCGGACTTCGGCCGAAGCCGTCCAGGGCCTGGATCAGGGCGTCTATGCCCACGCCCTCGGTGGCGACGGTCTTGGTGATGGGGACCTGGGCCAGCCTCTTGTCCAGGAGACCCAGCATGGAGCGGATCTGGCGCACGGTGAGATCGGATCCTGGCAGGTCCGCCTTGTTGACCACGAACAGGTCGCCGATTTCCAGGATGCCCGCCTTGTTGGCCTGCACGTCGTCGCCGACGCCCGGCATCAGGACCACCACGGTGAGATCGGCGTGGCTCATGATCTCAACCTCGCTCTGGCCGGCGCCGACTGTCTCCACCAGCACCAGGCCGTAGCCGGCCCCTGCCATCAGGGCAATCGCGCCGCCCAGCGCCCGGTTGACGCCGCCCAGGTGGCCGCGTGTGGCCAGCGAGCGGATGAAGACGCGGGGGTCGGGGTCGTCCATGCGGATGCGGTCACCGAGCAGCGCACCGCCGGAGAAGGGCGAGCTGGGGTCGATGGCCAGCACTCCCACCCGCTGGCCCTGTTCGGCGTACCGCCTGGCCAGGCGGTCCACCAGGGTCGACTTGCCGACCCCCGGTGCGCCGGTCAGCCCGATCACCCGGGCGCTGGCGGTAAAGGGCCACAGGTCGGCCAACAGCGCCGGCGCCAGAGGGCTGTTCGACTCGACCAGGCTGATGGCGCGGGCCAGCGCCCGCCGGTCTCCCGAGCGGATCGCCTGAGCGAGTTCGGTCATCGCTCTCGGACGTGGCCCAGCGTGAAGTCGACGATCTCCTGGGTCGGGGTGCCCGGCCCGAAGACGGCCGCCACGCCGAGCTGGCGCAGGTGGATGGCGTCCTCCTCGGGGATGATGCCGCCGACCACCACCATCACGTCGTCCAGGCCCTCTGCCCTAAGCCGGTCCAGCACCTTCGGCACCAGGGTGTTGTGAGCGCCGGACAGGATGGACAGCCCCACCACGTCGACGTCCTCCTCCAGGGCGGCCTCCACGATCTGCTCCGGCGTCTGGTGCAGCCCGGTGTAGATCACCTCCATGCCGGCATCGCGGTAGGCCCGAGCCACCACCTTGGCGCCGCGGTCATGCCCGTCCAGCCCTGGCTTGGCCACCAGCACCCGGATCTTGCGCTGCAACACGTCCATCCCTCTGCCGTTGCCTCCGATCGTCACGGCTGGGTCAGGCCGGGCACCCAGCTCAGGTCTTGGGCACCCGTTTCAGGGTCACCACCACGTCCTTGTTCCACACCGTCTCCGACAGCTGCTTGAAGTACTCGTGGACGCCTGGCGGCGTGACGTCCTGGCTCGGCACGTCGGTGATGTCGGTGTCGCACTCCGGGCACTCCCACTTGGGCAGGCGACTGGCGGAGTAGGCCCAGCTGGAGCACTGCGGGCACAGTTTATACGGCATGTGGCTCCCTCCTTCACTCGGGGCGACGTCTAGGCGACGGGTATCTGATCAGGCATATAGGACTCCAGGAAGTCGATCACCTGCCTGGTCAGTTGGCTGGGCGTCGAAGAGCCCGCCGTCACCCCCACCGTTCGCTTGCCAGCCAACCAGCGGGGGTCGATGTCCTCCACCGTGCCCACCAAGTAGGCCGGCCGGTGCGCCACCTCTTGGACCACCTGGACCAGGCGGTTGGAGTTGTTGCTGCGCTGGTCACCGACCACGATCACCAGATCGCACTGGTCGGCCTGGTTCACCGCCGCCTCCTGGCGCAGCTGGGTGGCCATGCAGATCTCGTTGTGGACCTCGGCTTGGGGATAGCGCTCTCTCAGCCGCTCGATCAGGGCGGCCGTATCCCAGCGCGAGAGCGTGGTCTGGGTCACAATCGCCACCGGCCGGTCGGCCGGTAGACTCAAGTCGGCCAGGTCGGCCTCGGTCTCCACCAGCTGCACCCGGCCTGGCGGGGCCTCCCCCATGGCGCCCTCCGGCTCCGGATGTCCCTTCTTGCCGATGTAGATGATGCTCTTGCCCTCATCCACCAGCTGGTGGATGAGGTCGTGGGTGCGCGTCACGTCAGGGCAGGTGGCATCCAGGACGTTGAGGCCGCGGGCCCGCGCCCGCTCCTTCACCTCGGGCGAGACGCCGTGGGCGGTGAAGATGACCGTGCCAGAGGCCACCTGGTCGAGCAGGCTGAGCCGGTCCTGGCCGTCCAGATGGACCACGCCCCACTTGTCCAGCTCGGCGACGGCGTGGCGGTTATGCACGATCAGGCCGAGCACATGGATCGGCCGCGGCATGGCTGGGTCCTGGGCCGCCCGCCGGACCATGGTCATGGCGTCGACCACGCCGTAGCAGTAACCGCGAGGGGTGATGCGAACGACTTGCATGGCTCAACTCCCGTCTCGCCCTATCTTACCTGGCACCAAGCCACCCCGCCACCTCGTCGGCGAAGTAGGTGACGATCAGCTGGGCGCCGGCGCGCTGAATCGCCACCAGAGACTCCAAGATGGCGTCCTGGCGGCTGAGCCAGCCGCGCTGGGCGGCGGCTTCGATCATGGCGGCCTCCCCGGACACCTGGTAGGCGGCGATCGGCAGATGGACCAGCCGCCGGGCCTCACCGATCAGATCCAGAGCGGGCAGGGCTGGCTTGATCAGGATCAGGTCGGCCCCCTCCGCGGCGTCGAGCATCACCTCGCGCATCGCCTCCCGGCCATTGGCGGGATCCATCTGGTAGCTGCGGCGGTCGCCGAAGGCCGGCGCCGAGCCGGCGGCTTCACGAAACGGCCCGTAGAAGGCGGAGGCATGCTTGGCTGCGTAACTCATGATCGCCGTGTCGGTGTACCCGCCGCGGTCCAGGTGGCGGCGGATGGCCCCCACCCGGCCGTCCATCATGTCAGAGGGAGCGACGATCTCGGCGCCGGCCTCGGCGTGCACCTCGGCCATGCGCGCCAGCTGGGACAGCGTGCGGTCGTTGTCGACCCGTCCCGCCTCGTCCAAAACGCCGCAATGGCCGTGGTCCGTGTACTCGCACAGGCACACGTCGGTGATGACCACCGTCTCCGGCGAGCGCGCCCGGATCTGCCGCACCGCCTCCGGCACCGGACCCCTGGGGTCGAGCCCGCTCTGGCCGAGCGCATCCTTGCCTGCTGGCAACCCGAACAGCAGCACCGCACCCACGCCCAGGCCGACCAGCCGCCGAGCCTCCACGGCCGCCTGGTCCGGACTGAGGTGGAACTGGCCAGGCAGACTGGCGATCGCCTCCCTGCGGTCCCGGCCCGGGACCACGAACAGCGGCTTGATCAGATTGGCGGGATCGAGCCTGGTTTCCTGGACCAGGCGGCGCAGGGCCGGACGCTGGCGGAGACGGCGGGTGCGCGCAAAACTGAGCTCGGTCTCGGTCGCAGCATCCATCAGGTGCATCCTCCCACATCTGCGAGCTGTTGAAGCAGGCGGTGCCAGCTCGGCCGGTCGGCCTGAATGGCCACCCGCAATCCCCATTCTCGCGCAGCCTTCGCTGTTTCTGGCCCGATCACGGCCAGCTTGAGGCGCTCTCGCCCAGGCGGGTCCAGGACCTGGGCGAGCACGGCGGCCGTGCGTCCATTGAGCACCAGCGCCCAGGGGTTCTCGCTCAGCGCCACCACCTGGGAGAGTCCCCCCAGCCCACTCTCCGGCACGGTGGCCAGCCGATGGGTGGCCACCTCCCGCACTGACCAGCCCCGGGCCAAGAGCGCCTCGGGCAGGGTACCAGGTGCCCCCTCGGCGCGCAGCACTGCCACCCGCGCCCCCTGTGTCAGGTGCGGACCGAGCGCCTCCACCAGTGAGACCCCGCCGCCAGTGCCCACCACCTGCACCTGGACACCCCTGCGGCGCAGCGCCGCACGGGTCGTCTCGCCCACCGCTGCCACCAGTCCTGGGCCGGCTAGGCGGATCTGATCGGCACTCCGCCGGGCGGCCTCCTGGCTGGTCACCAGCACCGCCTGCCAGGGCCCGGCCCGGGTCCAGTCATCCTCCGCCTCCTGGGTGCTTGGGGCCGCGTACCGCCAGAGCGGGCAGTAGAGGCGGCGGGCACCGAGTCGGGCCAGCGCCGCGCCCAGGCGCCAGGACTGATCCAGCGGCCTGGTGATCAGGACGTCCATGCCGGCCAGGGGCCCCTTCGCCGGCGGCTGATCGGCCACCAGCTGGCCCCCGTGCACCCTGTAGGGCCGATGGGGCGTGAGCCACGGCCCTCCGCCCCCGGCCACCGCCAGAGCGACGTAGGGGTCGACGGACACCGCCGCGCTCCGCCCTGGCGGCCACTCCCGCCAAAAGGCGGCTCTGGCTCCGGCCAAGGGATGGCCGCTGGCTAGCACCACGATCCGGCGGCCAGCCGCCGACTCGGGCAGGGGCGGCCGCTCAGAGAACCGGTGCCAGCTGGCGTCGTGCCCGAAGCCGGTCAGGCTCCTCTCCACCCACACCGCCTCCGCCCTCGCCACGAGGCGGCAAGCGGATGGGTGCAGGTCGAGGCCGGCCGTGGCGCCGATCCAAGTGAGAGCAGGCATGCTAGGGCCTCTCCAGTCGCCGCCCAAGCTCCCGGCCCAGCGCCGTGCCGAGGGCCCGGGCGTCGGCGGCCCGGCCTGTGCGAGTGGCCTCGGCCAACCGCCCGCCGCTGACCAGCCGGCCTCGCACCGAGAGTTCACCGTCCTGAGCGTCGGCCCATACGCCCAGGGGCAGGCTGCAGCCGCCGCCCAGGGCCTCCAGGCAAGCGCGCTCAGCCTTGACCGCATCGGCCGTGGCCTGGTGATGGAGGCCGCGCACAGCCTCGGTCCGAGGGTCGTTGCGGCGGGCCTCCACCGCAATCGCACCCTGGCCGGCGGCCGGCAGGAGCGGCTCCGGACCGATGCGCTCCCAGGGGCGGCTGACGCCCAGGCGCAGGAGGCCCGCCTCGGCCAGGACCAGGGCGTCGAAGGCGCCCGCGTCCAGCTGCCTGAGCCTGGTATCGACGTTGCCCCTGGCCTCGACCAGCACGAGGTCGGGTCGGCTGATCGCCAGGAGGGCCCGCCGGCGCGGCGAGGAGGTGCCGATCCGGCTGGATGGCGCCAGCTCGGCCAGGCACTGGCCACCGGCGGTGATCAGCACGTCCCAGGGCGAGCTGCGGGGCAGCACCGCCACCAGTTCACTCTCGGCGGGCAAGGAGGTGGGCAGGTCCTTCAGGCTGTGCACCGCCAGATCCGCCTCACCGTTCAGCACGGCCGCCTCCAAGGCGGAGGTGAACACGCCGACCGAGTCCAGCTCCGTAAAGGGCACGAGGCTGCCGTCGCCCTTGGCGTGGATCAGGACGCGCACCAACTCGACGCCCGGCATCAGTGCTGCCAGCGCCGCCTCCACCTCGGACAGCTGGGCGAGGGCCAGGGCCGAGGCCCTGGAGGCGAGGCGCAGCCTGATCGCTGGTCCGGCGCTCGCTCCCGGAGACCTGGATGCGCTGGCGCCTTGCACAGCCGCCTCTAGGCGCCCGGTGCCGAATCAGGGGCGGGTTTGGCCTCTGCGTCCGCATCGAGCCCCAGCACCGCCCGGGCCACCCGCAGCGTCTCTGTGCCATCCGGCCTGCCGGCCAGTGCCTTCAGGCTCCGCACCGGCGGGTCGACCAGCTTATGGGCGATGAGCAGGGTGGTGGCTCGGATCGCCTCCCGCTCCCGGGCGTCCAACTCCGGCAGCCGCCGCCACAGCCGCTCCAGCTCACGGGCGGAGATCTGCTCCGCTCGCTGGCTCAGCGCCACGATCAGCGGCACCGCCATCCGTCCCCGCTCGGCGCTCAGGTAGGCGCTGACCGCCTGGTCGACCAGCCGGCCGGCCACGGTGGCGGCGTCCTGGCGCCCGGCGAGGTTCTCGGCCACCACCTCCCTCAGGTGGTCGATGTGGTAGAGGCGAACGCCTGGAAGCTCGGCCGCGTCGGCCGCGATGTCCCGCGGCACGGCCAGGTCGAAGATGAAGAGTGGGCGGCCATGCCGAGCCGCCATCACCTGCTCCACATCCTGGCGGTCGAGGATGGCGTGGGGGGCACCGGTGGAGCCGATCACCATGTCCACCTCGGCCATGACCTGGGCGGCTTGGGTGAACGGCAC
Organism: Bacillota bacterium; assembly: GCA_021803575.1. Taxonomy (GTDB): domain Bacteria; phylum Bacillota; class Sulfobacillia; order JAJZYS01; family JAJZLH01; genus JAJZLH01. Next base: position 10,922 of record JAJZLH010000012.1, on the reverse strand, counting down.
GGCCTCACCGCCCAGGCGAGCGGCCAGGGAGCGGGCATGGGCCAGGGTGCGGTTGGCAACCAGGACGCGGCCGATGCCGGCATCGCGCAGGTGCACCAGGCACAGCTCCGCCAGCTCGCCGGCGCCGAGCAACAGCACGCCGCGGCCGGCCAAGGAGCCGAGCACGTCCTTGGCCAGGGCCAGGGCGGCGTACGCCACCGACACGGCCGACTGGCCGAGTGCAGTCTCGGTGTGCACCTGCTTGGCGACCTTCAGGGCCTGCTGGAAGAGCGGGGTGAGGGTTGGTCCGCTGGTTTCCGCCGCCAGCGCGGCCTGATGGGCTTCCTTCACCTGGGCGATGATCTGGGTCTCACCGACCACCAGGGCCTCCAGACCGGCGGTCACCCGGAACAGGTGGCGCACCGCCGCCTGACCCCGCACGAGGTGCAGGCAGGCGTCGAGTTCATCCGGACTGAGGCCGGAGCGCTCGCCAAGCCACTGGCGCACCAGGTCGAGGTTTGACTCCGCACCCCCGGCCAGATAGAACTCTGTCCGGTTACAGGTAGAGAGGATGGCCACTTCGGCGAAGCCTTCGGCGGTTCGCTCCAGAGCCTCCGGCAGGAGGTCGGGGCCAATCGCCAGTCGCTCCCGGGTGGCCAGGGGCGCTGTGGTGTGGTCGCAGCCGATGCACAACAGGTTCAATCCACTCGCTCCTTATCTGGGTACCTGGCCGCGGTGGATGGCAACACCGCCGAATCCCATCGCCCAGGACTGGACGTTGATCAGCCCCGCCTCTTCGAACAAGGCCTCCAGGGTCCTGCGGTCGGGGAACAGCGCCAGGGACTTGGGCAGCCACTGGTAGGCGGCCCGGCCGCGACCGGCCAGAGACCCCACGATCGGCACCAGGTGGTCGAAGTAGAGGTGAAAGCCGGTGGCCCACAGCCACCGCTCAGGATGACTCATCTCCAGGCAGAGCACCAGTCCTCCCGGTCTCACCACCCGTCGCATCTCGGAGAGGGCCTGGACCAGATTTTGCATGTTGCGCAGGCCGAATCCGACCACCGCCCGGTCGAAGCTGTCGTCAGCGAACGGCAGAGCCAGGGCATTGCCCACCTCGAGCCGGACTGGGAGCGGCGGCCTGATGCGCTCAAGCTTGCGCTCGCCCAGCGCCAGCATCCGGGGCGACAGGTCCACGCCGACCACCTGGCCCTTGGGCCCGACCCGCCTGGCGGCGAGCACGGCCAGGTCCCCGGTGCCGGTCGCCACGTCCAGCACGCTCAGCCCCGGCCGCAAGTCGGCCCGACGCATCAGAGCGCGCTGCCACAGCCCGTACGCCCCAAGCGTCAGCACCCTGTTCATTGGGTCGTAGACGGGGGCGATGTGGTCGAAGAGAGAGGTGACCTCCGGTTCCTGAAGCCGCTCCACGCTGACGCCTCCCTGCCCAGTATAGCAGGCGGCGACGGCGGCTTAGAAACCGCGTGAGCTGGAGTGGGTGAGCCCGCTCTTGACGCCGGGGAAGGCGTATTCGATGGCCGAGCGGATGGCGATCGCAATCTCGGCGAAGCCGATGGCGATCAGATTCTGCTTGCCAGGATAGGTGACCACGTCACCGGCGGCAAAGATGCCCGGCTGGTTGGTCCGCATCTCGCGGTCGACTTCCACCTTGCCGCCGCTCAGGGTCAGTCCCCAGGCCTTGAGCGGACCCAGGTCGGCATTGAAGCCGATGCAGACCAGCAGCTCGTCGCAGTCGATCCGGCGCTCCTGGCTGCCGTCCAGGGCGCGCACCGTCACCGCCTCCAGGCGGTCGCCGCCGTGAAGCGCCGTCACCTCCCAGGGCATCAGGATCTCCACCTCGCCGCCCTCCCGCATCTCCTGGACCGACGCCGGGTGGGCCTGAAAGCGCTCCAGGCGATGGACCAGGGTCAAGGCGCCGTGGCGGCGGAAGGTGTTGGCCCAGTCCACCGCTGAGTCGCCGCCGCCCACCACCACCAGCCGCTTCCCGGCCAGGGCCTGGAGCGACTTCACGAAATAGGACACACCCAGCCCTTCGAACTTCTCTTCTCCGGGAACCCCAAGCAGCTTGGGCCGAAAGGCGCCCAGTCCGGTGGCGATCACCACCGCCTTGGCCAGATACTGGCCAAGGGTGGTCTCAATCCGCCACGCCTCGCCAACAGCCGTGAGGGACAGCACCTTCTCGCCGGCTCTGACCCGCTTGGCATCATCCACGCTCTGCGTGACGAGCTGGGCGACCAGTTCGCGGGCCAACACCCGCGGGAAGCCGGCGACATCGAAGATGTCCTTCTCCGGATACATGGCAGTCAACTGCCCGCCCAGCTCCGGCAGGCTGTCGAACAGCACAGCGCGCACCTGGCGGAGACGGGCGTGATACAGGCCCCAGATGCCGATCGGGCCACCGCCGACGATGGCGATGTCGCATTCCGACTCCATCCGACACCCCCTCGTCCGGTCGATCAGCCGACCGGCAAGGGTTCGGGACTTGCCGCCGGAGTTCCCTGCTAGTCCCCGCCCGCCGCCTCCGGCTCAGCCGATCCGGCATCTTCCGCTTCGCCGTCCGGGCGATCTGGGACCATCGGCAGGCTGGACATCTGGGGATCGTTCTGCCACACGTAGTGGCCGCCTCGCATCAGGGAGGCCACGGCCGCCACCACCGACATGCCAGCTGAGATGTAGAAGGCGACGTGCACGCTGGCGCTGAACGGGGCGGACATCAGTCCGGCAAAGAAGCGCGTCCCCAAGAGGTGGGCGACCGCCGCCTTGGGCAGGGCGGCCAACAGGGCCGGCGGCAAGAGGTGGGCGAGGGGGTTGTAGCCGAGCAGAGCGGAGAAGAGCGCCACCACCGGCGGCATATGCGACAGGGGCGTCGCCACCGCCGAGCTCAGGCCAGCCGCCGTGAAGCCTGCGAAGAGGGCGTGCGGCAGGCGCGTGGTCAAGCCGGAGATGACCAGCGTGAAGAAGACGGCCAGACTCATCATCACCGCTGCGTTCTGGAAGGTGGCCCGCATGCCAGAGGCGACGCCCCGGTAAGCGGCTGGCACCGAGTTCATGATCGAGGCCGTGTTGGGGGCGGCGAACAGGCCCATGCCCACTCCCAGGGTGCCGAGGTAGAGGGCAAATGGGCCGAAGGCGAAGTCGGGGGGCAGGGTGGTCAAGAGCCAGAAGCCGAAGGCCGAGACCAGCATGCCCAGGGTGGCAAAGGTCCTGGCGCCGTAGCGGTCGGACAGCGTGCCGCTGATCGGGCCGGCCACCATGAAGCCCACCATCATCGGCAGGGTGTCGATGCCGGCCTGGAGGGGGGTCTGCGAGAAGGCGACGCCATGCAGCGGCAGCCACACGCCCTGTAGCCAGATGATCAGCATGAACTGCAGCCCGCCCCTGGCCAGGCCGCCCAAAAAGCCGCTCAGGTTCCCGGCGGAAAAGGAGCGGATGGCGAACAGGCGGAGCTGGAACATCGGGTAGGCGGTCCTCCGCTCGATCAGGCCGAAGGCCACCAGCAGGAGGAGACCGATGCCTCCGCCCCACTCGACCAGCGGGCTCGTCCAGCCCATCGCCTGATTGCCATAGGGCAACAGGGCATAGGTGAGTGCCACCATCAAGAGGGTGAGGCCGATGCCAAAACTGAGATTGCCCCAGAGGTCGGGCGGCTGACGGGTGGTTACTCCCACCTCGCGCAGCTTCTTGTAGCTCCAGATGGTGCCGGCCACCCCGATCGGCACGCTGACCAGGAAGACCAGCCGCCAGTCGACGGCAGCCAGGAGGCCGCCCAGCACCAGCCCCAGCACGCTGCCGCCGATGGCGGCGATCTGGTTGATGCCGAGCGCCAGTCCCCGCTGGTCGGAGGGGAAGGCGTCGGTCAGGATGGCGGCCGAGTTGGCGAACAGGAAGGCGCCACCCACGCCCTGGACTGCCCGGAAGGCGATCAACTCCCACTCCCCGGCCAGCCCGAGACTGGGTGTGAAGGCCGCCAGCAACGAACCGAGGGTGAAGACCATGAAGCCCAGGTTGTAAAAGCGCACCTTGCCGTAGGTGTCGGAGATGCGGCCAAAGGTGACCAGGAGCACGGTGGTGGCCAGGTTGTAGCCCATCAGCACCCAAAGCAAGAGCCCGGTCTGGCCGGGGGCCAGAGGATTGACCGCCAGGCCGCGGAAGATCACCGGCAGCGAGATCAGCACGATGGTGCTGTTGATGGTGGCCATCAGGGTGCCGACCGTGGTGTTGGCGAGCGCTACCCATTTGTACTCGAGACCGTGGCGAGCAGAGGGCGCGGGATTCGGTGCAGCGCTCACGGGCGGCCCTCACCAACCTCAGTAGGATCAGGCGAGAGCCTCAGATCCTCGGGCAGGGCGCCGGCGAAGGCCCGCAGGCCGTCGCTCATGGCCAGCCGCTGGGCAGTCGTCATGCTGGCGGCAGCCCGCTCCAGGATCTGCCTGACCCCGCCCCGCCGCCGCTTCAGCCGCCTCCTCGCCTCCTCGGTCAGGGACACCCAGACCCGGCGGCGGTCCTCGTCGCAGGGCGTGCGCTCCACCCAGCCGCTCTCCTCCAGCTTGTCCAGGGTGCGGGTCAAGGACGCCGGGTGCAGACCGACCCGCTCGGCCAGGTCGCCGGCGATCAGGGCGCCGCCTTCCAGCTGGCGCAGCGTGCGCAGCTGCCCGATCGTGATGCCGTGCGAGAGCCACACGTCCAACTGCAGCGAGTCGGCCCGCTGCAGCGCCTCCATGTACGCATCCACACAGCGACGGATCGATTCGCGCTCGGCGTCGGTATTGGTTAGCATAACGGTAAGTATAGGCACCGGCTCGGCTGGTGGCAAGAAGGCGGCCCCTAAAGTTTTGTGCCGCTGCCTCGGCCCCGGCTCAGCCTTTGGCGAGGCGGCGCTGGACAGCCGGCACGACGTCCCACGGCATCTCCACCACCGTGGCGCCCGCCCCTTCCAGGGCCTGGCGCTTGGATTCCAGGGTGCCCCGGCCGCGCTCGATGATGGCCCCGGCGTGACCCATCCGCTTTCCGGCTGGTGCCGCCTTACCGGCCAGATAGGCGACCACCGGCTTATTCATGCGCTGGATGAAGGGGGCTGCCTCTTCCTCGGCGCTGCCGCCGATCTCGCCTACCATCACCACCAGCTCCGTGGCCGGGTCCTGATCGAAGCGGTGCAGGATCTCGTTAAAGGTCTGGCCCGCCACCGGATCCCCGCCCATGCCGACGGCGGTGGTCTGGCCCAGCCCGGCTCTGGTCAGGGCGTCAGCAATCTCATAGGACAAGGTACCGGAGCGGGCCACGATGCCGATCGGGCCCGGCTGAAAGATGTGATTGGGGGGAATGCCCATCTTGGCCTCACCGGCGGTGATCAGGCCGAAGGTGTTTGGGCCCAGCACCACGGCTCCCTGGTAGCGGGCGTACTCCAAGATGGCGATCGTGTCCTGGACCGGCACGTGCTCGGGGACCATGACCAGCAGCTGGATGCCGGCGGCCAGGGCCTCGAAGGCGGCATCCTTGGCGAAGGGTGCCGGCACAAACATGCACGACGCACTGGCGCCGGTCTCCTGGACAGCGTCCCTCACCCGGTCGTACACAGGGATGCCCTCATGCAGGCTGCCGCCTCGGCCCGGCGAGGTGCCGGCCACCACCTGTGTCCCGTATGCCTTCATCTGGCCGGCGTGAAACGAGCCCTGGTTGCCGGTGATGCCCTGCACCATCACTCTGGTCGCACGGTCGATCAGGATGCCCACGTCACGCCTCCTTGCTCAGCCGGACCGCCTCTTGGGCGGCCTGGTCCATGTCGCGGTAGGCCTGGATGCCCGCCGCCTTCAGGATCTCGATGCCGGCCTGTTCGTTGGTTCCGGCCAGCCGCACCACCAGCGGCACCGGGATGCCCGGCCCGGCCTTGACTTGGGTGATGGCCCGGGCCACGTCGTCACAGCGGGTGATGCCACCGAAGATGTTGATCAGGATGACCTTGGGATGCATCTCGCAGAGCACCTCAATGGCCTGGGCCGTCGGCTCCACGCTGGCGCCGCCGCCGGCGTCCAGGAAGTTGGCCGGCCGGCCGCCAAAGTGCTGCACCGCATCCAGCGTGGCCATCGACATGCCGGCACCGTTCGCCATGATCGCCACGTCGCCGTCCAGTTCGACGTAGGCGAGTCCGATGGCGTGCACCTTCTTCTCGAGGGCGGTTCCCTCGTCCACCTCGGGCAGGCCGGGGTGGCGATAGAGGGCGCTGTCGTCGATGTTGAGCCGGGCGTCGGCGGCCACGATCCGCTCGCCGCTCCGCACCAGGGGGTTGATCTCGACCAGTTCGGCGTCGTGGCTGCGGAACACGTCGTAGAGCTGGCCGATGATGGTCGCCACCTGTTTTGCCAGGTCACCGCTAAGCCCCATCTCGGCCGCGATCTCGCGCCCCAGGTAGGCGGGCAGGCCGAAGGACAGGTCGACGTGGCGGCGCACCAGGTCCTCTTCAGCCACGTCCTCAATCTCGATGCCGCCCTTGGCCGACGCCATGATCAGCGGCCTTCTGGCGCTGCGGTCGACCGTGACCGATACGTAGTACTCGGCGTCCACGGCCAGCTTCTCTTCGACGTAGACCCGCTCGACCAGGTACCCCTTCAGGTTCATGCCCAGGATGGCCCCAGCCACCGCCTCTGCCTCCTGCCGGTTCTCGGCGAAGCGGATGCCGCCGGCCTTGCCGCGGCCGCCGACCAGCACCTGCGCCTTCACGGCCGCAGGCCCGATTTCGGCCACCGCCGCCGCCACCTCCGCCACCGTGCTGGCCAGGCGCCCCTCTGGCACCGGGATCCCGGCCTGGCGCAGGGCGTCCTTGGCCAGGTACTCATAGAGCTTCAGTTCAGGTCTCCCCCTTCTCGCGGTCCCGCCGTCTCCTCGCTCAGTCGCCGGCCGATCTCCTTGGGATCGAGATCGGTGACGGTGGCCAGCCCCTCGTCCAGGGCGGCGCGGGCCACCGCTTCGGCAACGGCCGGTGCCACTCGCGGATCGAGCGGTGATGGGATGATGTAGTCGGGCCTGAGCTCGCCTCCGACCAGACTGGCGATGGCGAGCGAGGCGGCGCGGTGCATGCCGGTGCTGATCTCCTTGGCCCGTACGTCCAGGCTCCCCCGGAACACGCCCGGAAAGCCGAGCACGTTGTTGATCTGGTTCGGAAAGTCCGACCGCCCGGTACCCACCACCAAGGCTCCGACCTCCAGCGCCTGCACCGGCCAGATCTCCGGCACCGGGTTGGCCAGGGCGAATACCACGCCGTCCGGCCGCATTCCGGAGAGCATCTCCATGGTCAGGGCTCCGGCCACCGACAGGCCGATCACCACGTCGGCACCCTTCAGCGCCTGGGTCAGGTCGCCCTCCCGGCGCTCCGGGTTGGTGCGCTGGGCAATCTCCTCCTTCTCCTCGTTCAGGCCGGCTCGGCCGGCCCAGATCAGGCCCTGGCGGTCGACCAGGGACAGATCCGCCACGCCCAGGTCGAGCAGCATGCGGGCCACGGCAATGCCGGCCGCCCCGGCGCCGTTGATCACCACCCGCACCGATCCGATCTGCCGGTTGGCCACCTGGATCGCATTCATGAAGGCGGCTCCCACCACGATGGCGGTGCCGTGCTGGTCGTCGTTGAAGACCGGCACGGTCAGGGAGCGCTTGAGCCGCCGCTCCACCACAAAGCAACGCGGTGCGGCGATGTCCTCGATGTTGACGCCGCCGAAGCCGGGTTCGATCAGCTCCATCACCCGGCAGATGTCATCCGGGTCCTGACTCCCCACCAAAATCGGGAAGGCGTCCACGCCGCCGAAGCGCTTGAACAGCACCGCCTTGCCCTCCATCACTGGCAAGGAGGCTTCGGCGCCGATGTCACCCAGGCCCAGCACCGCCGACCCGTCGGTCAAGATCGCCACCTGGTTGCCCCGATTGGTGTAGGAGAAGACCGTCTCTGGGTGGCTGTGGATCTCGCGGCACGGTTCGGCGACGCCAGGGGTATAGGCCAGCGACAAGCCGTCCATGTCGTCCAGCGGCATCTTGGCCGTGATCTCGATCTTGCCGCGGCGCTGGCTGTGATAGCGCAGGGCGCGATCCCGGCTCAGCCAGTGCCGGCTCAGAAGCCCAGCACCCCGAGCGGTCCCCGCACCGCCTCGACGGAGGCTCTGAAGGCGGCTGCTTCCTCGGGCCTGAGGTCGATCTCCACCACCTGCTCCACACCGGACTTGCCAACCACGGCCGGAACCCCGACGTAGACGTCCCGTTGCCCGTATTCGCCTTCTAGGTAGGCCACCACCGGGATGGTGCGGCGCTGGTCGAGCAGCACCGCCTCCACCATTTCCGCCGTGGCCGCCGCCGGGGCGACGAAGGCGGAACCGGTCTTGAGCAGCTGCAGGATTTCGCCGCCGCCGCCTCTGGTCCGAGTCACGATGCGGTCCAGCGCCTCTTTGGAGAGGTGCTTTTCCACCGGTTCGCCGCCCACCGTCGAGTAGCGCACCAGCGGCACCATCTGGTCACCATGGCCGCCCATCACAAAGGCGAACACGTCTTTGGCGGACACCCCCAGCTCCCAGGCCAGGAAGGTACGGAATCTGGCCGAGTCGAGGCCTCCGGCCATGCCGAACACGCGCTGGTGCGGGAGGCCGGAGGCGCGCTGGGCGACAAAGGTCATCACGTCCACGGGGTTGGTGACGACAATCACCACCGCCTGGGGTGATACTGCCACCGCCCGTGACACCACATCGGAGATGACATCGTTGTTCACCTTGAGCAGGTCGTCGCGGCTCATCCCCGGCCGCCTGGGCGATCCGGCAGTGACGACCAGGACGTCCGAGTCCTTGGTATCGGCGAAGTCATTGGTGCCGCTCACCGCCACGGTGTGACCGAAGATCGGAGCCGCCTCGGCCAGGTCCAGCGCCTTGCCCTGCGGCCAGCCCTCCACCACGTCGAACAGCACCAGGTCGCAGATGTTGCGGGCCATCAGCCACATGGCGGTGGTGGCACCGACGTTTCCGGCTCCGACCAGGGTTACCTTTGGGCGCCTGCTCATCTCAATTGCCTCCTTCTGGGTGCATGCGCGAGATCATGGCCCGGGCGAACGCCGAGGTGGATACCCGGCTGGTGCCGGGGCCAGCCAGGTCGTAGGTGACGACGCCTGAGGCGATGGTGCGGGCCAGGGCGCCCTCCAGCATGGCCGCCGCCTCCTGCCATCCCATCGCCGTGAGCATCATCACCGCAGACAGCATCAGGCTGCCCGGGTTCGCCTCGTCCTTGCCGGCATGGCGGGGCGCGGTGCCGTGGGTGGCCTCGAAGATCGCCGCCTGGTCGGACAGGTTGGCGCCCGGTGCCATGCCAATGCCGCCCACCTCGGCGGCGATGGCATCAGACAGGTAGTCGCCGTTCAGGTTGGTGGTGGCGATCACATCGTAGGCCTCGGGGTGGAGCAGCACCTGCTGGAACATGTTGTCGGCGATGCGGTCCTTGATCACCACCTGGCCGGGGGGGGGCGGCCCATCGAGGTCCCGCTCCAGCACGACCTGGCCCAAAAACTCCGCTGCCACCTCGTAGCCCCAGTCCCGGAAGGCTCCCTCGGTGAATTTCTGGATGTTGCCCTTATGCACCAGCGTCACCGACTTACGGCCCGCCGACACAGCGTAGGCGATCGCTCGCCGCACCAGCCGCTTGGAGGCGGTGGGGCTGATCGGCTTGATGCCGACGCCGGACTGGGGATCAATGCTGACACCCAGCTCATCGCGCAGGCTTCGGATCAGCCGGCCGGCCTCGGCCGAGCCGGACTGCCACTCGATGCCGGCATACACGTCCTCGGTGTTCTCCCGGTAGATCACCATATCGACCCGCTCAGGATTCTTGAGCGGGCTGGGCACGCCCGGGTAGTAGCGTACCGGCCTGACGCAGGCATACAGGTCCAGCTCCTGGCGGAGCGCCACGTTCAAGGAGCGGATACCTCCGCCCACCGGCGTGGTGAGCGGCCCCTTGATCCCCACCTTCACCCGGCGCAGCTCCTCCAAGGTGGCCGCCGGCAGGTAGGTGCCCACCCGCTGGTGGGCCTTCTCCCCGGCCAGCACCTCGGTCCAGACAATCTGGCGCCGGCCATGGTAGGCAGCCTCTACGGCGGCGTCCACGGCGGCCTGGGTGGCCGGCCAGATGTCGACGCCGATGCCGTCGCCCTCGATGAAGGCCACCAGGGGGCGGTCGGGCGTGTGCATCTGGCCGCCCTCAAAGCTGATCAGTTCACCGCTGGCAGGGCTCTGCGATGCCATCTTCATCCCGTCCTTCCCGGCCCGCCGGGTGCGGTTGGCCGATCGTCAGCGTGGGCAACGGCACAGGGCCGCCGGGTGAAATCAGCTAGCGCCGCCTCGGGCGCTCAGAGCTTGATGGTGGGCGCCCCACTGGGAGCCACCACCAGCTTAGCCCACATGCCGAGCTGGAGATGGCCAGGCACCAGGCAGCCGATCACAAAGTTGCCGACGGTCGCTGCCTTGAAGGTGAAACTGGCCTTGCCGCCAGGGGCGGTGCCCAGGGTTGGACCCGGCGTCTCGGCGCTGGCCACCACCGGCGTGGAGGAGGTGGGGGAGGCGGTGATGGCGGCCGAGTGGTTCAGGCTGCCATCGTTGGTGAAGGCCACGTCCAGGGTCCAGCCCTGGGGGATGGTCACCACCATGGCACCGGCCGAGGCCCCGTTGAAGTTGAAGCCGCCGTTTTCGGTGCCATAGCCGCCGTCCAGGGTGAGAGTCGCCGTCTTGGTGGCGGCGTTGACGGCCAGGTAGCTGGATGCGGCCTGCACGGGTGCGGCCACGCCCTGGTTGACGGCGCCCAGGTAGGTGAGCACGGCGATGGCCGCCACCACCACGCCGCCGGAGAAGAGATAGCCCTTGCGTTCAGCCGGCTTGCGGTGCGGGATGCGGTCGATGAACGGCAAGAGCACCAGGATC
>JAJZLH010000046.1 GCA_021803575.1 Bacillota bacterium | reverse complement strand
CGCCAACTTCGCCACCCTCTTGGCTCGTGACTGGGCCCAGGAAGGCATCAAGATGACCCCGTCGCCGATGCCCTTCAACTCCCAGATCGGCCTCAACGACCAGAACGGCGGCAACGTGGCCACCACGTGGGCGGCCAACTGGTTCGGCGGCTGGTGCTACGAGCCTGACTACTACCCGACCGGTGGTGGTCTCTTTACGGCCACCGGCTTCTCCAACGCCGGCGACTTCGTCCCCTCCGCCGCCTACTTGGCTGCCATCCAGGCGCCTTACGCACCGGGAACGGCGGCCCAGTCCTACGCGGCGCTGACCAACTACATGGTGCAGACCGCTAACCTCCTGCCGGGTGACCTGTGGCTGCCTGACCTCAACACACCAACTGAGGTCTCGCCCTGGATCCACGGCACGATGGCCAACTTCAACGCCATTCAGGTGCTCAACTTCCCGAACTACTGGACGATCAGCGCTCCGTAGTTCGACCCTGACGGAAGAGGCCTGCTTAGGCAGGTTGCAATCGGGCCGGGGGCCCCGCCCCCGGCCCGGGCTTCCGGACCGCAGCCCATTCTTTTGTCCGAAGTTTGCCGCCCCCGGCAGTCTTTTTGCTTGCACCGCATCCTATCACCCGTTGTAGCTGGACCTCGTTTCGGCCGATCTGCCGATCAACCCGTTGCCGTGACCTTACGGAAGGCAGGTAGCCGGTGCCCGCTCCCCGAATCCGCTCCACCAGTCCCTCCCCACTGCCACCACCGCCCAGGCCCGAGATCAGAAAGGAGGCGTAAGCGATGGCGGTTGCCCCGGTTCCTGAGCCCATCGCTGGCGGACCATCTGCACCGACGGCGCCCTACCGACTCAGTCGTGAGTGGCGGTCGTTCTGGAGCAATCCGCTGGCCATCGCCGGGGTGTCGATGCTGGGGTTCCTGGTGCTCTTCTCGTTTGTCGGCCCGATGATCTACCACACCAGCCCGGAGACGCCCAACCTGCTCGACACCTTTGCTGCGCCTACCGCCGGTCACCTCCTGGGCACCGACGCTCTGGGCCGCGACGAGCTGGCCAGGCTGATGCTGGGCGGCCAGCTGTCATTGGAGGTAGGCTTTGCCGCCGGCTTCCTGACCGTTGTCCTGGGCACACTCTACGGACTGATCTCAGGCCTGGCTGGCGGCTGGCTGGATGCCATCCTGATGCGCATCGTGGACATCCTGTTCGCCCTGCCCGGGCTCTACATTCTGCTCCTGGTCGACTCCATCTTCTCACCGAGCGCCCTGCTTCTGGTCGCCGTCATCTCGCTGCTGGGCTGGCTGGGTACGGCACGTCTGGTCCGGGCCGAGGTGCTGACCCTGAAGCGGCGCGAGTTCGTGCAGGCGGCGCGCTCACTGGGCTCTGGCAACTGGCGGATCATGCTCCGCCATCTCTTGCCGAACGTGATGGGCGTGGTGATGGTCACCGCCACCTTCGCCGTCGGCACCGCCATCCTGACCGTGGCCGGCCTCAGCTTCCTGGGCCTCGGCCTGCCGCCGCCGACGCCGAACTGGGGCGGCATGCTGTCCGACGGCTCCAACTACATCTTCCAGAACGCCTGGTGGCTGATCTATCCGCCCGGCCTCGCCATCGTGGCCGTGGAGCTGGGCGTCAACTTCATTGGCGACGCGCTGCGGGCGGCCTTCGATCCCCGGCTGAGAGAGGGGCGGGCCTGAGATGCTGAAGTACGTGCTGTCCCGGCTGCTCCAGGCCATCCCCACCATGATCGGTGTCACCATGATCTCGTTCCTGATCATCCACCTGGTGCCGGGCAGCCCGGTTTACACCATGCTCGGCCCCAAGGCCTCCAAGCACCTGGTCGCCCTGTTCAACGCCGAGTACGGCTTGAATCTGCCGCTCCCCATCCAGTACGTGCGCTGGCTGGGGCAGGTCCTGCAGGGCAACCTCGGCATCTCCTACTTCCAGAACCAGACGGTGGCCCAGCTGATCTCGGTGGCCCTGCCGCGCACCCTGGCCATCATCGGCATCGGCGTGGTGGTCGCCCACATCATCTCGATCGCCATGGGCACCTACCAGGCCTGGCGGGTCAACAAGTGGGATGACCACGCCCTCACCTCGTTCAGCTACTTCTTCTACTCCATGCCCACTTTCTGGCTCGGCCTGGTGATGATCATGATCTTCTCCTTCTACCTCAGCTGGTTCCCGCCGGGCGGTCTGGCCAACCCAGGGCAGCCGCCGGTCGGCTTCACGGTCTGGATCAGCCACATCGCCCTGCCGATCATCACATTGGTCCTCCTGATCGTCGCTGGCTGGGGCCGCTACATGCGCACCGCCATGACCGAGACGCTGGTTCAGGACTACATCAGAACGGCGCGGGCCAAGGGCCTGTCCGAGTGGGTGGTGCTCTTCAAGCACGGCCTTCGGAACTCTGTATTGCCGCTCATCACCTTCGTCGGCTTTTCGATCCCGGGCCTGTTCGCTGGCAATCTGTTCATTGAAGAGGTCTTCAACTATCCGGGCATGGGTCTTCTGACTTACAACGCCGTCATCAACCACGACTACCCGATCGTCCTCGCCACCGTCCTGATCGTGGGCGCCTTGACCGTGGCCGGCAACCTGATCGCCGACCTGCTCTACGCCTTCGTCGACCCGCGCGTCCAGTACACCTAAGCGGCTGGGACCAGTGCAGAGGGTCAGGCTCCCAGCGAGCCTGACCCTCTCCTTCTACGCACGCAGGATTCACAACCGAACCGCACGCCGCGAACCAAGGAGGAAACCTCGGCAGCGCTGGGCTCGGCGTCAAGGAGGACAGTCGCCATGCTGTTCCTGGTCCGACACGGCGCCACGCCGCCTGAGCTGGAACGGCGCTGGTGGGGCAGGGCTGAGGTGCCCCTCGCCGACACGGCGCCTTGGGCCCTGAGGGAGGCGGCCGAGCAGCTCCACCGCTTCCGGCCGACCCGCCTCGTGGCCTCCCCGCTTGGCCGCGCCCTGGCAAGCGCCCGGCTGATGGCACCGGTTCTCGGCCTTCCGGTCGAGGTGGTACCCGCCCTGACCGAGGTCGACCTGGGGGATTTCTCCGCGCTCACCGCCCGGGAGTGCCAGGCCCTCTTCCCCAGCCAGTGGCAGGCCTACCTGGCCGACACCGTGGACACTGCCCCGCCGGGCGGCGAGCCGTACCGGCGCATGGCGGGGCGCGTCCGGCAGTGGGCCCTGGCCCAGAGTCCAGAGGCGCAGATCGTGGCGGTCACCCACACCGGGGTGATCCTGGCGCTGGCCTGCCTGGCCATGGGATTGCCACTTCGAGAGCGGGTGCGGATCGGTCAGGTGCCTCCGGCCTCATGGAGCCTCTTGACCCTGACGCCACCGGTGCTGCACCGCCTGGCCCAGCCCGCCTCACCTCTGGGCGGGTCACCGCCGGCTGATCGTCTCTAACCACCCCGGCTGCCGGGTTCGTCCTCGCTCAGGAGGCGTGGCGGGCACTGCCCAGCGCCTGGCTGATGGCCTGAGCGAGGGCCCGGGCGGTGAGCCCCACCTCTTCCAGATTCTCCTGGCGAGAGCCATGCTCAATCATGCGGTCGGGCGTGCCCCAGATCCGCACCTGGCAGTCCAGGCGCTCCGCCGCCACCAACTCCAGCACGGCGGAGCCGAACCCGCCCATGGCCGTCCCCTCCTCCACGGTGAAGAGGAGGTCATGGCGACCAGCCAGGTCGCGGATCAGCCGGGCATCCAACGGCTTCACAAAGCGGCCGTCCGCCACCGTCACCTGAACGCCCTCCGTCATCAGCATCTCTCCGGCTTCGAGGGCAAGTTCCACCATCGGCCCGAGCGCCAGGATGGCAACACCCTGGCCCTCTCGCAGCACTTCGCCCGCTCCCCAGGGCAGTGCCTGCGCCGCGCCGCCCACCTGACTGGCCGCCTCGCCCCGCGGGTAGCGCAGCGCCACCGGCCCGTCCACCTGCAAGGCGCCACGGATCAGCGTCTCCAGGCTCTCCCGGTCCCGTGGCACTGCGATCGTCATGTTCGGTATGCAACGCAGGTAGGCGAGGTCGTAGAGGCCCTGGTGGGTGGCCCCGTCTTCCCCGACCAGACCCGCCCGGTCCATGCAGAACAATACGGGCAGCTCTTGGATGGCGATGTCGTGGATGATCTGGTCGTAGGCCCGCTGCAGGAAGGTGGAGTAGATGGCCGCCACCGGGCGCATGCCGCGGGTGGCAAGGCCGCCGGCGAAGGTCACGGCGTACGCCTCGGCGATGCCGACGTCGAAGAAGCGCTCGGGCAGCTCGCGGGCGAAGGCGTTCAGGCCCGTTCCGTCGCTCATGGCGGCCGTGATCGCCACCACTCTAGGGTCCTCCTTGGCCACCCGGACCAGAATCTCCCCGAAGGCGTCCTGCCACTTGGGCGGAGACTTCTGACCCGTACCCTTGCCGGTGCTGGGATCGAAGGGCGACGCACCGTGCCACTTCCCTGGCTCCTCCTCGGCGAATGGGTAGCCCTTGCCCTTGCGGGTCACCACGTGCACCAAAACCGGCACCTCGGTGTCCTTGACCAGCTCGAACACCGCCACCAGCGAAGGGATGTCGTGGCCGTCGAAGGGTCCGAAGTACTTGACGCCCAGCTCCTCGAAGAAGGCGCCGGCATCAGGCACCAGGGTCAGCTTGATCGCCTCTTTCAGCTTGCCGGCGGCACCGACCAGCGGTGCGCCCACCAGCGGCAGGTGGCGCAGGGTGCGCTGCACGGCCTTCTTCAGCCGGCCGAAAGAGGGCGCCGCCCGGAGCCTGGCCAGGTAGCGGGACATGGAGCCGACGTTGGGCGAGATCGACATGGAGTTGTCGTTCAGCACCACGATCATCGGCGTCTCCAGGTGGCCCAGGTTGTTGAGCGCCTCGTAGGCGAGCCCGCCGGTCATGGCGCCGTCTCCGACCACCGCTACCACACGCTCGTGCCCGCCCTGAAGGTCGCGGGCCTTGGCCATGCCGACACCGGCGGCGATGGCAGTCGAGGCGTGGCCGGCGCCAAAGAAGTCATGCGCCGACTCGCTGCGCCGGAGATACCCAGAGAGGCCGCCCTTGCGCCGGATGGAGGGGAAGGCATCGGCGCGGCCGGTCAGAAGCTTATGGGCGTATGCCTGGTGGCCGACGTCCCAGATGATGCGGTCCTGGGGCGACTCGAAGACGGCGTGCAGGGCGATGGTCAGCTCCACCGTGCCGAGCGGCGGGGCCAGGTGGCCGCCGTTGTGGGACACCGCATCGATGATGCGCCGGCGGATCTCCTCGGCCAGGCGCTCGAGTTCGTCCGCCGACAGCTGGGATACATCGTGCGGCTGTTTGATCTGATCCAGTAGCGCCATCGCACTCACCCTTTCGGTCGGGGCGGATCGAAGCCCACGGTGGCCAGAAGTCGTCCGGCAAAGGACACCACGCTGTCCGCCCGGTGCACGGCAAGGTTCTTGGAGAGCGCCTTCAGCCCGACCGCCACGGCGGAGAGCACGCCCACGGCGATGGCAGTGACCACGGCGATCGACCTGGGGTCGGCCAGCCGAACGGCCATCGCCGCCACCAGGGCGCCAGCCACGGTTCCGGTGGTGTCCCCCACCAGGTCCGACATCACCGTGGCCACCGTATCGGCGTGCCGCACCAGATAGAGGCTCTGGCGGGCACCGGCTGCCCGCTTGGCCGCCCTGGCCAAGAACGGCCGTTCATGGGCCCTGGTCGATGCCACGCCCACCATGTCGCAGGCCACCCCAATCGCCACCACGGTGGCCACCACGGCCAGGTCGAGCGCCGGTGCGAACAAGGGCTCGGCCAGCTGAGAGGGCAGAGCCAAGAGCCCTCCCACCAAGAGGGCGGCGCCGGCGATGCGCACGGCCCGTCCATATGGGAGTTCGCTCCACCAGGGGCGGCGCCTGCTCATGGCGGCCCTAAGGGGCCCGAGTGGGCATGGTCATTGCCCCATTGTATGGGAGTCGGGACGAGCTGTGCAAAGGAGCAGTTGGTGGCACCGGTCAGGTAAACGTTGCGGTTTAGGTCTAGCAGGCTTTCCCACCCAGAAACCTTCCCGTCGCCGGCAAGGCGGTTCCCCTTTACTTCCGGTCCATGGCGTCGCCGGCCATGGGGCTAGATTGCCACTGAAGCCACACTGTAATCCCCGTCCGGCCGGCCCGAGGGCCGACGGCCTAGGAGCTTTCCTCACGTCACCCGTCTTCTCTTAGCCTCTGTTGCATCACGGGTTTCAACGGCCGATTCCTCGGCCCCCTCTCCCCGCCACGCGCAAGGCAGGCTACGCTGCACAACACGCCTCGCCATATGTTCAGCACCTCATGCAGGTTCATCCCCCGGACCCCCAGTCAACCGTTAGGCCGGCCGCCGGCGCACCCGGGTCTCCGCGGCACCAGGCCCAGTGTCCGCATGCCATTGCGGGCTGTCCCGGCGCCTTAACTCCCAGCACCAACCCCAGACTGGGCGTCCGAAGCCGACACCAGGAACTTCATCGCTGTGCCTGTCGACGGATTTTTAGGCCCGCCTTGGGAGAAGATGGCTTCGACTAGGATACCGCACCACCAACTGGACCGATCCATCACCTCGCCTCGTCCGCCCATTATACCGTGTTCGAAGACGCCCGGTCCGTTAGGCCTGGCGCTGGCTGAGGCGGGCCACCAGGCCGGCCAGCTCCTGGCCGGCTGGCCCCAGGAGCAAAAGCTGGCGGAGCGCCTCCGCCGAGTGGCGTTCGGCCGCCGCCTGGAGCGGCCCGGTCAGGAGCGGGTCGGCCGTCTTCAGATCCAATCGGTCGTCCACCGCCTGAAAGGCTCGGCCCAGGGCCTGCCCGAAGTTTCGTAAGGGCTGGCGGAGCCGCTCCGTCCCGCCCAGGATCGCCCCCACCTCCGCCGCCGCCCCGAACAGAGCGGCGGTCTTCAGCTGATCGATCTCTTCCCGGCTGGCGTCGCCGAAGCCCAGATCCAGGGCCTGGCCGCCCACCATGCCGGCATCCCCGATCGCCGCGGTCAGCACAGCCAGGCACTCCAGGCACTCCCGGTCGCCATGGGCCCGGCGCAGGTCCGGATCCGCCATCAGGCCTAGCCCCCAGGTGAGCAGCCCGTCCCCGGCCAAGATGGCCACCGCCGTCCCGAAGGTGCGGTGGCAGGACGGCCGGCCACGACGGAAGTCGTCGTTGTCCATGTCCGGCAGGTCATCGTGCACCAGGGAGTAGGTGTGCACCGCCTCCACCGCCAGGGCAGCCGGCAGCGCGCTCTCGGCCGAGCCGCCGGCTGCCTCCACCGCCATCAGGACCAGGAGCGGGCGCAGGCGCTTGCCGCCGCCGCCTAGTGCGTAGGCCATGGCCTCCCGCACCACGCCGCCCTGCGGCAGATGGGCCCCGAGGTAGTCTTCAAACAGGGTGCGGAGGGCCTGCTCACTCATGCGGCGGCTCGGACCAGGGCTCCAGCCCCTCCCCGACCAAGCGCTCAATGGTGCCGCTGGCAGCCTCCAGCATGGCCTGACAGCTCTTGGCCAGGGCGACGCCCTCCTCGAACAGAGCCAAGGACGCCTCCAGGGTCAGGTCGCCGTCTTCCAGCTGCTTGACGATCTGTTCCAGCCGGTCCACCGACTCTTCAAAACTCACGTCTCCACCCTCTCCACCCGGCTCTCGATCGCGCCTTGCTCGAACCTGGTGCGGATCAGGTCGCCCTCTTCCAGTGCGCTCGCACTGCGCACCACGCCGCCCTGGTGTTCCACCAGTGCGAAGCCGCGCCGCAAAGCGCCCAGCGGCGAGAGTCCCTCCAGGCGGCCCGAGGGCGCTGTGAGGCGGGTTCTGGCCGTCTCCAGTCGGCGCCAGGAGGCCCGGCCCAGGTCCTTCTCCAGGCGGAGGATGCGCTCCTGTCGCACCTCCACCATGGCGGCCGGCCGGCTCATCGCCCGGCGGGCCAGGAGACCGGCCACCTGGCGCTGTCCCAGGTCCAAGCGGTGGCTGAGGCCCGCCTTGAGCTGGCCCTTGGCCACCTCCAGGCCAAGCCTCAATTCGGCCACCACCGGCACCGCCAATTCGGCGGCCGCCGACGGCGTCGCCGCCCGCCGGTCCGCCACCAGGTCGATCAGGGTGGTGTCCGTCTCGTGACCGACAGCAGCCACCACCGGCACTGGGCAGCTGGCGACGGCCCTGGCCACCTGCTCCTGGTTGAAGGCGGCCAGGTCCTCCTGGGAGCCGCCGCCCCGGCCGACCACGATCACGTCCACCCGACCCTTATGGGCCAGCTGGACCAGCGCCCCTGCCACCTCGTCGGCCGCGGTTGGGCCCTGCACCTGAACCGGTGCCACCACCATCTCCAGGTTTGGATAGCGACGGCGCGCCACGCTGATGATGTCCCGGATGGCGGCCCCAGTCGGCGAGGTGACGATCCCCAGCCGGCTGGGCAACAGCGGCAGCGGCCGCTTGCGCTCGGGAGCGAACAGGCCCTCCCGCTCCAGCTTCTCCTTCAGCTGCTTCAGGCGCAGGTACTCCGCCCCCACGCCGGCCGGCTCCAGGGTCTCGGCGTAGAGCTGGTAGCTGCCGTCGCGCTCATAGAGGGAGACCCGGCCTAGGCAGAGCACCTGCATGCCGTCCTGGGGCGAGAAGATGAGCTGGCGGGCCTGGGTGCGGAACATCACGGCCCGCACCGACGCCTGGGCGTCGCGCAGTGAGAAGTAGAGGTGCCCTGAGCTGTGCAGGTGGACGTTGGCCATCTCCCCCTGCACCATCACGCCCTGGAGCAGGGGTTCTGCCTCCAGGAGCTCGCGCACCACCCGGTTCAGCTCGGAGACGCTCAGCAGTGCCACTCGGCCGCCTCCACCGTGTTGGCCATCAGCATGGCCACCGTCATCGGGCCGACCCCGCCTGGCACCGGGGTGAGGGCAGAGGCGACAGCCGACACACCGCTGTCGACATCGCCGATCAGCTTGCCGTCTTCGCGGCTGATGCCGACGTCGATCACCACCGCCCCCGGCCGTACCATCTCGGCCTGCACCAGGCGCGGCTGACCGGCGGCGGCCACCACCACCTCGGCCGCCCTCACCAGGGCGCCAAGGTCTCGGCTGTGCGAGTGCAGGACGGTGACCGAGGCGTTTTCCTGGAGCAGCATCAGGGCCAGCGGCCGGCCGACCGTCCTGGAGCGCCCCACCACCGCCACGTGGGCGCCGTCGAGCGGCACCTGGTGCCACTTCAACAGATCGATCACGGCCAGCGGCGTGCAGGGGCGCAGCCCGGGCTGACCGGCCAATAGCCGGCCCTGATTGGAGATGGTGAAGCCGTCCACGTCCTTGTCGGGCGGCAGTTCGGCCAGCACCGCATCCGCGCTCAGCAGCCCTGGCAATGGCAGTTGGACCAGGATGCCGTCCAGGCGCTCATTCTCGGCCAGGCGGGCGACAAAGCGGCGCAGCGCGCCCTCCTCGATAGTGGCCGGCAGGCGGTGCGTCTCCGAGTAAAGTCCAGCGCCTTCGGCTGCCCGCTCCTTGGACCGGATGTAGGACAAGGACGCCGGGTCGTCGCCGGCCAGCACGATGGCTAGGCCGGGCGGCCGTCCCGCCCTCTTCGTGAAACGGGCGGCTTTGGCGCCGACCTCGGCCAGCACCTCGGTTGCTCTCAGTCGGCCGTCAATGCGCTCAGCCACGAAATACATCCGCCTCCCGCTTCAGATAACCGGCCAGGACGCCGTTCACAAAACCCGGGCTGTCCTCGGCGGCATAGGCCTTGGCCAGCTCGACCGCTTCATTGATGGCCACCGCCGGGCTCTGTCCGGAGCGCATCTCCCACAGGGCCAGGCGCAGGATGTTGCGGTCCACGGGCGGCATCCGCTCGATCGCCCAGTCCCGGGCCAGCTCGGAGATCACCTGATCCAGCTCCGCCTGGCTGGCGAGCACGCCCCGCACGGCCGTGAGGGCGGCCCGGTGGGCTGGCGTCGCCTCCTCCTCCACCCGCCCGAGCACCGCCTTGGGATCAGCGTGGCCGAGATCGATCTCGAAGAGCAGACTGAGCGCCAGATTGCGAAAACGCCTCCTCGGCATGTCAGTCCCGGTCCCGGCGCCCGAACAGGCGTTCGAACACATCCTGGGTCTCGCCGGCGGCGTCCGGGTCGAACTGGCGTCCCACCCACAGGCCAAACGCACCCATCAGGAAGAGGAAGAGCGCTGCCAGAAAGCCCATGCGCAGGATGAGCAGGGCGAAGATGATGCCGAAGAACAGCCCGAGCACCGCAAAGGGGTGCTGATGGAACAACGCCCGAAGCGGACTCACGACGATTCGCGGGTGGCCCTGTGCGCCGGCGTGATGTGGTCGACGTCGATTGACACCCGCTCCACCCCCACTCCCACCACCTGGTTGACCTGGGACCGGACGGCCTGCTGCAGCTCGTCGGACAGGGTGGCGATTTCCACCTCTGGCCCGACGGCGGTGCGCACCGCCACCACCAGACCCTTGGCGCCCATGCGCACGGTGGCCGTGGCCTCGTGCACCCCGGCGTGTGCCTTCACCAAGCGCTTGACCAGCCCCTCCACCGCCGGCAGCGAGACGCGCACCCGCCCCATCGGCAGCTGGTGCACGATGTGCCGTCGCCGCCAGCCGCCGGCGAAGGCGACCGAGGCCAGGCGCACGCTGATCACCAGCAGGATGGCCCCGATCACCGCCACGGTCAGGCGGCCGCTCACGGCCAGGGTCAGCCGGTCCAGAAAGCGCAACGGGTTCAGCCAGCCGAAGCCGATCAGGATCATGGCCACTGACACCAGGCCGAGGGTGATCGTATACAGCACCAGAATCACCCGGTCGATGATGGAGATCGCCTTCAAGGTGGTCCTCCCGTCTCTGCACCTGGATGGTCGTCCGGGCTGCTCACGCCTTGCACGTGCACGTCCACCGCCTTCACCTTCAGGCCGGTCATGGACTCCACCGCCTGGCGGACCCGCTCTTGCACCTTCTGGGCGATCTCGGGGATGCGGCTGCCGTACAGCACCACCAGGTAGAGGTCGATGGTGGCCGTCTGCTGCTGCACCTCGACCTTGACGCCCTTCTGCCAGTTGCGCCGGCCCAGCCGCTCGCTGAGATCCCCGACCAGCCCGCCGGCCATGCCGAACACGCCCGGCACTTCGGCGGCCGCCATGCCGGCGATGGACGCCACCACATCGTCGGCGATGCGAATCTCCAGTGCCGGCGGTGTGTCCTCCGGCTTGACCGGACCCTCTTCGTCTGCCACCCAGCAGGCCCCCTCAGCCGATTATAGCAGGGCCGGCTCAGGCACCTGGGAAGCGCCGCTCCAGGAAGTTGGTGTGGATGGCTCCCCGCCTGAAGTCGGGGTCCGCCATGATCTTCTGGTGCAGCGAGATGGTGGTGGCGATCCCCTCCACCCGGAAATCGCCCAGCGCGGCCTCCATGCGGGCGATCGCCTCCAGGCGGTCACGGCCCCATGTCATCAGCTTGGCGACCAGTGAGTCGTAATACGGAGTGATGGTCGAGCCCTGGCCGACGCCTGAGTCCACCCGCACGCCGGTGAAGCCGGGCGGCTGAAAACGGGTGATGGTGCCCGGCGAGGGTCGAAAGTCCTTATCCGGGTCCTCGGCGTTGATGCGGCACTCCAGGGCCCAGCCAAAAAGCGCTGTCTCCCAGCCCGATCTCGGCAGCGCCTCGCCGCTGGCCACCAGGATCTGACGCTTGACCAGATCCTCGCCGGTGACCAGCTCTGTCACGCCGTGCTCGACCTGGATGCGCGTGTTCATCTCCATGAAGTAGAAAGCGCCATCGGCCGGGTCGAACAGGAACTCGACGGTGCCGGCGCCGACGTACTGGACCGCCTCCGCCGCCCTCAGGGCCGCCTCGCTCACCGCCTGGCGCTGGGCGGGGCTGATCGCCGAGCTGGGCGCCTCCTCAACCAGCTTCTGCCGGCGCCGCTGCAGGGAGCACTCGCGCTCGCCCAGGGCCTGGTACCCGCCCTGCCCGTCGGCCATCACCTGCACCTCGATGTGGCGCGGGTCCTCCACATACTTCTCCAAAAACACGGCGCCGTCGCCGAAGCTGGCCTTGGCCTCGGAGGCGGCCCGCTCCAGGGCATCGGCCAGTTCTGCCTCCTGGCGGGCCACCCGGATGCCGCGGCCGCCGCCGCCGGCCACCGCCTTCACCATCACCGGGTAGCCGACCCGCTCGGCCACCCGGCTGGCCTCAGCCAGATCGCTGACCACCCCGTCGCTGCCAGGGGCCAGCGGCACCCCGGCCTGGCGCATCGTCTCCTTGGCGGTCGTCTTCAGGCC
>JAJZLH010000024.1 GCA_021803575.1 Bacillota bacterium | reverse complement strand
GGCTCGAGCGCAAAAACTTGCGCCGGGTCATCTCCTTCTCCACTCGGCCCTCGCTGATGCAGTCGGCGCAGACCTCGCCGTCCCCGTCTACCGGATTGCCGCAGATGCTGCAACGCAGCCTGGTGTCTTCGGCCATCGCCTGATCCCTCCCCACATCGGTCCAAAGGGGTGCCACAGGTGGCACCGGGAGCCGTCAGAGCATCCAGATTGTAGCCTTGGCAGTCAGGGGCGTCAATCGTCGCCCGTGTCCGCTAAGCGGCTCTGGACGGGACTTTTCCGGGAGTCAGGAATTATTTCACAACGCGCCGGCAGCTCATGGCGCCGCCGCCGCCACCTCCCAGGCTGCCGCCTCCACGGCCCTGGCCACCTGGGCGAAGACCTGGGCCGCCTCGCTGTCCGGCCGGGCCCAGGCCACCGGCTGGCCGCTGTCGCCGCCAGCCGAGATCTCGGCTTGGACCGGGATGCGCCCGAGCAGCGGCACGCCAAGAGCCTCAGCCAGTTCCTTGCCTCCATCGCCAGCAAACAGCCGGCTCTCGGCCCCGCAGGACTCGCAGCGCAGGTAGGACATATTCTCCACCACGCCCAGGAGGCGCTGGCCGACCTTCTTGGCCATCTCCCCGACCCGCACCGCCACCTTGGCCGCCGCCGCCTGCGGCGTGGTGACCAGCACAACCTGCCCCTGGTGCAGGCGCTGGGCCAGCGTGATCGCCACGTCTCCCGTTCCCGGCGGCGAGTCCACCACCAGGTAGTCCAGCTCACCCCACATCACGTCACCCATGAACTGCTCGAGCAGCTTGGTCAGCATGGGGCCGCGCCACATGACGGGGGTGCCCTCGTCGACCAGCATGCCCATCGAGATCACCTGGATGCCATGCGCCTCCACCGGCAGAATCATGTCGTCGGACAGCACCACCGGCCGGCGGTCGACGCCGATCATGCGCGGCACCGAGAACCCGTAGATGTCGGCGTCGAGGAGACCCACCGTGCGGCCCAGCTGGCTGAGGGCCACCGCCAGGTTGACCGCCACCGTCGACTTGCCGACGCCGCCCTTGCCGGAGCCGACGATCAGCACGCGCACCCTGGAGCCGTCGCGCGTCACCGACGAGTGCCGCAGCGGGCGCAGTTCCTGGGTCAGCTTCTGCCGCTCGTCGGCGGTCATCACGGTCACATCGACCACCACGGCGCTCACACCCTCGAGTCCAGCCAGGGCCGCCTTGACATCACTCTCGATGCGCGCCTTCAGGGGGCAGCCGGCGATGGTCAACTTGACTGTCACTGTCACCTCCTGGCGGTGTAGCCGGACGGCCTCCACCATGCCCAGTTCGGTCAGGGGCCGATGCAGCTCGGGGTCCATCACCTGGCCAAGTCTCCGCCAGATCTCCTCTTCCAGTTGGCTCATGTCTCCTGCCCCTTTCTTGCCAGTCTGCCTGCCGCCGTCGGTCCGCTCGGTGCCAGCATGCCGCCGGACAAGAGCATCTTCATCGCCTCTTCCACGCTCATGCCGGCCGGAATCAGCGCCGCCGGCTCGTAGAAGAGCAGTACACCGCCGGTGGGCGGCGCAAATGGGATGAAGACACCGACCCTCCCGGGCACCACATCGTCACTGACCACGAAACCGATCACCAGGGACACCGGGCTGGGGTACGGCGCCAGCACCACAGCCCGGAACGCGCTGTTGGCATCGGGGTCGAACAGCACCTTCAGGACCTGCTTGGAGCCCTCATAGACAACTCGGATGACCGGGACCCGGCCCAGCACCCACTCCACCAGCCGCACCAGCTGCTGGCCCAGGATGTTGCTGACCAGGAGTCCAAACAGCGTGATGACGACCAGGGTGAGAATCAGGCCCAGCCCGGGAAAACGGACAGAGACCGGCAGTAGCGAGCCCAGGCCGTCGAAAAAGACCAGGATCTTGTCGGCCACATACAGGGCGAGGGCCACCGGCAAGATGGCCACCAGCCCGGTCAGGAAATAGTGCCGGATATGGCGCCAGAGGTGGTGACTGTGGTCTTGCATGGCAGGCTCCTCACATCACGGGTCCGGCCCAAGGCACCTGTGGCGGGTGAGCGGAAGGTGCCGGTCGACATCGACCGTAGCCGGAGCATGGTCCGCTCGCCGCTGGATCCCAGGTCCGGCGCCAACTCTGCCACAGCATAGCACAGCTGGCGGCGAGGCCTTGTCAGTCACGCACTCCGAGGGCCAGGCAACTCCGGCTCTGGCCATCCCCGGGCAAGACGCCGGGTTCGCCGTGATGGATCGCTCGGCATCTCCCGGGAGGTGCGGCCATCTGCTGCAGGAGCCGCGTCGCCCCAGTTGCGAGATCCTGGCAGCCTCCGGTCCCAGCTGTCATCCAGCCGGCAGATGCTCCCAACCCTCCTGCCTGGCCGCGGCGGCGACCGTGCTGGATCCGCGTGTCGATCGCCTACCCGGGATAGGTGTTGGGCACTGATGCAACGTCGCTGGCATTCACGGTGCAAACCGCCATCTTCCGGCGTTCCGCCAGAACCGCCAGCCTGACGTCGCCAAATCGGGCAGTGGCTTTGGCCCAAAGACACAGGGTGTCAATCATCGTGTCCTTGTCGTCGGCGAACACCGTTTCGCACGTGAGATACCCGAGCAGATAATCACAGACGTCCTGGCGCCTGGTGAACCTCCCGGGCAGGACCCGCGGCAAGACATAGCTGAGCTCGTGCAGCGTGATCCAATCCACCCAGCCCTCGGCGGCTCCCGCCAGCACGCTTTCCAGCACGGCCCGGCATCGCGGTGCGTGGGCGTCATTCTCAAACAGCGGGTGGATGAACAGATTGGCTTCCAGCCAGCCCAGCTGGGTCCTCGCTTCACCCAACCGGCGGCCCCTCCCTGCGCTCGGGCTCCTCCAACACGTCCCTGGTCATGTCAGCCCCGACCGTGTCCCACGCTGACGGATCAAGCGATCCGGTGGCGCCGAACCTGGCCACGACCTCTCCCATCGACGCATGCCTGGGAAGAACTCTGGCCGTCAGCTGACCCCGTCGCGGGACGGCAAACACCAGGATAGTCCCGGGCTCGATACCGCACGCCTGGCGAACCTCCTGCGGAATCGTGACCTGTCCCCGCGGCTGCACCTTGCCGAGATTCATGTGCGCATCTCCCCCTTTTGGCCGCCCTCACTCTAGCATACTTCTATGTATTCGGCATACTACTCTCTTTGTACATATTTATCGACGTCGTATGCACCTGGTGCACCGCCTGACGCCTGCCACCGAGGCCACGACATGCGATCCCCCGGCGTCGGAGCGGCGTCCTCATGCTCACACCCCCCCTGGCAGTCAGGCGCGCACATGGCCTGCACTCTGTGGGCCAACCGGGTCAGTGCGCTGGACCAGTATGGGCACGACGCTGTGACAGCCTAGGCAACACAGACAGGCAGCCCGCCTACGGCCGACGGGCTGCCTGGACAAGCGACCCTGGCCGCCGTTTGCCCGCTAAACCGCCTGGATATTCCAGACGGACCTTGCGAGCTGGCCGGCCGCGGATGGCGGGAGCAGGTAGGAATCGAACCTACCGCGGACGCGACGCGCCCGCCATTGGATTT
The DNA here is from genome assembly GCA_021803575.1 of Bacillota bacterium. GTDB lineage: Bacteria > Bacillota > Sulfobacillia > JAJZYS01 > JAJZLH01 > JAJZLH01. The sequence goes on along the minus strand of JAJZLH010000024.1, from coordinate 8,867 downwards.
GAAGTCCAAGGGGGACACCAGCCCCACCTCTGCCCCCACAGCGCGGAGCACTTGGGCCACCGCCTGCCTAGTGTAGCAGACCAGACTGCAAAGGCTGTCGCCACCCCGCAACCGACCACGACCGTCGCAGCTGGCGTCAGCCGGCGTCAGGGGCGGGCCTTCCTGGCAGCCTCAAACACCTGCTCCAAGGCGGCCAGATATCGGCTGAAGGCATCCTGGCCGGCAGCGGTGGCCCGGCAGGTTGTCAGCGGCTTACGGTCAGCGAACGTCTTCTTGACTTTGATGTAGCCGGCTTCCTCCAGCACCCGCAGATGGGCGCCCAGATTCCCGGCAGTCAGCCCCGATGCCTGCTTGAGCCGGCTGAAGGTTGCTCCTCCCTCCAGCACCAGGATGGTCATGATCGCCAGGCGCGCCTTGGCGTGGATGGTGTCATCGACATGCTGGAGCAGAGGCTCATCCACGGTGCGCTGTGCGAAGCAGGCCAAGACCGCTGGCCAGCATCGCGCCTCCACCCAGGACTCCCATTGCCGCCTGCTGGATCGCAGGGGCGGCCGTGAGCGCAGGGAGAACGACGGAGAGCAGGCCGATCCAGAGCCCTAACAGGAGGAACAGTCGGGATCTGAACATCACACCGCCCAGCGCGTACCAGGCGCCCACCACCAGAGGGACCGTCCACTGCGGGGCCAGGCCCAGCGCCCGCCCATGCAGGGAGAAGGCTACCGTCCCGGCGACGGCGGCGAACAGGATCACGGCCGACCAGAACCACTGCTGAACCAGGTACGGCATCCTAGTCCGCGCTCCACCGCGCCTCGCCCGCCAGAGTGGGCTGGCCCCGACCCACCACGACGCCACGCCTCCGGCCAGGTCAAGCCCAATCCAGACAGGCCCGACGGCACCGCCGGCGACGCCGAGCCAGGGGAGCAGGTACCCTACCACCCAGACGGCCCCCCAGATCACGAAGAAGGGGGCGCCGCCCCGCACCGACATCCGCGCTTCTTCGGCCAGCCGCCTGATCAGCTGAACGTCTTTCAGGGCCTCGTCGATCTGCACTGTCAGTCCTCCCATAGATTAATCTGTGTAACAGACTACTCTACGAGAGTTTAGGCTGTCAAGCACAGCCTCGGGCCTGGATCTGATCTATGAGGATAACCCCTGATCGGGCGGGTCCTGCGCCCGTTCCTGTTCACGCCGCCTCTGGCGCTCGGCCAGGACGGCCAGCCACACGCCCGCCTCGTAGAGGATCAGCATCGGGCTGGCCATCACCAGCATCGACAAGAGATCGGGCGGCGCGAAGGCGGCGGCCAGCACGAAGACGATGAAAATGGCCATCCGCCGCTTCTGGCGCAGCCAGCTGGAGGAGATGACGCCCAGCCGGGTCAGCGTCATCACCACCAGCGGGAACTCGAAGACCAGGGCCAGGGGCACGATCAGGCCGATGATGAAGTCGACGTAGTTGGAGTAGGTGATCATGGGGTGGACCAGGGGACCGGTGAACGACATCAGGAAGCGAAACACCACCGGGGCGAAGACGAAGAAGGCGAAGGCAGCACCCATCCACAGCAGCACGAGGGCCGCCGGTGCGTAGGACGCCACCAGCCGCCTTTCGGACACGGTCAGTCCCGGCCAGACGAAGGCCGCCAGCTGGTAGAGGAGCACCGGCGAGGTGACGATCAAAGACGCGGTCAGCGCCGCCTTGATGTAGGTGAAGAAGATCTCGGTGGGGCCGATGAAGATCAGCTGGTGCACCCGGCCGCCGCTGGCCAGAAGCAGGAAGTGGGTGAGCATGGTGGCGTGGAAGAAGAACCAGACGGCCACCGGCAAGAACACCACCAGATAGGTGATAATGCGCCGCCTGAGCTCGCCCAGGTGGTGTTCGAGGCGGAGCGGCGGCCTACTCATCGCCCTCTCGGCCAAGGAAGGGCCGGACCACCTCTTGGTAGACCAGCTCGGGGTCGCGCTGGGCGACCGTCTTCAAGCCGGGTGGTCCCACTCCGCCCACCACGGCCAAAAGCCCTGGCACAGCCTGGGGGCAGCCTTCTCCGACCCAGATCTTGGCCCCCGGGTACTCCTTGATGCCCTCCACCAGGAGGAGCGTCAGGTCTGGGCCGAGCCGCCGTTTGGCATCGGCCAGGGTCGGGGCCTGGGCCATCTCCAGGATGCCGTCGGCGGCCAGCAGGACGGTCGGTGCGCCGGCCGCAAAGAGCCGGGCCGAGTCCTTCCCAGGCGGACTCAGCACGCCGTGGTGGTGCTTGATGGCAGCCACTGTGATGCCGTCTCGCTGGAGGAGGCGGATCAGGCCCAGGATCAGCGTGGTCTTGCCGGCGCCAGACCGGCCGACCACGTGCAGCTCCTTCATGGGCCAATCGCCCCGCGCAGCCAGACCGCCACCTCTGAGCCCTCGGCCAGCGCCGCCTGCCCAGGCTCCAGCCTGATCCAGGCGCCGAGGGCGCGCAGCGCCGACACCGCTCCGGAGTCCACACTGGCCGCCGGCGTCACCTCCAGCCGCCCCTCTCGAATCGCAGCCGAGGCGGGCAGGTAGCGCACCACCGGTGCCCGGTTCTGGCCGAGCGAGGCCGCCAGACGCGCCCGCTCCGCACGCGCCTCCGAAGCCCGCCGCTCCATCGTCGCCAGGGTGGGCCGGACCAGGCGGTCAAACCCGATGGCAGTGGCCAAGGGGTTTCCGGGCAGGGCGATCCAGAGGACCCGTTCGGCAAGGAATGCCTGCAACGGCTGGCCAGGTCGCATCCCGACGCCGTCGATCAGCGGCATGAGGCCCAGCGCCTCGCCGCTCCGGCGGACGAAGTCGCGCGGCCCCCTGGAGGCGCCGCCGGTGCTTAGCACCAGATCGGAAGTGGCCAGGCTTCGGCTGAGCTCCGAGAGGAACTGGGCCTCGTCGTCTCCCAGCGTGCGCTGCGCGACCAGACAGCCCAGGGCGCTGAGCTGCTGGGCCAGCCACGGCCCGTTGGTGTTGCGGACCAGGCCGCGGCTGGAGCGCCCACTCTCACGGAGCTCCGAGCCGACCGAGAGCACCGTCACGGTGACCCGCCGCCGCACGCTGAGACTCGCCACGCCCAGGGATCTCAATAGCGCCATCTGCCCGGGGCCCAGGCGCTCACCGCCCTGCAGGACGGTGGCACCGACTCTTAGCTCCCGGCCGGCCCGCCGCACGTTGTCACCCGGGGCAGGCAGACGGCGAAAGACCACCGCCTGGCCCTCGACCGTCACATCCTCCTGGCGGGCCACGCCTGCATCGGGCGGGACCGTGGCGCCGGTCGCCACAAACACGGCCTGGTCTGGGCCCAGTGCGCCCCAGGCCGGGTCGCCGGCATAGACCTGCCCCACCAGCTGCCGGCGGGCTGCCCGGCCGCCGGCCACCGCGTAGCCGTCGACCGCCGAGTTGTCGAAGGCGGGCAGGGCGATGGGGGAACGGACCGTTGCTCCTGAGACGCGCCCGGAGGCCTCCTCGAGCGGTACCCGCTCCCGGCCGACCGCTCGTGCCTTAAGCCGCAGCCGCCGCTCCCCCGCCTCCGGCGTCAGCGGTCCCATGCCCAGCTGCTAGCGCCATGGTTCTCTACCAGCCACTCCAGAAGACCACCCACGCCCAGGGCGGCGATCTCCTCCCGGCTCGGGATCTGGCCGGCCAGCACCCTGGGCAGGAGCAGGTCGAAGATGGTCACCGGGTCGGCGATCACGCAGGCGGGCAGGCCCAGCACCGCCTTTTCGCCGAGTTTGGCCACCACCGCCATGGAACCGGGCAACACAGGGGTGCCGTGCGAGATGATCTCGGCGCCGCTGGCCCGGATCGCACCCGGCGTGCGGTCGTCAGGGTCGACCGACATGCCGCCGGTGACCAGGATCAACTCGACCTCCGGATCGGCGCCGGCCTCCCGGATCGCCTCGGCAATGGTGGGCCCGTCGTCCGGCAAGAGGGCGTGGCGGACCACGGAGGCTCCGAACGGGCGCAGCTTGGCCTCTACGGCCGGTCGAAAGGCGTCGGCGATGCGGCCGCTGTAAACCTCCTGGCCAGTGGTGAGGAGCGCGGCCCGGGTCAGCCGATAGGGCAGGACCGACAGGAGTTCGCCCTGGCGGCAGGCCTCGTCCACAGCCGACTCGGGCACGGCCAGCGGCACGCACTTCACAGCCGCCACGCGCTGGCCCCTGTGCACCGGCATCCACTGGGGCCGGGTCACAATCACCAGCTGACCCGTCCGGTTGATGGCGTCCACCGCCGGCCGGTCCAGACAGAAGAGTCCGTCCCAGACGGCCACCAGCGTGACCTTCCCCTCTTCCGGCCGGCTGGCTGCGAGGCCCTGCCCTGCCACCCGGCCAACCACCGTCATCGCTGCCTCCTGCTCATGGACCAGGCCGGATGCCAGCTCGAAGACGTAGACGTGCTCCTTGCCCATGGCCCGCAGGGTCTCCAGGTCTGCCTCCTCGATCACGTGGCCGCGCCGGAAGCGCACGCCCTTGAACTGGCCAGGGATGACCTGGGTGAGATCGTGGCCGAGCACCAGGCCGACCGCGTCCTCGACCGCCACCTCACGCACGGGGGTGCTCCATGGCCAGGAGTTGCTGATAGTCGCCAGGGTGGTTGAGGTTGGTGAAGATGCCGGCATCCAGTCCCAGCTGCCGCAACGCCAGATCGTCCAGGCGGCGCACATGAATGCGGCTGACGAACGCCTCCATGCTGGGCCGGTCCGAGGCCAGCGTCAGCTCGGCAGCCGGCAAGGCCGAGCGCCGGTAGAGCGCAGCCAGGGGCTGGCTGCCCGCCGCCTGTCCGCTGTAGAGCGCACCGTCCAGCACACCGTCGGTCAGGAGCAGCTCGGCCAGGAAGGCTGGGGGGATGTGCGGCAAGTCGCAGGCCAGCACCAGCACGTCCGCCTGCCGCAGTGCCGCCACCACGCCGGCGAGGGGTCCGCGCTCCGCCTGGGCGTCTTGAAGGTGCGGGCCGGGCCAGCCGTCTGGCTCGCCACCGACGAACACCACCGTCCGGGTCAGCGGCCGGAGCAACTCCCCCGCCCGCTCGGCCAGAGATCGGCCGCCCAGGACCAGACGCGCCTTATCACGGCCCATGCGCAGGCTGTGCCCGCCGACCAGCACCGCGCCCATCGGCCGTCGATCGGACTCGGCAGGGGGAGTGGACATGGCGGAACCTCCTTCTCTGCATCGATTGTAAGGCAATGCTGCGCAGGCGCGCGCAGCGGGCCCTGCCCAACGGCAGGGCCCGCCCGGAAAGCGGGGGATCAGAAGTCCATGTCACCGCCGTAGTTGGGCGGAGCCGCGGCTGCGGCCTTCTTCTTCTCCGGCAACTCGGTAATGAGCGCCTCCGTGGTCAGGACCATGGCGGCCACCGACGCTGCGTTCTGCAGCGCCGAGCGGACGACCTTGACCGGATCCACGATGCCCCGCTTCAGGAGGTCGACGTACTCCGAGGTCATGGCGTCGAAGCCGATCCCGGCCTTGCCGGTGCGGACGTGCTCGACCACCACCGAGCCTTCCATGCCGGCGTTGATGGCGATCTGGCGGAGCGGCTCCTCCAAGGCGCGGCGCACGATGGCTGCGCCGACCTTGACGTCGCCCTCCAGCTTGAGGCCGTCGATCGCCGACTGGGCGCTGAGCAGAGCCCAGCCGCCGCCTGGCACGATGCCCTCCTCCACCGCTGCCCGGGTGGCCGCCAGGGCGTCCTCGATGCGGTGCTTCTTCTCCTTCAGCTCGGTCTCGGTGGCCGCTCCGACCTTCAGCACCGCAACGCCGCCCGCCAGCTTGGCCAGGCGCTCCTGCAGCTTCTCGCGGTCGTAGTCGGACTCGGTGTCCTCGATCTGGCGCTTGATCTGGGCCACCCGGGCGTCGATGTCGGCCTTGGCGCCCTTGCCCTCGACGATGGTGGTCTTCTCCTTGGCGATCTTGACCCGGTTGGCCTGGCCCAGCATCGACAGCTCGATGTTCTCCAGCTTCATGCCGCGGTCCTCAGAGAGGAAGGTGCCGCCGGTCAGGATGGCGATGTCCTCCATCATGGCCTTGCGGCGGTCACCGAAGCCCGGCGCCTTGACGGCCGCGGCCTGGAAGGTGCCGCGCAGCTTGTTCACGACCAGGGTGGCCAGGGCCTCGCCCTCCACGTCCTCGGCGATGATCAGGAGCGGGCGGCCGCTTCTGGCCACCTTCTCCAGCACCGGCAGGAGGTCGGCGACGGCCGAGAGCTTCTTCTCGTAGAGCAGAAGGTACGGGTTCTCCAGGTCGGTCTCCATGCTTTCGGCGTTGGTCACGAAATACGGCGAGACGTAGCCGCGGTCGAACTCCATGCCCTCCACCACCTCGACGGTGGTGGCGGTGCCCTTCGACTCCTCGACGGTGATCACGCCGTCCTTGCCTACCTTCTCCATCGCCTCGGCGATCAGGTCGCCGATCTCCGGGTCGTTGCCGCTGATGGCGGCGACGTGGGCGATGTCCTCCTTGCCCTCAACGGAGGTGCCGCGGGCCTTGATGGCCTCCACCACGGCGTCCACGGCCTGGTCGATGCCTCGCTTCAGGAAGATCGGGTTGGCACCGGCCGCCACGTTCTTGAGGCCCTCCAGCACCATGGCCTGGGCCAGCACTGTGGCGGTGGTGGTGCCGTCTCCGGCCACGTCGTTGGTCTTCGATGCCACTTCCTTGCACAGCTGGGCACCCATGTTCTCGTACGGGTCCTCCAGCTCGACCTCCTTGGCCACGGTGACGCCATCCTTGGTGATGGTCGGTGAGCCGAACTTGCGGTCGAGCACCACGTTCCGGCCCTTGGGACCGAGCGTCACCTTGACGGCGTTGGCCACGACGTTGACGCCGCGCTCCAGCGCCTTCCTGGCCTCGGTATCAAAAATCAGCTGCTTGGCTGCCATCTCACTGCCTCCTTTACTTCTGTGGATCGATCCTAGCGGATGGCCAGAAGGTCGCTCTCACGCACGATCAGGTACTCGATCTCGTCGACCTTGATCTCGGTGCCGCCGTACTTGGAAAAGACCACCTTGTCGCCGGCCTTCACTTCGAGCGGAACCCTTTGCCCGTTGTCCAGCACGCGGCCCGGACCGACGGCCACAACCTCGCCCTCCTGCGGGCGCTCCTTGGCCGTATCCGGAATGATGATCCCACCCTTGGTCTTCTCCTCCGCCTCCGACACCTTCACCACCACGCGATCGCCTAGCGGCTTAAGCACACACCAACCCCCCTGTCCTGTACTTCGGACTCTATTGTTAGCACTCTCACGAGGTGAGTGCTAGTGTCCGCCACCGATTTTAGAGCGGTCGCTGGCGGTGTCAAGATGGCTGGCGGCCCAAGGCGGGACTCTCGTGCAGGAGGAAGAATCCACGCAGACGGTGGCCGCTCGCCTCGGGATGGCCCGGCGGGTGCGGGCACAGCCACGAGAGGACGGATGCACCTGAGACAGGCAACGCAGCCACTCCCGCAGAGGGTCATTTTTCTCTGGCCGCGGGTGGTCGCGCCCGCACCTCGCCCTCCCGCCACGGCCTGGTTCGGCACCAGATGGACCGAGTGTTGAGCAGCGTGGACCTGCCAATCCGGCTGCCCCCGTCGCACCAAGGCCTCCGGCGTCGTTGGTCCGCCCTCTGCTGGATCACGACAGCCGAGGTGCTGGCGGTGAGCGTCTGGCTCAGCCCGCCCGTGGTGGGCCAGGCCCTGATGCAGCACTGGCACCTCCCCCCAGCGATGCTGACCTGGCTGACCGACTCCGTGCAGCTGGGGTTCGTCGCCGGCGCTTTGTGCAGTGCCACCATCGGCTTGGCGGACCGCTTTCGGCCACGCCCTCTGATGACCTGGGGCTCCCTGGGCGCCTCCTGCACCACACTTGCCCTGCTCTGGGTGGGCGGCGGCTGGCTGCCGTTCTTGTTGCGCGCCCTGAGCGGGGCCTGCCTGGCCATCGTCTATCCGGTGGCCGTGCAGTGGGTGGCCAACTGGTTCCCCCATCAGCGTGGGCTGGCGGTCGGTGCCATCATCGGCGGCCTCACCATCGGCTCGGCCCTGCCACACCTGCTGCTCGGCCTGCCACTGGTGGGTAACTGGCGGGCCGTCCTGGCCGCCAGTGCCGCACTGGCGGCAGTGGCCGCCATCTTGGTGCGGTGGGTGGTGCCTGAGCTGCCCGGCCCCTTTCACCCGCCTCCCTTTCGCTGGGACCGGGTGGGCTCAGTGTTGCGCCATCGCCCCGTGATGCTGGCCAGCATCGGCTACTGGGGCCACATGTGGGAACTCTATGCCATGTGGGCCTTTGTCCCCGCCTTCATGCTGGCCAGCTGGGCCGCCTTCTGGACGGGCGGAGCCTTGGTCGGCATCGTCGGTGCGGCCAGCTTTGTCGCCATCGGCGTAGCCGGCCTAGGCGGCGCCCTGGCCGGTGGCTGGGCAGCTGACCGCTGGGGCCGGACCGCTGTGACTACCCTCGCCTTGGCGACGAGCGCCACCATGGCCCTCGTGATCGGCCTCACCTATAGCCAGGTCCCGTGGCTGACCTTCGCCGTCGCGGCGGTTTGGGGCCTCAGCGTCATCGCAGACTCGGCCCAGTACTCCGTGGCCGTGACTGAACTGTGCCCGCCAGCCTTGCAAGGTAGCGCTCTCACACTGCAGATGGCTGTGGGCTTCCTGATCACCTTGCTCTCCATCAACCTGATGGCACGGCTTGAGCCGCTCCTTGGCTGGTCGCACGTACTCAGTCTTCTCGCCATCGGCCCAGTCATCGGCATCGCTGCCATGTTGCGCCTGCGCCGCCGCCCTGAGGCCTCCGCTTTGGCAGATGGCCGCCGCTAGTCCCAGCACAGCTCTCTCGCTGGCGACCGGCTACGATGGCCCATGGAGGGTCAGGCCCTGACGCATCGGCGGCCGGACCAGTG